>RECK01000239.1 GCA_007694055.1 Wenzhouxiangella sp.
TGGACCGGACGGTCCCATTGTGCTCAGGCGCCAGGCCTTCAGGCTGCTCGAGGTGCTGCTGGAAAATGCGCCTGCCCTGATGGATCGCGACACGCTGCTGGACCAGGCCTGGGGACGCACTGCGATTTCTCCGAATGTGCTGCCCCAGGGCATCAGCGAGCTGCGCCAGGCACTGGGAGACAACCCGCAGCAACCTCAGTACATTGAAACGCTGCACCGTCGGGGCTACCGGATGATCTGCCCGGTCATGCGCGAAGAACCCGCAACCAGCTCAAGGCAGCCTTCATGGCCAGAGACTCCGGAACAATCGAGCGAAGAGCCATCGCCGGACCGCAGCCGAACTCGTGGGCTGAACCTGGCCTTGCTTGGACTGGCAACGCTGGTAATGGTACTGGCTGGCGTCCTCGCCCTGTCCTGGTACCAGCAGCGCGACGAACGCTGGCTGCAAAGGACGCTACCGGAAATCAGGCAGTTGATCGAAAGCGATGTCGCCTCGGCCTGGCATCTCGCCAGGCAGGCCCGTGAGCGGGCAGGTGACAACCCGCAGCTGGAGCAACTGTGGCTGGACCTGACCCTGCCGGCCAACATCATCAGCGACCCGCCCGGCGCCACGGTCATGGTTCGAGGCTACAACGAGCAAGACCCTGGCTGGACCACCCTGGGCACCACGCCACTGGAGCAGGTTCGCCTGCCCCTGACCATGCTTCGGTTCAGACTGGAGCTCGATGGCCATGAAACCGTCGAGCTGGCGCCCAGTGTATTGCCCTCACCCGAGATCATCCATCTTCACCCGGCCGAGCAAACGCCACCCGGCATGGTCTTCGTTCGCGGTGGCCCGGTTCGATTCTTTATGTGGTCCGAGGTGGTCGAGGACTTCTGGATCGATCGCCACGAGGTTTCCAACCAGGACTACCTGGCTTTCGTCGAGGGTGGCGGCTATGGCCGCGCCGAGTACTGGCTGGACGACTTGCCCTACGCCAGCGACTTCGACAGCTGGGAAGCCCTGGTCGAAACACTGGTCGACAGCACCGGGCGTTCCGGCCCATCGACATGGATCATGGGCAGCTACCCGCCGGGCGAGTCGGGCCACCCGGTGACCGGTATCAGCTGGTTCGAGGCCCGCGCCTACGCGCGCTGGGCGGGCAAATCGCTGCCCAGCGCATTTCACTGGTACCGCGCTGCCGGCCTCGGAACACCCCAGCATGCCAACTTTACCGGCATTCTGGCGCGGAGCAACTTTGAAAGCCGGGGCACCGTGCCGGTGGCAAGCCTCGACGGCCTCGGACCGTGGGGCACCTACGACATGGCGGGCAATGTCCGCGAGTGGTGCACCAATCCCTCCGGCACTCAGCGCCAGAGCCTTGGCGGAGGCTGGCAGGACAGCGCCTATCAGTTCAGCGACATCAATGCATTCGATCCCCTCGAGCGCGCGCCGTCCCAGGGTTTTCGACTCATCCTGCCGCTGGCCGAAATCGACCCGGACTTGCATCGCAACCTGGTGATTCCGGAACGCGTTCAGAGCGATCCGGTGGACGATGCGATATTCGCGCTTTACGCCCGATTGTTCGACTTTGACCCGATACCACTGGATGCACGGATCGATCGCATCGACGACAGCCATCGATTGTGGGTTCGGGAGCACGTCAGTTTCAATGCCCCTTATGGACGGGAGCGGATAAGCGCCCAGTTGTTCCTGCCGCGCAACGTGTCACCGCCGTACCAGACCGTGGTTCATTTCCCCGGCGGCGATGCCATGCTACTGGGTGATATCAATGACGCCGGCCTGATGTCGATCGAGCCTTTCCTGCGCAGTGGACGCGCGGTGATTTACCCGGTCTACCAGGGTACTTTCGATCGCCGCCCCGATCATCGGCCAGGTCCGATTGGCTTTCGCAACCTGCTGGTACAGCAAGTCAAGGATGTGCGCAGAACCGTTGACTATCTTGAAAGCCGGGACGATATCGACAGCGACCGGCTGCTTTACCATGGCCTCAGCCTGGGCGCCGTTCGGGGCAGTTTTGCCCTGGCCATCGAGCAACGCTTCCGGACCGGTATCCTGGTCTCCGGCGGCATGGTGTCAACCAGCCATCTTCCGCCCGAAGTTCAACAGATCGACTACGTCACGCGCATACGCCTGCCGCTGTTGATGGTCAATGGCAAGGAAGACTTCAATTTTCCTTACCGGGAATCCCAGCGGCCGTTTTTCGAATCGATCGCAACGCCAGAGGACGAAAAGCATTTGCTGGCGCTGGACTGGGGCCATTTGCCCACCGGCTACACCGATGTGATCCGAGCCGTGGTTGACTGGGCCGATCGCTGGCTGGGACCCGTCAATCACTAGCCCAGGCCACCGGATCGATAAAGCTGCCACGCTGGTGGGCCGGCTTGTCCATCTCGACTTGCGGATCGAGCCGACGCATGGTCAGGTCATCACGCCGGGCACGGACTTCCCAGCTCACCTCGCCACCGGGAGCACCGCCGGCAATCTGAAACTGATTGTTCTCGATTTCGGAGGCGATATACAGCCCGGGTCCCGGCTTGCCAACTGCGGTCAACTGGTAACGGTAATCGGCATTGATCAACTCGAACCACTCCGGTAGAACCACCGCAGCCGAGCCGCTGTCATCGAGACGGACCCGGCCGGCATAGACATTGAACGGCTCGGGGCCTTCGCTGGCAAAGTGCAGCAACATGCGATTCTGAGGATCCAGCGGGTGATCGATACGGAAGTTCTTGGTGCCAGCCACATGCAGGCTGCCGGCGACAACCAGGTCACCCGCAGCATCCGTCTGCGCCCCGCTGCATCCTGCAAGCATCACAACCAGGCAAGCAGCTGTCAGGAAAAGCCGGCTGTTCATGGCTGGCACCGCGCGCGCAGGCCATGGCTAGCTGCTGCTATTTCATTTCTCATCACACTTCTCCGGGTACCAATCTCGCTACAGATTGCCTCCGGGCCGGTGCGAAGAGTTATCGGAATCCTCTTATTTCAATGAAATTGAAATTCGGGTACACAAGCGACGTCGAGAAACCTGAAAACAGGGTATCGAGCCATGGCTGCGCCGCTGACTTTCAAGCGCCAGGGGATGACTGCGAGAAGCCGAGTGGCCCGTGTTCATGTCAGCCGAGGATGTTGTAGCCGCCATCGATGTGGATGACCTGGCCGGACAGCGAGGTGGCACGATCGGAAACCAGGAAGGCGGCCGTTTCACCGATCTGCTCGGCGGTCAACAACTGGTGCAAGGGGGCCTTTTCGGCCGCTTTTCGCATCAGCTCGTCGAAGTCCTTCAAGCCGGACGCGGCGCGCGTTTTCACCGGTCCGGGCGAGAGCGCGTTGACGCGGATGCCGGCACCGCCCAGCTCCACGGCCTGGTAGCGCACCACGGCCTCCAGCGCGGCCTTGACCGGACCCATGATGTTGTAATTGGTCACGACTCGCTGCGCGCCGTAATAGCTCATCGCCAACACCGCACCGCCGTCTTTCATCAGCGGTTCGGCGGAACGCACCAGGCGAATCAGAGAGTGACAGGAAACATCCATGGCCAGCAGAAAGCCCTGCAGGGAGGAATCCGTGACTCGTCCGTGCAGATCGTTCTTGGGCGCAAAGGCAATGGAATGAACCACGAAATCCAGGCGCCCCCAGCGCTCTTGAATCGCATTGAACAGGGCCTCGTGTTGCTGTTCGTCGCGAACGTCCAGCGGCATGATGATAGGCGCCTGCAGCCGCTCGGCCAGGGGCCGCACGTGCGGCTCGGCCTTGTCGTTCTGGTAAGTAATGGCCAGTTCAGCGCCTTGCTCGCGGAAAACCCGGGCGCAGCCCCAGGCGATTGACTGATCGTTGGCGATACCCACGACCAACCCTTTCTTGCCTTGCAGTTCCATCAAAAGATCCTCGCTTGGGTTCAGTGGTCGGGCAGCGCGCCCAGGGTATGGCGGGCGATCATGCGCTCTTCGTCGGCGGCAATCACGCGGACCGCGAATTCAGGCAGGAACGCCAGCCGCTTGACGATGCTTGCGCGCACGCTCTCGGCGTTCTCGCCGATTCCGCCGGTAAACACCAGCAGATCCAGGCCGCCAAGGGAAACCGTCATCTCGGCGATTTTCTGCGCCACGCGCAATATGAAGTAATTGACCGCCAACTGCGCCTCCGGACTGGTCTGCCGCAGCAGCTCGGCCATGTCGGAAATGCCGCCGGACAAGCCCTTGAGCCCCGACTCATCGTGGAGGATGCGCTCGACCTGCGCCAGCGTCAGGTCGCAGCTGCGCAGCATGTACAGCACGGCACCGGGGTCCAGGGCACCGCAGCGCGTACCCATGGGCAGACCTTCCAGTGCGGTCATGCCCATGGTGGTATCCACGCTTGTGCCGTTTTTGATGGCGCACAGGCTGGCGCCGTTACCCAGGTGCGCGACCACGACCCGCTCGGGCGCGCCGCCCGGATCATCGGCCAGTACCGCTGCTGCCCACTCGTACGACAGGCCATGGAAACCGTAGCGACGGATGCCCTGCCTGCGCAAGCTTTCCGGCAAGGCGTAGCTGCGGGTAACCAGGTCGTGGTTGCCGTGGAACGCGGTGTCGAAGCAGCCGATCTGGGGCAGATCCGGATAAAGCTTTGCAACCGCACGCACGGCCGCCAGGTTGTGGCGCTGGTGCAGGGGCGCCAGCGGCGTGAACCGATCGAGGCGACTCAGAACATCCTCATCGAGCACGACCGGATGCTGAAACTCCTCCCCGCCGTGCACGATCCGATGCCCGGCGGCCGCCAGCTGCCACTCGTGTCGATCCGAGGTCACGTAGTCCAGCACCCGTTCAATGGCCTCGGCCTGGCTCGTTTCGGGCTCCAGCGACTGGCTGGTCTCACCGTGAAGGGCGAACTCGGGCGCGGAGCCAATCCCGGTCACCCGCCCGTCGGCCAGCAGCGGCAAAGCGGCGCTGGCGCCGAAGACGCGAAACTTGACGCTGGAAGAGCCCACGTTCAGCACCAGCAGGGCCCGGGTCATGGCAGGTTTCCAGACTTGCGCGCCTCGGCCATGTGGACGGCCAGGGCCACGGACATCAGCCGGGTTCGGAGGTTGTCCGAGCGGCTGGTCAGAATCACCGGCACGCGCGCGCCCAGCACCAGCCCGGCTGCATCGCTGTTGCCGAGGAAGGTGAGCTGCTTGGCGATCATGTTGCCGGCCTCGATATCGGGAGCAATGAGGATATCGGCATCGCCGGCCACTTCGGATTTGATGCCCTTGTTCTCGGCCGACTGGCGGCTGATGGCCGCGTCCAGACCCAGCGGACCGTCAATCAATGCGTTTTCGATCTGGCCACGGTCAGCCATTTTGCATAGCGCGCTGGCATCCAGGGTCGACTGCATGCGGGCGTTGACGGTCTCGACCGCCGAGAGCACGGCAACCTTGGGGCTTGAGTCCTCGTTGCCAGCCATGATCCGCCACAGGGCGATGGCATTGCGGCAGATGTCAGCCTTGATGTCCAGGCTGGGCGCGATATTGATGGCTGCATCGGTAATGATCAGCGGCTTGTGGTAGTTCGGCACGTCCATCACGTAGGCGTGGCTGATGCGGCGTTCGGTGCGCAATCCGCCAGATGAAGAGACCAGCGCCGAGAGCAGTTCATCGGTGTGCAGCGCACCCTTCATCAAGGCCTGCACCCGGCCGGACGCGGCCAGTCGCACCGCTTCCTGGGCCGCGGCATGGGAATGCTCGACGTCCACGATTTCGCAGTCCGAGATATCAACCTCGGCCTCCTCGGCCGCGGCCAGAATGCGGTCCCTGGGGCCGACCAGCACCGGGGCCAGCAGGTTTTCCTCCATGGCCTGGGCGATGGCCTTGATGCCGTGCGCCTTGACCGGATGCACGATCGCGGTGGTCAGCGGGTCGAGTTTGGCACAGGAATCGATCAGATCGCGGTAGCGGTCGTGGTAGCGGAAATGTACCTCCGGCAGCTCGGCGCGCTTCTTGCGTACCTTTTCCGTGGGTGCCAGCACCACCGCCTTGCCGCTGACCAGCAGCTCGCCCAGGTCGTTGCGGCATTCGCAGTCCATGGTGACCATGGGCTTGTCGCTGCGCTTTTCGCGCACGGTAACGCTGACATGTACGGTGTCGCCAATACGCACCGGCCTGCTGAAGCGCAGCTCCTGGCTGAGATAAATCGTCCCCGGCCCCGGCAGCACCGTGCCCAGCACGGTCGAGATCAGGGCCCCCGGCCACATGCCGTGGCCGATGATGCCCTGGAAGATGGTGTTGTTGGCGTAGACCTCGTCGAGATGCGCGGGGTTGACATCACCCGACATCACCGCGAACAGATCGATATCTTCCTTCGACAGCGTGCGCGACAGGCCCGCCTGCTGACCGATCTTGAGCTCGTCGAAGGTATGGTTTTCCAGGTACTCGTCTGCTTTCATGATCCATCCCGATTACACAGTGACAGCCGAGCCCAAGCCACTCGGCCAATGCTTCTGATGGTAGCGGATCAAGACTGTCGTTGAATGACAGCAGCCTGCCAAAGCAGCACTCAGGCAGGCGCGGTATCGAGAAACTGGCGAAACCAGGCCAGCACCTGGCGATGGTAGTCCTCGCCGTAGCAGTCGATGTAGCGGCGGGTGTGCTCGTCGGCGGGGTCTTCCAGCGCCTTGATGCGCTGCTCGGCGAATTCGCGGGTCAGCGGAATGCCGCACCAGTGTTCGATGCAGTGGCGCCAGGCCTCGAAGTTACGCGGAATCGGGTCGTCGTGGTCAGTCATGGTGCTCCATCTCCCAGGCTGGGAAGGGGTCATTGAGGCCTTGCCAGGCCTGCGGGTTCATCCGGTCGGTGTCGATCAGGCAGCTTTCCAGCCGGCGGCGAATCGCCTGCTCATCGAAGTCAATGCCGATGAAGACCAGCTCCTGGCGGCGGTCGCCGAACTCGGAATGCCAGCGCGATTCGATCAGATCGCGCCAGTGCGGGTCATCCGGCCACTGCGAGCGGGCAATGGCTGCCCACCACAGGCCCATGGCCTGGTGCCGCACCAGCGGACCGGCCTGGCTGAGCTCGCCCACCCATTCCGGGCGCGTGGCCAGCCAGAAATGACCCTTGGCCCGCAGCACGCCGGACCACTCGCTGTTGAGAAAGGCCATGAAGCGATCCGGGTGCAGGGGACGCGGATCGCGCCAGGTGAAGTGGCGGATGCCATATTCCTCGGTTTCGGGCACGTGGTCGCGAAAGTTGTACAGCTCCCGGTACCACAGCGGATGGGTGTGAGCGCGCTGGAAATCGAAACGTCCCGTGTCCAGGACCTCATTCAGCGCAACCTCGCCAAAGCGGGTCTCGACAACGTGGGCAGCCGGGTTGAGTGCGTGGACCACCTGGCGCACCAGCGCCAGCGTTTCGGCGTCGACCTGGTCGATCTTGTTGATGATGATGGTGTCGGCGAACTCGATCTGGTCAACCAGCAGATCAACGATCGTGCGCTGATCGTCCTCGCCCAGCGACTCGCCGCGGTCGCCAAGGAAGTCCTCGCTGGAATAGTCCTTGAGCAAGGTTGCGGCATCAACCACGGTCACCATGGTGTCAAGACGGGCCACATCGCCCAGCGACTGGTCCTCCTCGTCGCGGAACTCGAAGGTGGCGGCAACCGGCAACGGTTCGGAGATGCCGGTGGACTCGATCAGCAAGTAGTCGAACCGGCCCGACTCGGCCAGGCGGCGCACCTCCTTGAGCAAGTCGTCGCGCAGGGTGCAGCAGATACAGCCGTTGGTCATCTCGACCAGCTGTTCGTCGGTGCGCTGCAGGCTGGCCTGTCCGGCCCGGATCAGGTCGGCGTCAATGTTGACCTCGGACATGTCATTGACGATGACCGCCACGCGGCGACCCTCGGTGTTGTTGAGCACGCGATTCAGCAAGGTGGTCTTGCCGGCGCCGAGAAATCCGGACAGAACGGTAACGGGCAGTGCATTCATGGTGGCGAGCGGAAAGTTTGAATACGGTTACTTTATAACACTTTGGACAAACTCGGGGTATCTGCACAAACTTCATTCACTATTCACTCTTTGAATACGGATTTATGTTTGAATAAAGTTCATTTTCTGAACGCGGACACGACAGAATGGGCACAAAAGAGCGTCGCCAGCGCGAGTTTGAGGCCAGGGAGCGCCTGTTTCTTGATGCCGCGCGCAAACTGATCCGGCAAGAAGGCATTCTGGCGCTGCAAATGGCACGCCTGGCCCGAGCCTGCGATTACGCCACCGGCACGCTCTACCAGCATTTCAGCGCCAAGGAAGATCTGCTGGTCGCCCTGGCCACCCGGCGCCTGGAAGAACATGCCGATTACTTCTGCCAGGCCGCGGCATGGAAAGCCGGCACGCGCGAACGGATGTTTGCCCTGACCGTGGCCGACTATAACTACGCACAACGCCACCCCGGGTTTTCGCGCCTGCTTCAGTACGCCTTTACCGAAGTGATCTGGGAGGGCGCCAGCGAGGAACGACGGCAAGCCATGCAGTCGGCACTTCAGCCGCCCGCCAGGGCGGTACGCGCCATAGTCCAGGACGCCATCGAGGCCGGCGACCTGCCCGACCGGGGACTGGACGCCGGTGCTCTGATGCTCGGACCCTGGGGCTTGAGTGCGGGGATCCAGTCCATGATGCAGACCCACGGCCTGCTTGACGGCCTCGGCATCCGGGAACCCGGCCTGCAGCTGTACCGGCATGCCCAGTTCCTGCTCAACGGCCTGGGCTGGAAGCCCCTGATGGACCCTGTCGACGAAACGGCCCTGGCCGCCCTGGTCCAGCGCATCGAGCAGGACGTACTGGCCACTGACCAGTCGAAAGCCGGCCCGGCCGGGAACAGGATAAATCCATGAACAAACGCCTGATCATCATGCTGGTGCTGGCCACCGTGTTGTTTGGCGGCATCTTCGGCTTCAAGGCCTTTATCAACCAGGTCATTGCCGATGTGTTCGACAACATGGAACCGGACGTGGTCACGATCACGGCCACCACCGCCCGTACACAGACATGGACACCGCGCTTCGAAGCGGTCGGCAGCCTGGCCCCGGTCAACGGCGCCGAGCTGACCCTGGAAATGGGCGGCATTGTCCAGGCCATCCATTTCGACAATGGCCAGCAGGTCGAGGCCGGCCAGCGCCTGGTCGAACTGGACACACGGGTGGATCGGGCCGAGCTGGCCCAGCTGCAGTCAGCGCTGCGGCTGGCCGAACAGGAAGAAGCGCGCTTGCAGCGGCTGATCGAGCAACGCTCGATCTCCCGCGCCGAGCTGGACCGCGCCGAAAGCGAGGCCGAGCAGGCCCGGGCAGCCGTTGCCACCCGCCAGGCCCTGATCGACCAGAAGACCCTGGTGGCGCCATTTGCCGGTCGCGCCGGGATCCGGCGGGTCAACCCGGGCCAGTTCATCGGGGCCGGCGAGCCCATCGTCAGCCTGCAGTCCCTGGACCCGATTTTCGTCGACTTCAATCTGCCCCAGCGCAAGCTGCCGCTACTGGCAGACGATGCCGAGGTCCGGATCAGCGTGGATGCCTTCCCCGACCGAACCTTTACCGGCCTGGTCACCGCCGTCGAGCCGCGCCTGGATCGATCGACCCGCACATTGCCCGTGCAGGCCACCCTGGACAACTCCGACGAGGTGCTGCGTCCGGGCATGTTCGCCCGGGTCGAGCTGGACCTCGGCCCGCCGGAATCGCTGATCGTGATTCCCCAGACCGCGATTCGCCATGCCACCTATGGTGCGTCGGTGTTTGTCATCGAAAACAATGGTAATGACGACAGCGATGACACCATCGTCGTCCAGCGCTTTATCCGCACCGGTACCACGCGCGGTGACCTGGTCGCGGTCACCGACGGGCTTGAAGAGGGCGAACGAGTGGCCAGCTCCGGTCTGTTGAAACTGCAAAACAAGGCGCGCGTGCGCATCGACGACGACGAGGCTGTCCAACCCACTGAGGACGTTGACCCGCGTCCGGACAACGGCTAAGGCCACGGACCCCTAACCATGCGCTTTACCGATATCTTCATCCACAAGCCGGTGCTGGCAATTGTCGTCAGCCTGTTTATCGCCCTGCTCGGCCTGCGCGCGATGTTCGATCTCAACGTGCGCCAGTTTCCGGAGATCCAGAACGCGGTCATCACCGTCTCGACCCAGTACTTTGGCGCCGACGCCGACCTGGTCCAGGGCTTTATCACCACGCCGATGGAACGCGAGGTCGCCCAGGCCGAAGGTATCGACTACCTGGTCTCGACCTCGGTGGCCGGCTTTTCCATCATCCAGGCCTACCTGCGTCTGGATGCCGACCCGAACAACGTGCTGACCGAGGTCTCGGCCCAGGTCAACAAGCTGCGCTCCGAGCTACCGGCCGGGTCCGAAGACCCGGTCATCGAGCTGTCGGTGGGCGAACAGGTCGCGGCCATGTACCTGTCGTTCTTCTCCGACATTCTTGATGACAGCCAGATCACCGACTACCTGGTGCGCGAGGTCGAGCCGCAGCTGGCCACCATTCCCGGCGTGCAGCGCGCCGAGATCCTCGGCGCCGGCACCTTTGCCATGCGCATCTGGCTGGACCCGGAGCGGATGGCCGCCCTGGGGGTGACCGGTTCCGATGTACGCCAGGCCCTGACCGCCAACAACGTGTTGTCCGCGGTTGGTCGCACCAAGGGTCAGATGGTCGCGGTGGACATGACCGCCAACACCGACTTGAGCTCGGTCGAGGATTTCCGGCGCATGGTGGTGCGCTCGGAAAACGGCGCCCTGGTGCGCCTGGAAGACATCGCCGAGGTCGAGCTGGGCCCGGAAAGTTTCGACGCCTCAGTGTCCTACAACGGCCTGGACGCGGTCTTTATCGGGGTGGAGATCTCGCCCGATGCCAACGCCCTGGACGTGATCGCCGAAGTACGCCAGGTCTGGGATGCACAAATCATCCCGCGCCTGCCCGAGGGACTGCAGGCAACCATTTCCTACGATTCCACCGAGTACATCGAAAGTGCCATCAGCGAGGTCGTGTTCACGATCTTCCTCGCCCTGGTCATCGTCGTGTTGGTCATCTATGCCTTTCTGGGCTCGGCCCGCAGCGCCATCATCCCGGCGCTGTCGGTGCCGCTGTCGCTGGTCGGCACCTTCTTTTTGATGCTGCTGATGGGCTTTTCCATCAACCTGCTGACCCTGCTGGCCATGGTGCTTGCCATCGGCATCGTGGTCGATGACGCCATCATCATGCTGGAAAACATCGAGCGCCAGATGGAACAGGGCAAGTCCCGGGTCGAGGCGGCCGTGATCGGGGCCCGCCAGCTGGCCTGGCCGATCGTTGCCATGTCCACCACCCTGATCGCGGTGTTTGCACCGATTGGTTTCGTCGGCGGCCTGACCGGAACGCTGTTCATCGAGTTCGCCTTTACCCTGGCGGCCACGGTGGTCCTGTCCGGCGTGGTCGCGCTGACCCTGGCGCCCATGCTGTGCTCGCGCATCCTGCGCTCGCGCCGTACCCAGTCCCGCCCCCGACTGGCCGCCTGGCTGGACAAGCGCTTCGCCGCGCTGCGCGAACGCTTCCAGGCCCTGCTGCACGGATGGCTGAACGACCGCCATGTACTGGCCCTGTTCGGCCTGATCGTGCTGGTCTCGTGTTACTTCCTGTTCATCACCAGCAACTCCGAACTCGAGCCACCGGAAGATTCGGGCTTTGTTTTCGCCATCATGGAAGCCGACCCGCAAGCCACCCTGGATTACCTGGCGCGCAATACCCGGCGCCTGGATCAACTCGGCGAGCAGGAAGACGCGCTGGAGGGCGTTTTCATCATCAACGGCTTCGGTGGCGGCGGGGTCGGATCCAGCAACCAGGCCATCGCCGGGCTGGTCCTCAAGCCCTGGGAAGCACGCGATGTTGGCACACAGCGCTTTCTCGAGGAAACCATTCAGCCCTTCATCGACAGCATTCCAGGCCTGCGTTCGTTTGCCGTCGTACCACCCGACCTGCCCAGCCCCGGCGGCGGCGGGCCGCCGGTCCAGTTCGTGATTGGTTCCACCGAGCCGTTCGAAAACCTGGAGAACTTCGCCGATCAGCTGATGGAGCGGGCCATGGCCTCCGGTCGGTTCATCTTCGTCAACTCCGACCTGAACATCGACAAACCGCAAAGCGACATCCGCATCGACCGTGAACTGGCGGCCCTGATGGGCGTGGACATGCAGCAGATCTCGGCCGATCTGAGTACCCTGATGGCCGGCGGCTTCGTCGGGCGCTTTGCCATGGACAATCGTTCCTACCGGGTCATCCCCCAGGTTCGTCGCTCGGACCGCCTGAACCCGGAACAGGTCGGGGATTTCCACACCCGCAATCGCGACGGTGAACTGATCCAGATGGCTGGCCTGATCGATCTCGAACCTTCGGTCCAGCCGCAGCAGCTCAGGCGCTTTCAGCAACTCAACGCGGTCACCATTTCCGGTGTGCCGCGGCCCGGAGTCACCCTGGGCGACGCACTAGAAATCCTCGAAGAAGCGGCCGCAGATATCCTGCCAACCACCTACAGCACCGACTATGCCGGGCAAAGCCGGCAGTTCCGTGCCGAGGGCCAGCAGCTGATCGTCACCTTCTTCTTCGCCCTGGTCGTGATCTTCCTGGTCCTGGCCGCCCAGTTCGAGTCCTTCCGCACGGCCATCATCATGCTGGTCACCGTCCCGATGAGCATCTGTGGCGCGCTGATCTTCATCTCGCTGGGAATCACCACACTCAACATCTATTCCCAGGTCGGACTGCTGACCCTGATCGGCCTGATCGCCAAGCACGGCATCCTGATCGTGGAATTTGCCAATCAGCTGCAGGCCGAAGGTCGTTCAAAGCGCCAAGCCATCGAGGAGGCCACGGCCATCCGCCTGCGCCCCATCCTGATGACCACGGCCGCCACCGTGCTGGCCATGATTCCGTTACTGGTCGCCAGCGGCCCCGGCGCCGGCGCGCGCTTTTCCATCGGCCTGGTCATTGCCAGCGGCATGACCATCGGCACCGCCTTCACCCTGTTCGTGGTCCCGGCCATGTACCTGTACCTGGCCAAAGACCGCGGCACAGAGACCGGCAACGAAACCAGTATCGAAAGTGAGGCGGCTGCCAATCCGGCCTGAACGTGCCGGATTCCGAGGAAGCGTCCGCTGACCCACGCCTCGGAGTTTCGGCTCGCAAATTAGTGCATTCTGATTTTTTGCGTGACACCCATCACAGAATGGCAGGCCTTCCCCGATCCTGATTTGTGACTGTGCGCCCCAGCGAGATATATTCCAGCCTAGGGCTCTGAGGGGGCTGGTTCGAGACGATGCGATTGGCGGTGCCTTGTCTCTGGAGTTCGCTTTGAAAAAGGTACCTGTCCTCGATGAAATCTCTGTCTTCCACGTCCCTGAATGGGATGCTCAGTTTCTTTCGCGTTCGTCCGCTGGCAATTCTTGGAGTTGCCCTCGCGGTCTTGTCTACGGCCGTCCTGGCCATTCCCGAACCGACGGCAGCGCAATCCTGGCCGGCTGGCATTGAAAGCAGAAATCTGGATCCCGGGTCCGATTACTTCATGGTGCCAAGGGGACAAGTCGCGGCGCTTCCTGATTCGGCTCGCCTGATCCATGACTACCCGGATAGCGTGCTGGTCGCAGTGCCACCGGGCGACATGCCATCGCGGCTTCGCGCCATTGCCAGCGAACTTGAAGACACCGGTCAGCTCAGTTATCGAACCTGGCAGGGCTCGATCGAGGGTAAAGACCCGACCAGGCTTGAACGCCAGCTGGAAGGCTACTATTTGCTTGCGCTGGCCGGGCCGCTGGACTGGCAGTGGCGCCAGGATCTTCGCGCTCATGGCCTGACCCTTGTCGACCATGTCAATCCATACGGATTGCTGGTGCATGGCCACTCTGATCAGATTGTGGCCATTTCGGCAAAATTGAGAACATCGCGCGGTTTCCCTGTCATTACCGCTGCCCTGCCCTTGCCTGAACAGAGCCGGGTCGAGCCCGAGATTTACCGACTGCTTAGGGGGGAGCGCGCGCTGGATGAGATGGGAATCCGAACTCATGAAGGTCGGCCGGTGTTCATGATCGAGCCGCACAACAACGTCAATCCGGACCGGTTCGAACAGAGCCTGATGCTTCGCGCTGCGCCGGGGCCGGAGTTTGTCAGTGGCGGCCTGGCCCGCGGTGAGCTCGCGGTCCAGCTTGCTGCGGATGCCGAGGACGCTCTGCAACTGTTGCTGGAAAACCCGGACATTGCCTTTGTTCACGCCGTGTATCCGCGGGTGCCTTTCGTCAACCTCGCTGCAAAGGACTTCATTCTCAACGCCGAGCCGGTCTGGAACGAACCCAGCCTGGGCTACACCGGGGCCGGCATCATTGCGGGGGTCAACGACTCCGGCATTGATCTCACGCACCCGGATTTTCCTGCCGGCAGCGTGGTGGCAACCAAGGGCGTGATGTCGGCCGGAAGCAATTCCCATGGCACGCATGTGACCGGCACCATGGCTGGCCGAGGTGCCATCAGCTCGCCAACCAATACCGCCAGCTGTGGTGACCTGTCGACGCCCCTGGCCACGCCCCGAGGCATTGCATGGGGCGCGCTGATCACCCATGACAACATTTTTGACGGTGGCAGCGGCACCGAGACCCAGATGATGCAGTGGCACGCTCAACAGGGCGCTTTACTGACCAATAACTCCTGGGGCTACGGCAACACCTATAGCTATCTGACCAATACGGCGGTTATCGATGCCCGCGTGCGCAATGCTGATCCTTCCTCGTCGGTGGATGAGCAGATGACGATCGTCTTTGCTGCTGGCAATGACGGGCCATCCAGCAACCGTATCGGAACGCCGGGCAACGCCAAGAATGCAATTACGGTGGGCGCGACCCAGAACGATCGTTGCGGGTCTTACGTGCCGTCCAACTGCGCTGGACCTTCGCTCAACTCCATGGCCTGTTTTTCCGGTCGCGGCCCGGCCCAGCAGCGGATCAAGCCTGACCTGGTCGCACCGGGTGCCGATGTGCTTGCGACGGGAAGCCGTCAGAATGGCAACCCTTGGGACCAAAGCTGGACTGGCAGCGATCTTCAGTTGATGCCGGGCACCTCCATGGCCAGCCCGATGGTTGCCGGCGCTGCTGCCGTCTTCATGGAAGCTCACCAGGACCGGCACGGTTATCTGCCCAGCCCAGCCCTGGTCAAGGCTGCCCTGATCAACACCGCGACCGATCTGGGCTTTGGTTATCCATCGATGGACCAGGGATGGGGCCGAGTCAACCTTCGCAAGTCGATTGAAGGGCCCGTTGAAAATGGCATCGTCTTTTTCGACCAGGATGAGGTCGATCACCTGACCACCGGTCAGACCTGGACGACCAGTATTACCGTCATCCCCGACAGCGAGCCTTTCCGGGTATCGCTGGTCTGGACTGACCCGCCCGGGGCGGGTGGCTGCAACCCCTGCCACGTCAACGATCTGGACTTGAGGGTGACTTCGCCCGATGGAACCATCTTTCGCGGAAACCAGTTCAGCGGGGCATGGTCTGTGGCCAACCCGCCCGGTCGTGACGGCATCAATAACGTCGAAAACGTGTTTATTCAATCTCCTCTGCCAGGTGAATGGCAGATCGAGGTAACCTCAGTCAATACGGCTCAGAACCCCTCAGGATTGAGCGGACAGGATTTTGCGTTGGTCGCCTCCGGCCCCCTGGGTGTATCCGGTATCTCCATTGATCCACCCGTGGCCAGCGTCTGCGGCAGTGATGGTTCGACCAGCTTCGGTATTACCTTGAGCGAGCAGTTTCAGGCGAGTACGGCCTTGAGCCTTTCCGGCTTGCCGGGCGGTACCGCCGGGAGCTTTTCGCCCAATCCGGTGAGCTTCCCCGACACTTTCAGCGAGTTGACTGTTTCCGGCCTGGCAAGCGTTGCCAGCGGAACCTATCTGATGGAGGTCAGCGCTACTGAGGTCGGTGACCCGGCCAACACGACCAGTGGGCCCATCACGCTGATGGTCTCGGCCAGCGAGCCAGCCGCGCCAGTCCTCAGCATGCCGTCGAACGGTGCGCTTGGCCAACCCCTGCGACCGACACTGTCCTGGACCGCCAGTGCTGATACTAGTGAGTACCTCTTGGAAATTTCGACCGATCCGGGCTTTGCCAGCCTGGTTTACTCCGTAACGACGACAGCCACAAGCCATGAGTTGCCGAATAGTCTTGCCCCAGTTACGACCTACTACTGGAAAGTCACGGCCAGTAACTTCTGTGGCAATGGTGCTTCGTCGGCGACTCGCAGTTTCACTACCATTGCCCAGCAATGTGAGCTGCTGACCAACGGTTCCACTGGCGCAATCCAGGACGCGCATCCCTCGCAAGGACCCAGAACTACGGTATTCAATCTCACCAGCGGTGTTGTCGGCGAATTGGACAAGCTTGAAGTGATCGATCTTCGTGGCACCCATACCTGGATGAGCGATCTCAGTTTCGATCTTGTCAGCCCTGGCGGAACCAGCGTGCGCGTTATGGATCGATCCTGCGGCAATACCGATAACTTTTGGCTGAGCCTGAGTGATGATGCCGCCGGTAGTGCGGGTGGATGGCCATGCCCGCCCACTGATCAGGGCAGCTACAGACCGAGCAATCCGCTGGCAGCCTTTCAGGGTGATGAGGCCGCTGGGGTCTGGCAGCTTCGTATCACGGATCACGAGCGCGGGGACAGCGGCACCCTGCAGGGCTGGGGCCTGAACCTCTGCGTCGAGGTAGCCAGCAGTGATGCCCCAGCCATAGAAGTCAATCCGACCAGCCTGTCGTCGGAGCTTCCGATCGACGGGTCCGAAGACCAACTGGTGACGATTTCGAACGCAGCTGGAACGGCGCCGCTGGTCTGGAGTATTGATCAGGCCTACCCGGCATCAGTCGATAGCCCGCCAACGCCGTTTGTCGCGCCGCTTGGTGTCGCACGCGGGCAGTCAATGACACCAACTGCTACCAGGGCGACCAGCCATGTCGCGCCAGCCAGCTGGAGCCCAGCACTTTTCAGTGACTGGGTCGAGGGCTTCGAAGCCATCGGAACACTTCCGGATTCCGGCTGGGCCCTGATCAACAACAGTAGCCCTCTGGGGGGTACCGGCTGGTTCCAGGGCAATACCGAAGTCTTCGATGCTCATCAGGGCAGCAACAACAGCTACATCGGCGCGAACTTCGCAAACACTACCGGGGGCACCGGCACCATCAGCAACTGGCTGATCAGTCCGGAAATCGCACTGCAGGAGGGCACCGAGCTGAGCTTCTTCACTCGGACAATCGAGGGCAGTGCATGGCCGGATCGCTTGCAGCTCAGGCTGAGCACCGCCGGCAGTAGTACCAACGTGGGCACGACGGCTACTTCGGTTGGCGACTTCAGCACCGTGTTGGTCGAAGTCAACCCCGGGCTTGCAGTCGGCGGTTACCCGGACAGCTGGACCGAGTACGTCGTGACCCTGAGTGACTTGCCGCCGGGTGTGACTACCGGGCGCTTCGCGTTCCGCTATTTCGTAACCAATGCCGGTCCGGATGGAGCCAACAGCAACTACATCGGGATCGATACAGTGACCGTGGTGCAGCCGGAACCAACTGGCTGCTCTAGCCCGCAAGATATTCCCTGGTTAAGCGTGCTGCCCGATTCCGGCACCACGCCGCCGGGGCAGTCCGATGACTTGATTGTCAGCTTCGATGCAACCGGTCTGACAGAGGATAGCTACGAAGCGGTTTTCTGCGTGTTCAGTAACGATCCGGTGAACCCGCTGATCGAAGTGCCGGTGTTCCTTGAGGTCGAAGCGGGCGGGGGAGAAATCGAGGCTGATGTGTTCCTGACCAACCTTGGGCAGATCTACACTGGCGGCCCGCTG
>RECK01000037.1 GCA_007694055.1 Wenzhouxiangella sp.
CGCAATCGCGAGGTTCGACGCCTCTGGGAAGCGGTTGGTGCCCAGGTCGCACGCCTGAAGCGTGTGCGCTTCGGTCCGGTCTTTCTGCCGGCCCGCGTTCGCAGCGGCCGCTACGAGGAAATCGGCCCTGCCGATCACCGCATCCTGCGCGAAGATGTCGGCCTCAAGGCCCAGGCCAGGGAGTTGACCCTGGCTCCACTCCAGCGCGCTCAATCCGCGCGCTCAACCTCCTCCAGCCAGCGGTAAAGCGTACGCCGGCCAACCCCTAGCAAGGCAGCGGCCCGACGCTTGTTGCCATCCACGCGTTCGAGCACGTAGCGCAGGTAGCGCTGGCGCAGCTCGTCGAGACTGGGCAGCAGATCGCCCTCAAGCAACTCCGCCGGGATGCCTTCCGATGCGGCAGCGATGCTCACGCCTTCATCGGTTCGACGAAGCTTGCCGATGCGTTCGGGCAGATGCGCGGGCTCGACCGCCTCGCTCTCGCAAAAAGTGACGGCTCGCTCCATCGCGTTCCTGAGCTCACGGACATTGCCAGGCCAGGTGTAGGCGTGCATGACGGCCTGTGCCTTGGCCGAGAGGCTTCGGGCTGGCCGCGAGCGGGCCGCAGCGAAGCGATTCAGGAAACTCATCGCCAGCAGATCGAGATCCTCGCCGCGTTCGCGCAGCGGTGGCACCTCAAGCTGGAAAGCTTCAAGACGATAGTAAAGGTCCTCCCGAAAGGCCCCATCACGCACTTTCTCGGCCAGGTCGACATTGGTTGCAGCGACCAGGCGAACATCCACAGAGTGTTCGCGGTCGGCACCTACCGGCCGGATCTGGCCATCCTGAAGCGCGCGCAGCAATTTCGCCTGCAAGGCGACCGGCATCTCACCGATCTCGTCCAGGAACAAGGTGCCTCCATCGGCCTCGCGAAACAGACCCGGCCGCGCTTTTTCCGCGCCGGAGAAGGCACCCGCAGCATGGCCAAAGAACTCGCTTTCAAGCAGGTCGGCGGGCACGCCGGCGCAGTTGACGGCAAGGAACGGGCGCTGGGCACGGTCGCTTTCTGAGTGAATCGCGCGGGCCACCAGGTCCTTGCCAGTACCCGACTCACCGGTCACCAGCACCGGTCCGTCGGCCCGGGCAATTTGCCGGATGCGGTCAAACAACACCCGCATGGCGCGCGAACTGCCTTCCATGCCGTGAAACGGCTCACCACCCAGGGTCGATCGAAAGCGACTGACCTGGTGTTGCAGGCGCCGGTTGGCCAACAGGCGCTCGACGCTGAGCGTAAAGTGATCCATGTCCAGCGGCTTGGTCAGAAAGTTGTCCGCTCCGGCCTTGAGCGCGGCCACCGCGCGATCGACCGTTCCGAAAGCACTGATCATGAGTACCGCCGGCGGCGCATGCCGGGCCCTCACCTTTTCCAGCAGGGCCAGGCCATCCATTCCCGGCAACTGCAAATCACTGACCAGAACGTCCGGCTCGAAACTATCCATTGCCGCAAGGGCCTGTTCGGCGCTGGGTTGAGCTTCGGCCAGGTGGCCTTCAGACTGCAACTCCTCGACCAGCAGTTCGGCAAGACTTTGATCATCTTCGACGACCATGATCCGATGACGCTCAGGCATCAGGCCCTCCCGAACGTCAGCGCGAATCGACCACCACCCAGGCTCTTGCTCTGCCCGACCTCGATTTCAGCATCGTGCTCATCGACCACGGTGCGGACAATGGCCAGTCCCAGCCCTGTTCCCTGGCCGTCCTCCCGGGAGCTCTGGAAGGGTTCGAAAATTCGCTCGCGCATGGCCTCTGGCACCCCGGGACCGTCGTCCTCTATGATCAACTGCACGGTCTTGTCCGTGGCCACAACCTCGACCCGGACCCTGGAGCGAGCGGCCTGGATCCCGTTTCGAACCAGGTTGATCAGGGCATGCTCGAGCCGGATTTCAAACCCGGTAATGGCCAGCGCCTCGTCCACATCCTGAATCCGGCACTCGATATCGCGCGCTTCGGCCTGGGGTGAAGTATTGCCCAGCACGCGCCGCAGCAGACGATGTAAAGGCACCAGCTGCTTTTCGCGCTGGTCACTGCGCACGAACTCCATCAACTGGCGTATCAACTGCCGGGTGCGATCGACCTGCAGCCGCATACGCTGCAGCCGCCGTTGTCCATCTTCATCAAGCTGGTCATGCTGGAGCAAGCGCCTGGCGTCACCGTCGATCACGCTCAGCGGCGCGCCCAGTTCATGGGCAACCCCGGAAGAGAAACGACCGAGCGCGGCAAGGCTTTCCTGCTGACGCATCCTTTCCGACATCAGCAGGCGCTCGCGCCGCTGCCGGTCAAGCTCCAGCTGCATGCTTTCGATCGCATCCAGCATGTTATTGAGTCCACGACTCAGGGCGGCCAGCTCGCGCGGGCCCTCGACCTCGGCCCGATGGCCTCGCTCACCACCTTCGACCTTGCCCATACTGACCAGCAAGCGCTCGACTGGTCGCACGATAGCCAGGCGATGGCCGAGCAAAAGAATGGTGAACATCAGGATCAAAACGCCGCCCCACAGCCACCAGCCGCGCTGGCGGACCACACCCAAACGCTGGGCAATCTCGCTTTCCTGGCGCACGACCTGGAGCAAACCGGCGATCTGACCCGCGGTAGAGGTCAGCGGAACGAAATAGGAATAGACCGGCTCTCCGCCCAACTCGGCGTAACGACCCAGCTCTTGACCCAACGCGGCAACCTCCACCGCCTCGGCCTGCTCTTGCCAGCCTGGTCGAATCTCGCCGGCCACGGTCAGGCGTCGACCCTCGGCATCGAAGACAGTAGCGCCATAAATCCGGTCGATGTCGAACACTGAGGCAAGGGCCTGTTCGATGCGCCCGCGATCACCGTCCCTCAGGGCCTGCTGCACGGGCTCGCGCAAGGCCCGCGCCACCAGCTCGATCTCTTTTTCCAGACGATGTTCCAGCAATCCCTCGGCGGTCTGAAAAGTCAGCCAGAGTACAAGGGTGGCGAGAATGGCCAGGGGCATGAATATCTGTGCGATCAGCTGGACCCGGAGACTGTTCATGATGGCTCACAAAAAGGATACATGCGCCATTATGACACACTGAAATGGCAAGCCGTGAACAAACAGAAAGCTAAGCCATTGATTTTTAGAAGCGAACTAAGTTGGCGCGATAATTGCATTATGGAAGGCGCACACATTCAAACCACATTAGGAGTGCTCAATGAAAATTCGCAACTTGATCATGCTCGTCACTTTTGGCGCCGCGCTGATGCTTGCTGGCCCGATGGCTGCCCAGGATTACCAGATGGAGCAGCAGCAGCCTCAAACCGAGGTCAATGACCAGCAGCTGCAGCAATTCGCACAAGCGCAGGTTCAGATTTCCGAGATCCAGCAGGATTTCTCGGCACGCCTGCAGGAAGTCGACGATGCCGAACGGGCTCACGAATTGCAGGTTCAGGCCAACGAAGAGATGACCGAAGCGGTCGAAGAAGCTGGACTGGACGTGCAGTCATTCAACGAAATTGCCATGGCAATTCAGAATGACCCGGAATTGCAGCAGCGCCTGACCGCCATGCTGCACGACGAGCGCTAAGCCCACAGCGCCATGCATTGACGCCACTGGCGTCAATGCGCCCCAAGCCGGAAAGCCGGGTGTCGAAAGATGCCCGGCTTTTTTTGGGTTATATCCGAACCCTGCAAACCCTGATTGCCCGAAAAGCACTGAGTACGCAGCGCCGGGCATGGGCTTTCTTTGTGCAGAAAAGTGGCGGCAGCTGCACAAGGCTTTGTGCTTTGATTTGAAGGGCGTTTTGGCTTTCCGGGGCTGCTCGAACGTTTTTCTTGCTGCCAGCTGATGAAAAAGAGATTGGAAGGTTGGAGGAGGC
>RECK01000366.1 GCA_007694055.1 Wenzhouxiangella sp.
ACATGCGCTCGAGATTGATCTGGTGCATGATGCCGTTGCCGGGCGGGATCACGTCAACATTGTCGAATGCCTCTTTGGTCCAGTTGATGAAATCGAAGCGGTCGACGTTGCGTCGCTCCTCGATCTCTCGGTTCTTCTCGAAAGCGTCTTTCTCGAAGCCGGCATGCTCCACGGCAAGGGAGTGGTCAACAATCAGCTGTACCGGCACCACCGGGTTGACCTTGGCCGGATCGCCCCCCTGGTCGGCAATGGCATCGCGCAGGCCCGCCAGATCGACCAGCGCGGTCTGGCCGAGAATGTCGTGGCAAACCACGCGTGCCGGAAACCAGGGGAAGTCGAGATCGCGCTTGCGTTCGATGATCTGGGTCAGGCTGGCGGTCAGGCGGGTCGGATCGCAGCGCCGAACCAGGTTTTCGGCCAGCACCCTTGAGACGTAGGGCAGCTTGCCCCAGGCGCCCGGGCTGATGTCTTCGACGGCAGCACGGGCATCAAAGTAGTCCAGTTCCGAACCAGGCAGGCTTTTGCGATATTGGCTATTCATGGCTATTGCATTTCAGTTGAAGGTCGAGACACTGCATCCGGCAACCGGCAGCGACGAGGGTTCCATCCCGTCATGATAAACGCTGCCGTGTTCGACTGCCGGACCTGGCGATGATTTCCGTGGTCCGATGAGCCTGTCCGAGACGATGCCAAGCGAGGGCCGGCGGTTCGGTTGCAGACCGCACCACCGCGTCGACTCGGATTGCACTATGCTGAGCCGCATGCCGAACGCCTTCAAACCGCCCTTCGTCGACTTCAGCCAGCTCGGTGACACGCTGGCGCGCGAGGGCTATGCGCTGCTGGACGGCCCCGACGTGGTCGACTGGCTAAAGGCAGGGCCCCAGGAACTGGCCCGACTGCACGCGGCCTGGATCGAGTTGCCGCCCGACCCTCACCTGCGAGACGGTGGACGCTATCGATACCGGCGCCACGGCAGTTTCGTCGTGACTGATACGGAGGTGACTGCCGTACCGCATCGGCCACACTGGCAATCCCTGCGATACAACGCCCTGCACGGTGGCATGGAGCGCTGGTTCGAACCCATTGCCCAAGAGACCCTGGACCAGCCGCTATGGAACCGCTTGCTGCTGCAGCTGGCAACGGTGGCCTCGCAGCTGCGCGGGGCCCAGCCCTGGTTCGTGGAGGCTCACCCGTTCCGGATTGACACCACCGACGGCATCGGGCGACCCACGCCCGAGGGTGCCCACCGCGATGGCGTGGACCTGGTCGCCGTTCTGGTCCTGGAACGACACGCCATCAAGGGTGGAGAAAGCCGAATTTTCGCCGCCGACGGCCCCTTTGGCCAACGTTTCACCCTGGACCATCCCTGGTCATTGATGCTGCTGGACGACGCTCGCATGATCCACGAGACCACGCCGATCCAGCCGGTAGACGAAGAGCAGCCCGGCTGGCGCGACACGCTGGTACTCACCTATCGCAGCGGCGGATTCCAGGGTCCGGCCAGAAGCTGAACCGGAGCCGACTACCAGCCTCGCGTGCCCGGCCCGCCCTTGTAGGGACCCTTGACCCAGTCCAGTATCCAGCCACCGTAGAAGTCGCCTTCTTGCGGCTTGACCCGCTCACCGGCAACAAAGCAGGCGTGCACGCGCCCGGCGTAGAACGACACATGGTCGCGGATGCTTGAGTCGACCGGATCCGCATAGGCCCAGCAAACATCGCGCACCAGCCCGTCCTCGCCGTGCAGATGCCAGTAGCGGGCCTGGCCCTTCCATTCACAGAACGTTCGGGTATCGCTGGCAACCAGGCGACTGAAGTCAACATGGTCAGGCGGGAAGTAGAAACACGGCGGATGCGAGGTCTCGAGTACGCGCACGCCGCTGTCGGTCTTGGCGAGAACCCGGCCATCATGCTCGACTTTCAATGGCCAGGGAATGGGCTCGATTCGCGGCGGACGCGGGTAATCCCAGACCGACTCCGATGTCGGAACTTTCAGGCCGCTCATGGCTGAACCACGATACTGCCCAGCGAGCGACGCTGGAAAAGGGCGGCAAAGGCATCACCCGCCTCGGAAAGCCGGTAGACCCGGGTAGGTGCGGGGTCGATCTTGCCGGCCAGGGTCCACTCGGCCAGGGTCCGAATCACCGGCGGGACCACCGACGGATCAGCCATCACCGATCCACCCCAGTTGACGCCATGGATCGAACAACGCTTGAGCAGCGGCAGATTCAGCGGGATGCGGGCAATGCCGGTGACAAAGCCCACCACCAGGTAGCGACCACCGGGCTTGAGCAAGCGCAGCGCGGGCTCGGCGATATCGCCGCCGACCGGGTCGTAAACCAGGTCGACACCGCCGGTGGCCTGCTTGACCTGTTCACGCCAGTCATCGGCCGTGTAGTCGATGGCCAGATCCGCCCCCTGGGCCAGGCAGTGGGCGCGCTTGTCTTCGCTGCTCGCACAAGCCACGACCCGGGCGCCCAGCGCACGCGCACACTGGATCGCGGTCGTGCCGGTCGTGCCGGCAGCCCCCATAACCAGTACGGTTTCACCTTCGGCCAGGTTGCCGATCTCGCGCAATCCGTACAGGCTGGTGGCCCAGGCGATGAAGAAATTGGCCGCACCCAGCGGGTCAATCCCCGGCGGCAACGGTGCGCAGGAAGTGGCCGGCAACACGACTTGTTCGGCCATGGCACCGTGCAGGGCAAAGGCGGCCACGCTGTCGCCGGGAGCCAGATGGGTCACGCCGGCGCCTACCGACGCTACCGTGCCCGCCAGCGAGCTGCCCGGAATGAAGGGCAACTCTGGACGGATCTGGTAATCCCCGCGAATCAGCAAACCGTCAAAGTAGCCGACACCGATTCCGGCCACGTCCAGGCAAACCTGGCCTGGGCCGGGTGGCGCGGGTGCCTCGATATCGACAGCCGAAATGGTCGAAGGATCGGCAAATTCCTTGATGAGAATCGCTTTCATGGCGTGCTTGCGTTTGGGCTGGCCCACAGGATGCCTGATCCGGAATGCCTGAAGGTGTGAAAGCGCCCTGCACGCCAGCAACTTTTTGATCTGAGCAGACCGCGCGAGCCCGGAACCGAAACAGTGTTGACAATGATTCTCATTGCGGTAGAATGATAACCATGTTCATTTGCGTCTGCAACGCTTTGCCCGAAGAGACCGTGCGCACACTGGCGCGCGAAGGCATGTCGTTCGAGGAGATCCAGGCGGTAACAGGATGTTCGAGCTGTTGCGGCAGCTGCCGCGAGTTTGCCGAGGCGGTGATTGAACAAAGCCGCCACCTGCCAGGATCACGTTCAAGCACCCTCCCCGTGCTCAGCATGGCCTGATCTGGAACGCCTCTGCTAGAATCAGGGCTGGCTTACAGCACACGGCATTCCAGATGAAAGGCGATCCCAAGGTCATCGAGCTGCTCAACCAGGCCCTGAAGGCGGAACTGACTGCCATCAACCAGTATTTCCTGCACTCACGCATGTTCGAGGACTGGGGTCTGGCCCGCCTGGCCAAAAAAGAGTACGACGAGTCGATCGAGGAGATGAACCACGCCGACGCGTTGATCAAGCGCATCCTGTTTCTCGAAGGGCTTCCCAACCTGCAGGATCTGGGCCGGCTGCGAATCGGCGAGAACCCGATCGAAGCACTGGAATGCGATCTGGCCCTGGAAAACGATGCCATCCCCATGTACCGCGATGCCGTCGCCCAGGCAGAGAGCGTTCGCGACTATGGCAGCCGCGATCTGTTTCAGAAAATCCTCGATGACGAGGAAGAGCACGTCGACTGGCTGGAAACCCAGCTCGACCTGGTCAAACGGATCGGCAGGGAACGCTACCTACAGACCCAGATATCGGAATGATCCGGCTCAGCCTTCCAGGCGGGCGAAAGCCTGGCGGGTGAAATTGACCGCGTCACCCTCGGTCACCAGCACATCATCCTCGATGCGGACACCGCCGAAAGGCTGCAGGCGATGGACCTGCGGCCAATTGATCTTGTCGCTGAACCCGCTAGCCTTGAGCTGGTCGAGCAGCATGGGGATGAAGTACAGCCCCGGCTCGATGGTCAGCACATTGCCGGGCGCCAGGTCACGCGTCAAGCGCAGAAACGGGTAAGCTTCTGGCGGCGGCAGCGCCCTGCCCTTTGCGTCCACCTGGCCGGCCACATCGTGCACCTGGGCACCAATGAAATGCCCCAGCCCGTGCGGAAAAAAGTAACTGCTGACGCCGCTTTCAACCATCGCATCCGGGCTCATATTCACCAGCTCTGCCTGCTCCAGCACCGCGGCCACGGCCAGGTGCGCCTGGCGGTGCAAGTCGATGAAGCTGACTCCGGCCCTGACCTGGTCGCACAAGCGCAGCTGGGCTCGATCCATGGCCTCGATCAGATCATCGAAATCACGATTTTCGGGCTGGGTCCAGGTCCGGGTGATATCGGCAGCATAACCATGGCGATCGGCACCGGCATCAATCAGAAAGCTGAGCATCTGCTCCGGCCGACGTGCGGACCGATGCTGATAGTGCAGCACTGCCCCGTTTTCGTTCAGCGCCACAATGCTGTTGTATGGCAAGTGGTCCTGGTCCTGGCCTGCCGCCGCCAGGTAGGCCAGGTGAATCTCCAGTTCGGAAGCGTCCGCCTCAAAGGCGGCGGCTGCCGCCAGGTGGGCGGCGGCGGCAATATCGTTGGCCTGGGACATGCACTCACGCTCCCAGGCCGTCTTCGTGGTTCGCATTTCCGACAGGCCCGCAACCAGGGCAGCCGGATTGAGATCAGCACCTTGAAGCAGCGTTCCAAGGTCGCGTTCACGGCCGATCACGGCCAACGCTGTCTGCTGGCGAAAACAGGATTCCCACTCTGCGGCGGTTTTCACAATGGCCACATCCAGGGTTTCAGCCCACCAGGAAGCCGGAGGCTCGGGCGCTACATGCCAGTAGTCGCGCGGCTGGTGAAACCATAGCCGGGGCTTGCGCCCGGCCCGCAATTCCAGCAGGCAATCCTCGGCAAAGGGTTGCGGCACCCAGCTCACGAAAGCGGCATGAGCACGGAACGGTGGCGCCTGATCATCGAAAAGACGCATTTCCGGTCGCCCGGAGTGAATCAGCAGCGTGTCATAGCCCAGTTCGCCCAGCAGGCGATCGAGCTGCGCACAGCGATCTTCGACATGACGCGCATACAGCAAGCCTTGGGACGTTGGCATTGGGGTTTCTCCGATACGTTAGAATTGCGAGCTTCGTTGAAATTGTAGCGCCCCTGACCATCCCCCCGGGACCAATATGAGCATTCGCATCTACAACACGCTTAGCCGCGAGAAGGAAACCTTCATCCCCCTCGATCCCGAGCGCGTCACCGTATATGCCTGTGGACCCACCGTTTACAACTTCGCCCACATCGGCAACGCTCGGCCGGCGGTGATTTTTGACCTGCTTCACAGCGTCTTGTCGCGGCGATTCCCGAACGTGATCTACGCTCGCAATATCACTGACGTGGATGACAAGATCAATGCGGCCGCTGCCGCAGAGGGTGTACCCATTGATGTTATCACCCGCCGCTACGCTGACGCCTACCATGCCGACATGGCTGCCCTGGGCGTAGGCCGCCCGACCGTGGAACCGCGGGCCACCGATCATATTGATGCCATCATCGACATGATTGAACGGCTGATCGAAAAGGGTCATGCCTACGAAGCCGAGCACCACGTGCTGTTCAATGTCGAGAATTTCCCGGAATACGGGCAACTGTCTCGCCGTGACCGGCGCGAAATGATTGCCGGCGCTCGGGTGGAAGTCGCGCCGTACAAGAAACATCCGGGCGATTTCGTGTTGTGGAAGCCCTCCAGCGCCGATCTGCCGGGCTGGGACAGTCCGTGGGGCCGTGGCCGGCCCGGCTGGCACATCGAGTGCTCGGCCATGAGTGCCGCCCACCTGGGCCAGGTCATCGATATTCATGCCGGCGGCCAGGACCTGGTTTTCCCTCACCATGAAAACGAGATTGCCCAGTCGCGCTGCGCCCACGGCACCGACACCTTTGCCCGTTACTGGATGCACAACGGCTTCGTGACCGTGGAAAAGCGCAAGATGTCCAAAAGCCTGGGCAACACCTTGATCGTGCATGAACTGCTCAAGCAATGGCCGGGTGAGGCGCTGCGCTACCTGCTGCTTTCAGCCCATTACCGCCAGCCCCTGGACTGGTCGGAAAAGGCACTCGAGCAGGCGCAAAGCACGCTGGACCGGCTGTACGGGCTACTGCGGGACTATCCGCCCGAGCAGGCCACTGCGGCGGCTGATCCAGACCCGGCGGTCACGGCGGCACTCGAGGACGACCTCAATACGCCGACAGCTCTGGCCGCCCTGAACGGACTGGCTCGCCGGCTGGCCGCTGCGGAACCGGAAGAAACCCCGAAACTGGCCGCGCAGCTGCGCGCCACCGGGGCGCTGATCGGCCTGCTGCAGCAGTCGCCATCAGCGTGGTTTGGCCAACGCCAGGTTAATGTCGACCTCGATGACGCTGCGATCGAGAAGCTGATCGAGCAAAGGCAGCAAGCCCGCGAGGCCCGCGATTTCGGCGCGGCCGATCGCATCCGCGACGATCTCGCGGCCAGGGGCATCCTCATCAAGGACGGGCCGGAAGGCACCAGCTGGGAGGCGGCATCGAAATGAGCACAGATCAAGTTCAGCAGGACATCATCGAGGAATTCGGGTTCTTCGAAGACTGGATGGAGCGATACCAGTACCTGATCGACCTGGGCAAGCGGCTGCCGTCATTGGCGCCTGAAGAGATGACCGAGGATCGATTGCTTGATGGCTGTCAGTCCAGTGTATGGTTCATCGCCGAAGGCAATGCCGACGAACTGAAGTTCAGGGCCCAGTCGGATGCGGCGATTGTTTCGGGCTTGATCGCCCTGCTGCTTCGCGTCTACTCCGGTCGCAGCGCTGCCGACATCATCGCCACCGAGCCGGCATTCATCGACGCCATCGGCCTGAGCGAGCACCTCTCACCGACACGGGCCAATGGGCTTGACGCCATGTTACGCGCCATCCGCAACGTGGCCCGCAGCGCTCAAGAGAAAGCGAACGGATGACGATAGCCGCCAGGCCGACCCCGAATTCACAGCCAAGAAAAAACCGGCGCTGAGGCCGGTTTTTTCTTGTTCAGCCGTAACTGCTACCCGATCAGCGACCGGAGCGCTCCAGCACAACCAGTTCGACACGCCGATTCTGCTGACGATTGCGATCCGACGTGTTCGCTACCTTGGGCCGGTCTTCGCCGTAACCACGAACCACCAGGCGATCAGCGCTGACGCCGTTATCGACCAGGAAGTCACGCACGGCCTGGGCCCGACGCTCGGACAGCCCCTGATTGTGGGCAGCCGGACCAAGATCGCAGGTATGTCCGGCCACCTCGATGCGAGTGATCTCGGGATGGAGATTCAACAAGGCAGCGGCTTCATTGAGCTCGGCGATGGCACCTGGACGCAGCTGCGCCGAGTCGAGACCGAACGTCACCGTGGCGTCAAACTCGAAGATCACTTCCGGTTCCGGCTCAGGAGCTGGCGGCGGAGGCGGCGGCGGAGCCGGACGCGGTGGCGGGGCTGCAGGCGCGGGGGCCGGTTCCGGCGGTGGCGCCGGTGCAGCACCCAGCTTGATCTTGAGGCTGGAGCTCACCATCCAGTCCCAAAAACCGCTTGAGCGGTTGAGCGACTCGCGATCATTGTCGTAGCGGGCTTCGCCCTCAAGTCGCAGGCTGACGCGGTCATTGAAAGCGTGACTCAGACCCAGGCCCACGGCACCGTAGGCATCCCGCCCCTTGTCAAAAATGCTGTCGTGCTGCTGAATGCCCGCGCCGACCAGCACGTAAGGGCGCACGCCGTCAAAGTTGGCCAGATGGTAACGCCCGACCAGGCCGTAGTTGCGCAGCTTGAACCGGTTCATGCCCGACGGTACGCCGGAGATATTGTTGGAGTAACGATCGTGGCGCAGGTCCAGACTGAAATCGGGGGTGAAAAAGCGTCCGACGCTGAACGAAGAAACTACAGCCTCGCCATTTACGCCTCGATCACTGTCCATGAATACCAGGCCAACGCCTGGTGCGATATACCAGCGATTGTCGAAATCGCTGTCTGCCGAGACCGCCTGGCTGGCCAGCAGACCGGCGGCAATCAAACTTGTCCAGAGACGCACTGCCATGTTGTTTTCCTTTTCACCATCAAAGTGATGAATTCCAATAATTCTTCTTCAATGCGATTCGGCACTTGACTGCGCCAGCTTCGCCCAACCGAAAAGCCACTTTCGGACTGTGTATCATAACAAACTAACGACACCACTTAAGCGCGCAAGCGCACTTTCACGCAAATGCGTGACAAGGTAGAAAAAAGCGGCGTTGCCTGGTCCTACCGGCTGTCGCGCATCTGCTTTTGCTTCAATTCCCAGCGTTCCTGGGCGTCCAGGCACAGGGTAGCGATCGGCCGGGCTTCGAGCCGGGCCAGACCAATCTCCTCGCCGGTTTCCTCGCAGTAGCCGTAGCTATTGTCATCCACCCGATTCAGGGCCTGGTCAATCTTGCCAAGCAGCTTGCGATATCGATCGCGCGTGCGCAGCTCCAGGCTGTTTTCGGTCTCGCGGCTGGCGCGCTCGGCTTCGTCACCAACGTCGCGTACCTCGCCACGCAAGTTGTTGATGGTCTCCTGTGACTCCTCGATAAGCTCGCTTCGCCAATTCAATAATTTCTGACGGAAGTAAGCCAAGTGCTCGGGGCACATGTATTCTTCATCTTCCGAAGGTTTGTAGCCCTCGGGAAGTTCTATCTGCGGTTTGCTGGGCATCGAATTTCGCGGCCTCGCGTCTGGGTTGTTGCAAAACCGACAATTATATATCCTAACAAGCTTCCGAGAACAAGCCCATGCAAAGCATTCTTCTAGCCCTCATTCGCGCCTATCGCTACCTGCTCTCGCCCCTGATCGGGCGTCACTGCCGGTTTACGCCGACCTGTTCGGCCTATGCAATGCAGGCCATTGAGCTTTATGGTGCCGGACGCGGCAGCTGGATGGCTGCCAAGCGCTTACTGCGCTGCCACCCATTGTGCGCGGGCGGGCATGACCCCGTTCCGGGTTACGAAGACGAAACACCGTACGCCTGCAGCGACGATCACGGCGAGAAACCCGCTTCGTGAGCGGCTGGCTGATCACCAATGCCCGTCTGGTCAACGAGGGCGAGCAACGCGAAGGCGACCTGCGCATCAAACGCGGCCGCATCGATCAGATCGGCAGCCAGCTCAAGGCACGATCCGGGGAAACCGTGGTCGATGCCCAGGGCAGGTTCCTGCTGCCCGGCATGATCGATGACCAGGTCCATTTCCGGGAACCCGGATTGACCCGCAAAGGCAACATCGCCAGCGAATCGCGGGCGGCGGTGGCCGGGGGCATCACCAGTTACCTGGAAATGCCAGACACCAGCCCCCCAACCACCACGCGGCTGGCGCTGGCCGACAAGTTCAGCCGGGCATCAGGCCGATCGACCGCCAACTACAGCTTTTACCTGGGTGCCAGCAAGGACAACAGCGGCGAAATCCAGGCGCTCAAGCCCCACGAAGCTTGTGGGATCATGGTTTCCATGGCCTCGGCGACGAACCAACTGCGAGTCGATGAGGTCAGGATCCTGGCAGAGATCTTTCGCCAGGCACCGGTTCTGGTGGCCATTCATTGCGAGGATATGCCGACAATTGAGGCCAACCTGGCGGCGGCACGCAGCCGCCACGGCAACCGGATCCCAGCGGCCGCCCACGCTGAAATTCGATCAGGCGAGGCCTGCCTGAAATCCAGTTCACTGGCCGTGCAATTGGCCCAGGAACACGGCACTCGCCTGCACGTCCTTCGCCTGAGCACCGCCGAGGAACTGAAGCTCTTTCAGCCAGGCCCCATGGCCGGCAAGCAGATCACCGCCGAGGCCTGTATTCACCACTTGTACTTCATCGATGCCGATCACGACAACCTGGGCAACCTGATCAAGTGCAACCCCTCGATCAAAAGTGGTGACGATCGTCGCGCATTGCGCGGCGCGCTCAAGGACGGTCGCCTCGACATCATCGCCACCGACCACGCCCCGCATCTGTTACGCGAGAAAAGCGGCAACTATGATTCCGCTGCCACCGGCATGCCGCTGGTTCAGTACGCCTTGCCGGTTGCCTGGTCACTGGTCGCCAGCCGCACGCTCAGCCCCGAGTCCCTGGCCGAGAAGCTTGCCCACAACCCGGCACGTCGCTTCGATATCCGCGAACGCGGCTTTATTCGCGAGGGTTTCTGGGCCGATCTCGTGTTGCTTGACCCGAAAGAGCGAACCGTGGTCAATCGCCAACCCATGCTCAGCCAGTGCGGCTGGACCCCTTTTGCCGACCGCAAGCTGGCGGCCCGGGTCGCCGCCACCTGGGTCAATGGCAACCTGGTCTGGCGAGACGGCCTGTTGACCGGCATCGTGCCGGGCCAGAGACTCGAGTTCGACCGCCCGAAGTAGGCCTGCTTCAGGGGCCGGGTTCGTCCGATGGGTCCTTAACGGGCCGAGCAAACTGCCTGGGCCGGGCCCCCAGACCAAGCATCAGCAGGCCATAGACAAGCGCACCGGCTGCCACGCCGGCAACCAGCCAGAGCACGCGCTGAATGAGGTCGAAGTCGAGCATGCTGGCGTTCGATGGCATGACCACCAGCAACATCAGGCCCATCCCGACACAGGCCGCGATCACCCGAAGCATGTCCCGACCCGGCAATCCCGGGGCCAGCCCTGGTGCCCGAAGATTGCGCCACAGCAAGCCGGCATTCAACCAGGCCGAGGCACTGGATGCCAGCGCCAGCCCGACGTGAGCACCGGGATGAGCGGCCAGGGTGGCGAGCAATCCGGCGCTGAAATCGCCACCCGCCAGGTGATGAGTGATCAGAAAGACGAACAGGAGATTCAGGACCATGTTGACCGATAGTGCGGTAAGCGCAATACGCACCGGCGTCCGGGCATCCTGACGCGAAAAGTAAGCGGGCGCCAGAATCTTCACACCTATGAATGCCGGCAAGCCAAGGCAATAAGCCATCAGGGCCAGTGAAGCCATGCGAACGGCTTGTGCATCAAAGGCTCCGTACTGGAACAGCGTGATCATCAACGGCTCTGCCAGCACGGCCAAACCCACCGCGGACGGCACACCGATTACAACGCCCAGCAATAGCGCCCATTCCAGGGTTGCCCGAAAATCACGCTGGCGACCGCTGGAATGCAGGCCCGACAGGGTCGGCAGAATCACCGTCGACAAGGCCACACCGAACAAGCCCAGCGGAAACTCCATCAGGCGGTCAGCGTAGTACAGCCAGGAAATGCTGCCGGCAATCAGCAGTGACGCAATCACGGTGTCGAGCAGCAGGCTGACCTGCGCCACCGACGAGCCAAACAGGGTCGGCAGCATCAACCTCATGATACGACGAACCCCGGGATGCCTGAAGCCCAGCCGTGGCATTGGCAGCACGCCGTGCCGAGCCAGGGCCGGCAACTGCACGGCGAGCTGGAGAATTCCGGCCACCAGCACACCCCAGGCCAGGGCCTTGACCGGCTCATCGAAGCGCTGGCTGAATACTACGGCAGCAACAATCAGCGACACATTGAGCAGCGCCGGCGTCAGAGCGGGCAACGCGAATCGGCCCAGGGTGTTGAGAATGCCGCCGGCAAGGGCAGTCAGGGCAATGAACAGCAAGTAGGGAAACGTGATCCGGAGCAGGTCGCTGGCCAAGGCAAACTGCTCGGGGTGGTCAATGAAACCCGGCGCAAACAAGCGAATGACCCAGGGCGCAAACAGCATGCCCAATCCGGTAATCACCAACAGCACGGCCAGCAGGCTGCCGGCCGTAGCGTCGATCAGGGACTTCAGGGCTGCTTGATCGCCGCGCTCACGGTACTCGGCCAGCACCGGCACGAACGCCAGCGAAAACGACCCCTCCGCGAACAGGCGACGCAGGAAATTCGGAATCTTGAAGGCAACGAAGAAAGCATCAGTCGCCGCTGTTGCCCCGAACCAGCGCGCCAGGACTATATCGCGCACGAAACCCAGGATGCGCGAAACCAGGGTCATGGACCCGAATCGGAAGGCATTGCCAAGCAGACTCACTGGCTCACCCGATCACCGTGCCCTGAACATGGGCCTGAAAGCTTACCTTGACGCTGGCCTGAATCCATCAGATAATGCTCTGCTCATTTTTTTGAACCAAACTCCAGGAGTACATTTAGTGGCCAACAGCGTTTCTGCCCGCAAGCGGGCCCGCCAGGGCGAGCGCAACCGTCAGCGTAACGCATCGCTGCGCTCGCACGTTCGGACCAAGATCAAGAAGGTACAGCGCGCTATCGAAGCCGGCGACAAGACAGCGGCTGAAGAAGCTTTCAAGGCTGCCGTACCGGCCATTGATCGTTCCGTTTCCCAAGGCATCATGCATGCCAACAAGGCCGCGCGCCACAAATCGCGCCTGAACCAGCACCTCAAGGGACTGGACGCCTGATTTTTGCTGGCCGTGGCTTCCGTCATTGGCGGTCACGGCCTCGCGGCGAGCCCGAAACGCAGCCGCAGGCGCCCGCTTACAGGGCGCTGAGTCCGACGACGAATTCATCTTCGAGGCTGGCAACATGATCAAGAATCTGATGGTGGGGGTAGACGGTTCGGCACAGGCCAGCAAGGCCTTTGAACACGCGCTGACACTGGCACAGTGGTCGGGTGCCGAACTGCATGCGGTTGCCGTGATTCACGGGCCGGACATCGAGATGGCCGAATCGCCGGAACGAGAGCAACTCGTCGAGCGCGCCCGCGCCCGTCTGCAGGAAGTTCTCGACTCGCTGAAAAGCACGGCTGCCGAAGTCGATATCAAGCTTGAAACCCACCTGCTTGAAGGACATCCGGTTGAGCAACTGCTGGAGCTGGCATGGCAGAAAAGCGTGGATCACCTGGTCCTGGGTCACCGCAGCAAAGGCCTGTTCGAGCGCTTGTTGATGGGGTCAGTGGCCAAGCGGGTCGTTGATTTCGCCCGCTGCACGGTCACGGTGGTGCGCTAGCCGCCTGAATGCTGACGCCAGGCGCTATCGTCTGGCTCCGGTAGCGGCGGTGGAGAATGTTCACCCGCCGCACATATTCCCTGGTTTCGTCGAATGGCGGAACCCCCCCATGCCTTTTCACGGCATTCTCGCCGGCATTGTAGGCGGCAATCACCCGCGTCATGTCGCCGTCGAACTCACCCGTGAGCCAGGCCAGGTAGGCCACGCCGGCAGTGATATTGTCCAGCGGATCAAACGGATCGCGAACCCCGAAGCGCTGCTGGGTCCCCGGCATCAATTGCATCAAGCCCTGGGCACCGGCATGCGATACCGCTTCGCGCTGGAACCAGGATTCGGCGTGCATGATGGCCCGCACCAGGCTCGGATCGACGCCGAAAATTTCGCTGGCAGCCTGAATCTCGGCAGCGAACTCGCCCTTCTTCAACGGGGTGCGCTCCCAGTCCACACCGCGCCGACAAGTACCGTAGCAGCCCAGGTTGTGAAACCGGTATCGATTGGCATCGGGCTTGCGGTCGGTGAACACGGTAATTCCGTTTTCATCGACGTAGGTGTAGATCTGGGCGTCGGCAAGACCGCTCAGCAACAGCGCGATCAGCCCCAGCAGCAGCGTTGACTTGCGCATCAGAACCCCCCGGTTACGGACAAACCACCGTCAGCGGTGATGATCTGGCCGGAAAGCCAGCCCGAATCCGGGCCGGACAGAAATGCGATGACCCGGGCAATGTCGTCCGGTTCGGCCAGGCGCCGCAGCGGCGTGGTGGTTTCAAAATAACGCACCATACGCTCGTCGTCCAGCAAGGCCTGGGCAAAATCCGTTTTCACCAATCCTGGCGCAACGGCATTGACCCGGATACCGTCTCCACCGAGCTCCAGCGCCAGGTTGCGGACCAGCTGGTTTTCCGCCGCCTTGGACATGCCGTAAACGCCGATGAAGCGATTGCCGAACGCGCCGGCGATGGACGACACCAGCACGACGGCAGGATCACCCGATAGCTTCAGGTGCGGCCGAGCCAGATGCGCCAGGCGCATGGCACTGAACACGTTGTTGTGCATGATGACATCGAATGCCTTGATGTCGACCTGGTCTGACGAGCCGTAAACCGGATTGCTCGCTGCATTGAGAACCAGACTGTCGAGGCGCCCGTACTGCGCCACGGTCTTTTCGACCAGCGCGGCGAGCTGGTCCTCATGTCCGATATGACAGGCAATAGCGGTCGCCTCGCCACCTTTTTCACGAATGCCTGCCGCCACTGCTTCACAACTTTCCTGGTTGCGGCTGGAGACGATCACAGTATGGCCGCGCGCGGCCAGAAGCTCTGCCGCAGCGCGGCCGATTCCGCGACTGGAACCGGTAATGATGGCGACAGGGGAAGCGTGCTTGGTTGCTGTCATGATGTCCTGTTGTCTTGTGGTTGATCATTGCGGCCAGGCAGCGGGGCCCCAGCGACACTGAATGGCTGCCGCGCAGCAAACGATGCACTTGCTCAGGCCAGGGTCCGCTCCGTCGCACCCTCGAGATGAATCACGCAGTTGATGAGCGGCGCGCGCCACCCACCACTGTCATCCATTTCAAGCACGGTGACCGACGCATTATAAAGGCTGACGTTGAGTTCGCGCTGCCAGGTCAGGTCTTCGCCGAGCAGATCGGCCACGACCGTGCTGATCACGCCGGCAGAAGTCACCACCACCGGGGACAAGCCCAGCGCCATGTCCTGGCGCCACCGGCTCACCGGAGAGAGCACGCGACGGCGGAAATCAATCCAGCTGCCGTTGTGCTCGCAGTCCAGACGCGCGTCCTGCCAGGCCGTCAACACCTCGGGAAACCAGGCCAGGAAGGTCTCCAGGTAAGCCTTGGGATCGGCAAAGGCCTGCTCACCCGGCGGCTCGAGCCCCAGATGAATGGCCTGGGCCAACGCACTCTGGATGAGGCCATCAACGGTGTACTCGTTCAGCGCCGGGTCAACAACCGGATCGGTCAAGGGATTAAGCCGCTCCAGGGTCTGTCCGTGCCGCTTCAAGGTGCCGCACCATGGCCGCTGTGCCGCGGCCGGTAATTCCTGGTGAATCCGATCGCCGAGGGCCAGACTCTGGCGTTGACCGATGGCGGACAATCGGTCATAGTCCGCCGTTCCCAGACTACCCTGGCCATGCCGAAGCAGGTACAGACGCCCCTTGCCGGGCTCAGGCTTCACCATGTCCGCTCAGCCATTGCAACGCAAGGAAACATCATCATGACCCTGGAACAAGTCCTCATCATTCTCCTCATCGGCGGTGTGGCCGGCTGGATTGCCGGCGTGCTGGTCAAGGGACGCGGGCACGGCATTATCGTCAACATCGTTGTCGGCATTATTGGCGCCTTCATCGGCGGCTGGCTGTTTACCCAGCTCGGCATCACCCTGGGTGGCCTGATCGGCCAACTGGCCGTAGCCACCGTGGGCGCGATCATTCTGCTACTGGTTCTGCGCGCCCTGAAAAAGGCGGCCTGAGCATTCAGCCGCCGATACTGCAACTGCCGCCGCGGCGGGCCAGGTACTGCTGGTGATACTCCTCGGCCCGCCAGAACGTGGCCGCCGGCTCGACGGCGGTAGCGATCGGCTTTCGATACTGTCCGCCCTGGTCGAGCTCGGCACGAATCCGCTCGGCTGTCTCACGCTGGCCATCTCCGTGATGGAAAATCACGCTCCGGTACTGGCGACCCACGTCCGGACCCTGGCGATTGACCTGGGTCGGATCGTGCAACTTGAAAAACTCGCGAACCAGGGTCTCATAAGAAATACGTTCAGGATCAAAAGCCACCTCCACCACCTCGACGTGGCCGGTCTGATCGGTACAGACCTGTTGGTAAGTCGGATCATCTACATGACCCCCGCTATAGCCAACCTGGGCATCAAGCACGCCGTCGAGTTCACGGAAACGGGCCTCGACTCCCCAGAAACAGCCGGCACCAAAGGTTGCTTTGTCAGTCATGATCGTTTGCCTTGCAGGAAAAGATGGGATTGTAGACTGTGCAGCGTCAAACCGGTTCGCACCCCTACTCTACACTGACAGATAGCCATGAATGACAACGCCAACACTTTTCTCTGGCACGACTATGAAACCTTTGGCGCGGACACCCGCCGCGACCGACCGGCCCAGTTCGCCGCCTTGCGCACCGATGCCGGGCTCGTCCCGATCGGCGATCCGGCAGTGTTTTATTGCCAGCCGGCCGATGACATGCTGCCACAACCTGATGCCTGCCTGATCACGGGCATCACCCCGCAGTTGGCCAGGGACCAGGGATTGCCGGAAAATGAATTTGCGGCCCGCATCCACGACCTGATGAGCGAACCCGGCACCTGCAGCGTGGGTTACAACAATTTCCGGTTCGATGATGAGGTCACCCGCTTCCTGTTCTGGCGCAATTTCTTCGAGCCTTACACGCGCGAATACAGCAACGGCAACTCGCGCTTCGACCTGATTGACCTGATGCGCATGACCTGCGCCCTGCGCCCCGAAGGCCTGAACTGGCCACGGCGGGAAGATGGCAGCCCCAGCTTCCGCCTCGAGGACCTGGCTGCCGCCAACGGTATGGATACCAGCCGGGCTCATGACGCCCTGGCCGATGTCGAGGCCACGCTGGGACTGGCCCGCCTGGTTCGCCAGCACCAGCCCCGCCTGTGGGACTGGGCCCTGAGGCTGCGTCAGAAACACGTCGTCGCCGCGCTGCTAAGCCGCGGCGAGCCACTGCTGCACAGCTCTTCACGCCTGCCGGCCAGTCACTGCGCCACCGCACCGGTGCTTCCGCTGGCACCGCATCCCGACTTCGCCGGACAATGGATTGTGTGGAACCTGAACGTCGATCCAGCGCCCTTCATGACCCGATCGGAGGAGGAACTGGCCGACTTGATGTGGACGCCGACAGCCGACTTGCCCGAGGGCGCGGAAAGACTGCCAATCAAGCTGGTTCGCAGCAACCGCTGCCCCATGCTGTCGCCGCTGACCGTACTTGATGACGACAGCCGGAAACGACTGGGAATTGATATCGATAGCATGCAGGCCCACGCGGCTCTTTTACGCCAGGCCGGCGCCTTCACCGAGCGCCTGGCAAGGCTGTTCTCGGCAACTGGACCCGCCGATGCCGACCCCGAACTGGCCCTGTACGGAAGCTTCGTGCCGCGCGCCGATCAGGCATTGCTGGCCCGGGTTCGCTCACTCGATTCGACCGCCTTGAGCCGACTCGGCCAGCCCTTCCAGGATGACCGGCTCAACGAATTACTGTTCCGCTACCGGGCCAGGCTGTACCCGGACAGCCTGGCAGCCGACGAGCGCGACCTGTGGCAACAGTGGCGCCAGCGACGCTTGATCGATGACCCGGACCTGGCCTCGATACGCTGGTCCGAATACCAGATCCGGATCAACGAACTGAGGCAAACACAGCCCGATCGGACCCGGCTGCTGACAGACCTCCTCGACTGGGCCAGGTTGCTCGGATTATCCGCCGCGACACCGGACCGTCTTTCAACAACTTAGCGCTAACTTCTGGAATAAGCTTGCAGTTGTTATGCACAACTGCTTGATTCCGATTTTGACACTTTGCTGACAGGGGCATGACGGGCTTGAGCCACGCAGTCAACCCCAAGTCATTGATATTATTAGTATTAATATAATGGTCAGTTTTTGCCCAATCCCCCACTGCCACAACAGAGCGGGCTACGGCTGCACTCTTTTCACAACCTTATCCACAGCTTTTGTGGATAAATCGAAATGGCACCCGC
>RECK01000431.1 GCA_007694055.1 Wenzhouxiangella sp.
CGGCTTCTTCCCTGCGATAGATCAGGTGCATGACCGTGCCGATGACCAGGGCAAACACAATCGCGCCCAGCGCCCTGGTTGATGTAAACCGCCATCGCGCCGGCGATCAGGAACGCTGGCAGCAGGCACAGGATGACGTGCTCGCGCGTACCAGTGGGTCAGCCGGATGCCTTCGAGCACGGCATTGTCGAAGCGCCCTACCCCGGCCGGCAGGAAGTAGATGACCGCAAACGCGGCCACCATGAACGCCAGCAGCCGGCCCTCGCCGGGGTGATCGCGGTACTGTCGATGACCGGCGGCATGCGCAGGCTTTAGCCCTTGTCGGCGATTTCGCCCAGCACTTTCTCGGCCGCGGCCAGGGTTTCAATCACGTCGGCCGGGCTGTGCGCGTTGGACACGAACCCGGCCTCGAACGCCGACGGCGCCAAGTAGATGCCCTCGGCCAGCATGCCGGTAAAGAAGGCCTTGAAGCGCTCCAGGTCGCAGGCGGCAGCCTGGTCGAAGTTGGTTACCCGGTCTTCCTCGGTGAAGAAGAAGCCGAACATGCCGCCGACGGCGACCGTGGCCATCGGAATGCCGGCGGCATCGGCCTTGGCTTTAAGCCCGTCGGCCAGGCTGGCGGTCACCTGGCTCAAGTGCTCGTAAAAGCCCGGCGCGCCGATCAGCTCCAGGTTGGCAATGCCGGCGGCCATGGCGACCGGGTTGCCGGACAGGGTGCCGGCCTGGTAGACCGGGCCGTCGGGGGCGACCAGCTTCATGTACTCGGCCTTGCCGCCGAAGGCGCCGACCGGCATGCCGGCGCCGATGACCTTGCCGAAGCAGGTCAGGTCCGGGGTGATGCCGTACAGGCCCTGGGCACCTTGCGGGTGGACGCGGAAACCGGTCATCACTTCGTCGAACAGCAGGGCCGCACCGTAGCGGTCGCACAGCTCGCGCAAGCCCTCCAGGAAACCCGGCTCGGGCAGGATGCAGTTCATGTTGCCGGCAATCGGCTCGACCGCCACGCAGGCGATCTCGTCCGGGTACTGCTTGAACAGGGCTTCGACCGAATCCAGATCATTGAAGCGCGCGTTCAGGGTCAGCTCGGCCAGCGCTTTCGGCACGCCGGGCGAGGTCGGCACGCCCAGGGTCTGGGCGCCGCTGCCGGCCTTGACCAGGAAGCTGTCGGCATGGCCGTGGTAGCAGCCTTCGAACTTGATGAAACGGTCGCGGCCGGTGGCGGCCCGGGCCACGCGCAACGCGCTCATGGCTGCCTCGGTGCCGGAGCTGACCATGCGCACCTGGTCCAGCGAGGGGATTCTTTCGCACAGCAATTCGGCCATGGTCACCTCGCCGGGCGAGGGTGTGCCGAAGCTCAGCGACCTGGCCGCGGCCTGCTGCACGGCCTCGACGATTTTCGGGTGGGCGTGGCCGCAGATCATCGGTCCCCAGGAGCCGATGTAGTCGATGTAGCGCTTGCCGTCCACGCTCCACATGTGGGCACCTTCGGCGCGCTCGAAGAACACCGGCTCACCACCTACGGCGGCAAAGGCGCGCACCGGTGAGTTGACACCACCGGGCATGTGGACGCGGGCGCGGGCGAAGAGGTCGTGGCTGATGCTCATGGTCTGATTTCCTTGCTGTCGTCAACGACGGTATTAGTTGGCACTCAGGGTGCGATAGGTTTGGGCCTGGCGGCGGATGTCGCCGCTGTCGAACAGGTCGCTGATGACGGCGACCAGATCGGCGCCGGCGGCCAGGGCAAGCGCTGCATTGTCGGTGCGGATGCCGCCGATGGCGACCACCGGCAGTCCGATCTGGCGGGCCTTGGTCAGCACGTCCGGCGGGCAGACCACGGCGGCCGGCTTGGTCGGTGAGTCGAACAAGGCGCCGAAGGCCAGGTAGTCGATGTCGGCCTTTGCCAGCTGCCGGGCCCGGTCCAGGGCGTTGTAGCACGACACGCCGATCAGGGCGTTGGGGCCCAGGCGTTGGCGGGCCGCGCCGGGGTCGTCGTCATCGCGGCCCAGGTGGACGCCATCGGCGCCGATCTGCGCGGCCAGGTCGACATCGTCGTTGATGATCAGCGGGGTCGCGGCTTGCCGGCAGCGCTGCAGCAGGGCCCGGGCCAGTTCGGGGCGGGCCTCGGGCTTGTCGCGGTATTGCAGCAGGCTGATGCCGGCAGCCAGCAGTTCGTCGACTGCACTGAGCAGGGTTTTTTCCGGCCAGGCCGATGGCGTGATGGCATATAGCCCGGGCTTGACTGCGGGACGGGACGGGTTCATTTACAATTCAGCGCTTTATACACATGCCCGGAAGCGGGCCAAAAGGAATGATACCGCGATGAGCGAAGAGCAAGCGTTCAAGAGCTGGATGTGCGTAGTCTGTGGCTGGATTTATCACGAGGAAGAAGGGGCGCCCGATGATGGCATTCCGCCGGCCACGCGCTGGGAGGATGTGCCCGAGTCCTGGGTCTGTCCGGACTGCGGCGCCGGCAAGGAAGATTTCGAGATGGTCGAGTTGTAAAAACTCGATCATCCCACGCTGACCAGCCCGGTCAGCCAGCGGCCTTCGGGCCAGAGCTTGTACCAGCGCGCCTTGGGCCCGGTCGGGTCGGGGGTGAAGCGCTGGGTTTCGGCCTGGCTGTTGGCGACGGTTGATGGCGCCGACAGGCACTGGATGCCGCGGTGTTCGCCGACGAAGGCCTGGTGGACGTGTCCGAAGGCAATGGCCTTGACCTGGTTCGGGTCCAGCCGCTGCCACAGCCGTTCCGGCTCGATCATGCCGTACTTGTCGATCCAGTGCGCATTGACCGGGATCGGCTGGTGATGGATGAAGACCATGGCTGGGGCCTGTCCGCTCAGGGCTTCCAGCGGGGCCAGTCGTTGATCGTCCAGATGCCCGCGCGGGTCATCCGCGCGCGCTGAATCCAGCAGCACCACTTCCCAACCGCCCCACTTCAGCAGCGGGCCAGGGTCGAAATCCGGGCCCAGGTGTTCGGCCATGATCTCGCGCTCATCGTGGTTGCCGGGCAGCCACGCGCGCCTGGGGGCCAGGTCCTCGAGCAGGCCGGCAATGCGCCGGTAGGACTCGGGCGAGGCATCTTCGGATACGTCACCACTCAGGATCAGTCCGTCCGGGCTCAGGGCCCGGCAGGCCGGCAGCAGGCGTTTGAGGTTGGTATCCGGGTTTTCGCCGCGGTAGCTGGCGTCGGGGTCAGCCGACAGGTGGCAATCGGTAAGTTGCAGCAGGGTGAACATGTTGGTTTCGATCAGTTGGCAGCTTGCGGCAGGTTGCCGACGGTGACGCTGTCGCCGGCTTGCAGCCCCAGCCGACGGGCGTGACCGGCGTTGACTTCCAGCACGTAGCGGGCCGGGCCGGTGCTGGGGTAGCTGGGGCACTGGCGCGCTCGACAAGGCCGGGCGTTGTGGACAATGCTGACCACCTGCCACTGGCTGTCGATGTAGATGATATCCAGCGGGATGCGGGTGTTGCGCATCCAGAACGACCTGGGCTCGTCACGACTGAAGATGAACAGCATGCCGCGGTTCTCGCCGAGCTCGTCGCGGAACATCATCCCGCGCGCCCGGGTCTCGTCGGTATCGGCAATTTCCACGAAATAGCGCTGCCCCTTCACCTCCACCCAGGGCTCGGTGGCTTCACAGCCGGCCAGCAGAACCAGCAGAAGGAAAAGCAGCAGGGTGTGGCGGCGACGGGTCATGGGCAAATAATAAAAGGTTTCAGCGTTCAGGTTTCAGGTTTCAGGAAAAGCCGGATCAAAGCCGCCCCTGAACCCTGAAACCTGAACCCTTGTATGTTTCCAAGCGTGGAATTTGAGAAGATTAATTTGCCGGGGGCGGAGGGACTTAAAAACCCTATC
>RECK01000432.1 GCA_007694055.1 Wenzhouxiangella sp.
TCCAGACCGTCGTCGCCAGGCCCCGGTCGCGCGGCATGTACTTGGCAAACCATCCGATCAGACGGTCCTTGTCCTTGAGAAAAAAGAACACCAGCACAGGCATGAGCACGAGAAAAATCAACAGGCTGACAACACCCAGAACGCCGGAGAACGTGACCAGCTCGGTTCCGTAACGTCCGAGTTCAGCCCCGAGGTTGTCCAGAAGCTGGGAAATCTGCTCCTGGGAGATCAAGGCCAGTTGATCGGCCTCTTCCCCCATCAGGCTTTCATCGGACGGAGCGTCCGAGGGCGCAGAGACGAGTTGAGGATAGCGCTCGGGCAGGGTTGCCAGCCAGTCCTGCGCCATACGGATGTAACGGGGCAGATCAGCCACAATGGCTGTCACCTGCCGGGTCAACATGGGCAACAAGCCGAACAGCAGGAAAAACAGCGCCGCCATGAAGGCGGCAAACACGCTGATCACGCTGACCAGCCGCGGCAGGCCGAAGCGTTCGAGGCGCTGCACGGCACCTTCGAGCAGGTAGGCGATGATCAGACTGGCCACGACCGGTGTGAGCATGCGACCAAACAACAGCACCACGACCAGCCCCAGGATCAGGAACAGCGCCAGAATGACCACTTGAGGGTCAGAAAAGTTGCGCTGGAACCACTCGTTCAGTCGACTAAACATGCTGGCCAGTATAAATCCAGTTCGGTTTCAACCCCAGCCCGGTAGGCCTCTCCCCGTGGAAGGCTACCGGGCACGTCGAGAGCAGGAGTGTTGTAGTGCGGGGATACTCGGACAACAAGCCGTCGGACGCGTGCGATTCGCCCTAAAAGTCGACCCTCCAGGTCGCCTGAAGTTCAAGGCTCTGATCCAGGCGATCGGAAACAATCCCGAGAACGTTGCCGCCGAAGGCATATTCGGGCGGCGCATAGGCGGCATTGAGCTGGAGCCGCGAACGCTCGCCGAAGCCCTTGTTTACGCCGACCATGAAGGCATTCTGGGCCAGCTCGGAGGCCAGGGCAGAAGCCAGGCTTGGAGCGGAAGGCCGAGGCTGCGAACGCGTGCGGTAATCCATGAATAGTTCCAACTCATCGTGCTGCCACGACCAGCCCAGGCTATAGACCAGCAAATCGTCCCAGTCGAACTGGGGACTGGTGCTGTCGCCAAGCAGTGCGTTGAAACGGGCCGGCAAGGATCTGGACGGGAAAGCGCCGACCTCACTGTAGAAGATTTGCGAGACACCGAAACTGACTGATGTCCTGGCACTGGTCTTGAGCTGCATACCGACCTGCAAACGTGACGGAATGTCCAGTTCGGCGCGGCTGCCATGGACACCGCGAACGCTGGCGAACTCATTCATGTCGATGCGCGACTGGTAAGCGGCCTGCACGGACAGCCGGTCCATCAGTTCGCCACTGAGGGCAAATCGGATGCCAGCGCCGTGCGCCACTTCCTCGGGCCGATGATGACCGCGACCCAACCCGATCGATCCGATTGGCTCATCCCGCTCGTCGAGATTCATGCCTGCCGACACGAAGCGCTGCGTCGCCAGAACCGCGGAAACGGTAATAAGCCCGCGATCGGCCATGGAGGCGCTGACTCCGGGCATCAGCATCGACCGCTCCAGCCTCTGTCCATTACGTTGAGCCGGAGAAGCACCATCGAAGTTGAGAACAACGTTGCGGTGAATCAGGCTGAGACCGGGCAGGAACCGATCCGGCTGCATCAGGCCAACGGCAAAATCGGGCAGCAGCGCCCGTTCATCAAGCATCAACCAGCTGATGCGCGGGGAAACGGGTCCCGACAGCTTCTCGAGATCCGGGGTCAGCTCATGGATCAGGTACTCTTCCCAGGGGCCCAGTTCGAAGGCAACCAGAAACCAAGCCAGATTGCTCTGCGACGGGGAAATGCTCGACATTGAACGGGCGAACGCAGGCGAGCCCGTAGCAATCAGCAGGCTCGCAAGCACACAAAACACAATCGCCCTGAATTTCACTCGTCAACGACACGTACAGTTCAGTCCGTAGTGTACGCACTTCGTTGGCAAAAATACAACGGCCCGACGTACTTTCAGACCAGCACTCCCCACCAAACACGGGTCAAACGCTCGAACCATGGGCGAGACGGGCACCGGCCGCACTGTTGCGTGATCACAACAAAACCAGCCGCAACCTTGAAAAACGCCTGACTATCGATGCGTTGTTGCTCTTCGGCCTGAACCGGGACTGACGGATGAAACTGTTCGAGCGGTCTCCGCGGCACTGAACGGCCGGTCACCCTTGGCTCGAGTTCAGCGAACGCGTTCGCTGATGGCGTCGGCGAAACGGTCGGTGGTGCCATTTCCACCCAGATCCGGTGTGGTCCGATCAGCACTGCTGATGGCATCGCCGATCGCCTTGCGCAGGCGGCGGGCTTTATCGTGCATTTCAAGGTACTCCAGCATCTGGGCTGCGGCCAGCAGCAGCGCGCAGGGGTTGGCAATGCCGCGCCCGGCGATGTCGGGCGCCGACCCGTGGACCGCTTCAAACATGGCCGCCTTTTCGCCGATGTTGGCTCCCGGGGCAAGCCCCAGCCCGCCGACCAGGCCTGCGCACAGGTCGGAGATGATGTCGCCGAACAGGTTGGTGGTCACGATGACGTCGAATCGCTCCGGGCGCATGACCAGCTGCATGCAGGCGTTATCGACGATCATGTCGTCGCAATCCACGTCGACGTATTCGGAGGCCACGTCCCGGGCCACGCTCAGGAACATGCCGGTCACGTCTTTGAGGATATTGGCCTTGTGAACGACGGTGACACGCTTGCGCCCATTCCGACGGGCCAGTTCGAAGGCAAAACGGACGATGCGCTCGCAGCCGGTCCGGGTTGCGATCATTTTGGATTCGGCCCGGCTACCGTCGGGCGTCGTGAACGCACCCTCTCCCAGGTATGCGCCTTCAGTGTTCTCGCGCACCGTGATCAGGTCAACGTTCTCGTAGCGCGACAGCGATCCCTTGAAGCTGATCGCCGGGCGAACGTTTGCATACAAGTCGAAATGGCTGCGCAGGGCCACGTTGAGCGACTTGAACCCACCCCCGACCGGCGTGGTCAGCGGGGCCTTCAGGGCAATCCCGTTGGTTTCGATGGACTGCAGGGTCGCAGCCGGAAGAAGATCACCCGTTTCGTCCTGGGCTGCCAGACCGGCCAACTGGAAGTCATAGGCCAGTCCCGCATCAAGGGCATCAAGCACCTTCAATGATGCGTCCATGATTTCCGGGCCGATCCCATCGCCCCGAATGACGGTGATTTGCTGCTTCACGCAATGTTCCTAAGGCCCAGGCCCGCTCGGATGAACCACGAATTATAACGGGGGCCGGCGATCGCAGCAGCAGGAGTTCAGGCCTCCCCGGCCAGCAAAGCATCGAGTTCACCCTTTCTGTCCATCAGACTGAGCTCGTCATAGCCGCCGACATGATGATCGCCGATGAAAATCTGCGGTACGGTATGGCGGCCGCTTCGCTGCATCATTTCAGCACGGTTCTCGCTTTGACGATCCACCGGCACCTCGGTCCAGCGCACCCCCTTGGACTGCAGCAGACTGCGAGCGGCGACACAGTACGGGCAAGCGGCGGTCGCGTACATGACAACGGAAGCATGGGGCATGGATTCACTCCTGATCCTTGATTTGATGGGGTTTATCGAGGGGCCTTGTCACAGGCACCAATCCGGTTTCGGCAAGCCCCCGTACTTGCAGGCCAGGCGAACAGGGCCGTCGGGAAACAAGCGGTACAGCCAGCGGCTGCCGCCGGCTCCTGAATCAAACTGCTTCGAAGCAGCCACCAGGGTGCGCATCAGTGGAGGATTGCCGTAACGCTGATGATACCCGCGCA
>RECK01000364.1 GCA_007694055.1 Wenzhouxiangella sp.
CGACCAGCCAGGCCGCCCCATCGGCCATCCGGCGAGCACCGCAACTTGGGCAGAACCCGCGCCGCTTGCAACTGAACGCCAGCAAGTGCTCGGCGTGGCAGGTGTCGCATCGAAGACGCAAGAACCCATGCTCCAGACGACCGCATTGCAGGTAGGCATCGAACGCCTGACGAACATGCCCGGGGAGTTGCTTTCCGGCCTCGGCCAGGTGTTCGACAAAGGCCGGGTACGCGCTTGACGGCTTCGCTCCCTTGCTGCTCGCGCTTCGCGCAAGACGTGCGGTCGCTCTCGCCTGCGCTGCCGCTCCACGATTTGGTAGAACAGTGTTTGTTCGGGTCGGTGGCGCTGTAACCCAACACTGCCCATGTCCAGACGGTCTGCCCTTTTCCGCTTGCGTCGTGCCAAACGGCAAGATCGCAAGCAGCGAGCACACGGTCAGTCGGTCAATGGCTCGTTATCGAGTAGGAAATCGACCCTGACCTTCCAACAATCAGCCCCCAAACACCAGCTCCCCGTCGGCCGCATCAACCCGGATCGTATCCCCGGGGCCGAAGTCGCCAGCCAGGATTTTCTGGGCCAGGCCGTTTTCCAGCCTCAAGCGACGATGTGAAGGAGGGCTTGAATCAATGGGCGATCACTGGCTGGTGTGAGTCTCCAGTTGATCACGCGTCACGTACCCGATGTCGGTGTCGATATAACGCGGCAATGGACGGCTCAGGCGCGCCATCCACAGACAGGTCACGGCCCAACTGCCCTGCATCTCCGGCCGGGTGGCAAAAGAGGAATCCACCACACCAGCCTCGATCAGATCCAGCAGTGGCTCAAGGTCGTCAATGCCCACGCTGTGAACCTTTCCGGCCAGCAAACGGCCAGACCCGGGTTTCGACGGAGGGGTGCAATTCAGCTGCGCTTTCCTGCATCGCCTGCCCGACATGAAAATTCCTCCGCGCCTGCGCCCGCTGGCCGAAGACGGCCTGATCGACGAGGTACTGGCCCAAGTCAAAAGCGGCAAGGAGGCCGATGTGTTCGTGGTTCGCTGCGACAACACACGGCGCTGAGCCAAGGTGTTCAAGGAGGCCAACCAGCGCAGCTTCCGCCAGGCGGCGATTTATCAGGAAGGGCGCAAAGAGCGCAGTTCCCGGCGCGCGCGGGCCATGTCCGGTCGCACCCGCTTCGGCCGCAAGGAGCAGGAAAAGAGCTGGATCAACGCCGAAGTCGAGGCCCTCTACACCCTGTCGGCCGCCGGCGTGCGCGTGCCGCGGCCGCTGGCCTTCGTCGACGGGGTCCTGCTGATGGAGTTGATCACCGACGCGCAAGGCCACGTCGCCCCGAGACTGGGCGAAGTGGTGCTGGATGCCGAGACCGCGCGCGATTATCACCAGCGATTGATCCAGGAGGTCGTGCGCATGCTGATGGCCGGGCTGATCCACGGCGACCTGTCGGAGTTCGATATCCTCATCGATGCGCACGGACCCGTCATCATCGACCTGCCGCAGGCGGTCAACGCCGCGGCCAACCTGTCGGCCGGCATGCTGCTGGTGCGCGACGTCGACCGGCTGCGCCGCTGCCTGGGCCGCTTTGCCCCGGAACTGCTGGAGACCGACTACGGCAAGGAGATGTGGGCGCTGTATGCCGGCGGTCGACTGCGCGCCGACAGCGTGCTGACCGGCCGCTACGAGCCTGAGCATGTCGACGTCAACCTGGTCGAGCTGATGGGCATCATTGATGCCGCCCGGGAAGAGGAGATGGAGCGGCGTGAGCGCTTGCGCGAAGATCAGGACGACCAGCGATGAGCCGGCCGGTCCTGCTGGCCGAGGCCCGCATTCACGATACTGACAAGCCCTTGCTTCTCTAAGAACATAAGGACAAGTTATCCGTGATCATGCCCGGCCGCAGCGATCTCATCGCTGGACTGGGTCTCCAGCCATGGTCAGTACGGCCGCAACGACCCCAGCCGCAAACACTGAACGCCGCCTGGTGCGACACATCCAGTGCGCCACCAGAGCTCGAACTCAAAGCCTTGCAGCGGCCACTCCCGCCTTTGAAAGACTTGCCACAATGTTAATTATCCTGTACATTAAATCATGTTTATGGACAGCATAATTACCATTGAGAGACAGCGCCATGGGCAGAAAGAAAACCATCATCTCGCCGACACTTGAGGATATTTTGAAGGATGTTGGCGAACAGATCAGGCTCGCCAGGCTGCGTCGGAAAATCACAACGACAATGCTCGCTGAGCGCGCTGACATCAGCCGCGTGACACTGCGCAAGGTCGAAAATGGCGAAAGCGGCGTGACCTTGGGCGTGGTTGCGAATGTGCTGTTCTGTCTTGGGCTGGAAAAAGACTTACTGTTGTTGGCGGGTGATGATCCATTGGGACGACGCCTACAGGATGCTGAATTAACGCACACCAAACAGCGCGTCGCCAAAAGGAGTCAATAAGCAGGGATCCATAATGGCAGCAAGAAAACAAACACAAAAAGCCATACAGGTTTGCGCCCATTGGCAGGGCATGGAGGCGCCCATCATCATGGGAACGCTTTTTGCCGCGCCTTCGAGGGGCAAGGAGGTCTTCTCCTTCGAATATGCGCCTTCCTGGCTGAAATCAAGCCACGCTCAATCCCTTGATCCTGACTTACGACTGTTTTCTGGTCCGCAGTATGCCCGCGACGGACATGACAATTTTGGCGTGTTTTTAGACTCTTCGCCTGATCGCTGGGGGCGGGTGCTTATGCAGCGCCGTGAAGCACAGCAAGCCCGATCTGAGGGCCGTGAAATCCGTGCATTGACGGAGTCTGACTATCTGCTCGGCGTTTACGATGGTATCCGGATGGGCGCTTTGCGTTTTCGATTGTCTGAAGACAAACCATTTTTAGATCATCAGGAAAATATGGCGGTGCCACCGTGGACCAGGCTCCGGGACCTTGAATATGCCAGCCTGCAGTTGGAACGTGATAATGCCGAAAACGAGAGCGATTACCTGAAATGGTTAAACATGTTGATTGCCCCCGGCGGATCGCTGGGTGGCGCCCGACCTAAAGCCAGCGTGCTGGATGAGGCGGGACATCCATGGATTGCCAAATTCCCAAGCCGCCGCGATGACATCAATGTCGGTAAATGGGAATATTTGGTTTATGCACTGGCTCTCGATGCCGGCATTGACGTGTCACAATCCGAAATCCGCAACTTCTCAGGCGAGCATGATACGTTTCTAAGCAAACGATTCGACCGTAACGATACTGGCGAGCGTTTGCATTTTGCCTCGGCAATGACATTGCTGGGTAAAAAAGATGGTGATGGGGGCGACACCGGCGTCAGCTATCTTGATTTGGCTGACTTTCTTGTTAAGCACGGCGCACGTGTCAATCAGGACCTGGAGCAGCTTTGGCGACGTATTGTTTTTTATATCTGCGTATCCAATACAGATGACCATCTGCGTAATCACGGGTTTATGCTGACCAACAGAGGCTGGGCGCTTTCCCCAGCCTACGATATGAACCCTGTCGCCACGGCAGGTGGTTTGGCGCTTAACATTTCAAAGGAAGACAACAGCCAGGACTTAGAACTGGCGAAGCGTGTAGCCCTTTACTTCCGCGTGGAGAAAGACCGTGCCGACGCCATTATTCAAGAGGTTCAATCCGCCGTTAGGAATTGGCAAACCCTGGCCAAAAAGCTGTTGATCCCATCGCGTGAAGTTAATCTGATGCAGGGTGCGTTTCGATTGTCTGACCACTCTGCTTCTTGACTGTCAGTCGGTCAATGCCTCGTTATCGAGTAGGTAATCGACCCGACAGGGCTCAGATTCTCTGCTGCCGTAGATCTCGTTGACGTTGAACGGCCCGCCGGCCTC
>RECK01000434.1 GCA_007694055.1 Wenzhouxiangella sp.
CTCGTCACCCAGAAGCAGGTTCGCGAAGAAGACCGGCTCAAGGCCATGAAGCAGGTCGAAAACTGGCAGGCCGAGGTCAATCGCTTCGCCCACGAGGTCAATCAGATCTGGCAACAGGCGCTGCAACATATCGACCAGATCAATGCCACGGAAACCGCACGTCTACTCGGCGAGATGACCAGCTCGGTGGGGCGCAAGTTCAAGGCATCGGGCATGGACATCTTCTTGTGCGAAATCATCGACGATATTGTCGACAAGCGTGTTGGACGCGACACCTCGCACCTGGCCGACCCGACCCTGTTATACGGCGTCAATGTGCTGACTTCGCGTCATGGCAGCGACAAGGCCCCGGTCGTCTTCGCCAGTCAGCCCTCGGTCTCCAACCTGTTCGGGACCATTGATCCGGCCTGGATGAGCAGCGGCCGGGCGGTGACCTCTTTCCGTGGCATTCGCACCGGCGCCATGCTGGAAGCAGACGGTGGCTACCTGATCCTGGATGCCGCTGACGTGCTGGCCGAACCCGGATCATGGCGCTTGCTGATGCGAACCTTGCGGACCGGCCTCGCCGAAGTGGTTCCGCCTGAGTTGGGCTGGCCTTATTCGGCCCAGTCGCTCAAGCCGGAGCCCATACCGATCCGGGTTCGGGTCATCCTGACCGGGGATGGCGAGCTGTTCGAAAAACTGAACCAGCAAGACCGCGATTTCGTCCGTCTGTTCAAGGTGATCGCTGATTTTGACGAAACCATGCCGCGCGACAAGGAAGGAATTCGCAGCTATGGGCGCTTTCTGGCTCGCCTGGTCGAGAAGGAACAACTGCTCCATTTTGACCAGGGCGGCATCAGGAGCCTGGTCGAACTCGGATCCCGGCTGTCGACCGAGACCGGTCGCCTGTCCGCCCGCTTCGGCGAACTGGCTGATCTCGCGCGCGAGGCTTCCTGGCTGGCCCGGGAAGAAGGCGAAAGCGAAGTTGGCAAGACCTGCGTCGAAGCGGCCTTCAAGCACTGGCGGCACCGGGCCCGGCTGCCGCTGACACGGACCATTCGTGGCATCGAGCAGGGCGCCATAGACCTGACCCTGCGCGGTCGCCTGGAGGCGCGGGCCAACAGCTGCAGCACACGGTGCACCGGCACCCTCCATGTTGCACAACCGGCCGCCATCAGCTGCACGCTGACAGCCGCCGAAGACTTTCGGATTCTCACCGAGAATGACCGGTATGCCGATTCACTGAAGCTGCTGCTGGGGCAAAGCCTGATGCTGCAACGCCCTCCCCGACTGCTGGTCCGTCTCAGCAGCACCGAAACCACGCCATCCATTGACCCGGGCATGCACCTGGCCGGTGCCTGTGCGCTGCTCGGCGCCCTGGCCGAAGCCCCCATGCGCCAGGACCTGGCCCTGTTTGGCGAAATCGACGACCAGGGTCGCCTGGCTCCGGTCACAGCCATCAATGATCGTATCGAGGCCTGGTTCGAACTATGCAACCAGCGAGGCTTGAACGGACAGCAGGGCGTGATCATGGCGCGGGCAGATGCAGCCGCACTCATGCTCGACAGCAATGTAGTCAAGGCTGCCAGCAATGATATGTTCCAGGTCTTTGCCGTAGACCATGTTCATCAAGCACTGGAGCTGGTGACCGGACTGCGCGCCGGGAGCTGGCGCGACGGCGCTTTCCCGGCCGACTCACTACTGGGAAGAGCGCGCAGGCGCTTGCTTGAGCTATCCGGTTATGCCCTTGAAAGCAGTCCGGGCAACAATCCTGCGCGGTAATGCGGCGAACGTGCGAGCGCCCGCTCCAGGCGTGCAAGCATCCGGTCTGGTCGCACCGGACCCCTGCCAATACGAGCCCGGTCAAAGTCGATCAGGTACCATCTGCCGCCCTCATCGCGCAGCACGTTGCCTGGATTCAGGTCCGGGTGAACCAGGCCTGCCCCGAAAAATCGCATCAAGGTGACGGCTAGTTCTTCCCAGTCCGCTTGGGTCAATACCGCCAACAGCTGGCTCAGCGGCAAGGCATCGGCGATACGGCTGGTGACAAGCGCACCCTGATAGCTCAAGCCCGAACGCTCACAGCTGGCCATCAGCGGGCGCGGAACGGGCAGACCGGTCGCGTGCAGACGGGCCAGGATCCGCCACTCGCGGAACGGGCGGCAGCGACCATAGCCGGTGAAAAGATAGCGATCCCGACTGAGCCGGGCCGCCCAACCGCCGCGCAGGTAGCGCCTGAGCACGGCCTGGCCGTCACCGGTATCAACCGCCAGCGCCTGCCCGCGCCCCCCGAGTTCGGCCAGGACCGCAGCCCGCAAGCGCCAGAACTCCGGCTGCACCCATTCAAGGCTGACCGCCGTCAGGCAATCCGCATCATATAGAATGCGGGTCGAACCCGCCTGAAACTCCGTCGCCATCTTCTCCACGGTTTGTCTGGACCACCATGACATCGCATCGGTCGTCGCCTGAATCGATTTGCCTGCTGCGCTTGTCGGCGCTGGGGGACGTGTGCAACTGCGTCGCCACCGTCCGGGCCATCCGTCGACGCTGGCCAAACTGCCGCCTGACCTGGATCATCGGTCCAGCCGAGCACGCGCTGGTCGGGGACCTGCCCGATATCGAGTTCATTGTATTCGACAAGCAAAAGACACGCCTCAGCCTGGCTCAGCTTCGTCGCAGCCTGGCCGGGCGACGTTTCGATATTCTGCTACTGGCCCAGGTGTCGCTGCGCGCCAACCTGGTCTCGATGCTGATCAAGGCCAGACGCCGGATCGGTTTCGACCGCGCCCGATCCCGCGAAGGGCACTCCCTTTTCATCAGCGAACGGATCCCGTCTGTCAGCGGCCAACACCAGGCACTGGCGCTGCACAGCTTCGCCGATCATATCGGCGCGCCCATGGACGGCGTGGACCGCGCCTTGCCTGTACCGGAGTCAGCCCGAGATTTCGCCCGCACCCACCAGCCTGAAATCGGCAAGGCGGTGCTGATCAGCCCGGCTTCCAGCCACGTCGGGCGCAATTGGCACCCGGCAGGCTACGCCCAGGTTGCCGACTGGGTTGCCGGCCACACGGGCCGGCCCGTCATTCTGATCGGCGGCCCATCCCCGGCCGAACGCAAGCTGGGTGAGGCCATTACCGCAAGCATGTCCATGCCGGTGACCAACCTGATCGGCCAGGACACGCTCAAGCAGGCCCTGGCCATGCTGGAGCGCTGTGCCTGCCTGGTCACACCGGACGCCGGACCTGCCCACTTTGCCGCGGCCATGGGACGACCGGTGGTCGGCCTTTACGCCGCAACCTGGTCCAAACGCTCAGGCCCCCTGGGAAGCCTGGATCACTGCGTGGACTGTTTCCCGCAGGCGGCCCGCCAATTCCTGGGCAAAGCGCCGGAACAGGTGCGCTGGGGCAAACGCCTGGAGTTTCCCGGCGTGATGGAGCTGATCACCCCAGGCATGGTGATCGAGAAACTGCGCGTCCTGCTGGGATAAAAAGTTTATATCTGCATCCCGCAAAGCCGACGAGCCCGTTACCGAACGCGCTGTCGCGCAGCAAACAGGGAAAGCTAAAGCACCAAAAGCAAAACCAGGGAACCACGGAAGACACGGAAAGCACGGAATGGGCTGAATGACGTTTCCGTGTCTTCCGTGTTTTCCGGGGTTACAAAGATTTGCCTTTGTGTTTTTCATCTATAAAACAGCAGGTTAAAATCTGTTCGATGAGAGCACTGCGTACGCAGAGCCGGGCATGGGGTTTCTTTGTGCACAAAAGTGGCGGCAGCTGCACAAGACTTTATGCCTTGATGCAAACGGGGTTTTGGCTGTCTGGAGCCGGGAGCGCTTTTGCTTGCTGCAAGCTGATGAA
>RECK01000254.1 GCA_007694055.1 Wenzhouxiangella sp.
GATCCCGCGACGGGGGCGTCAAAATAAAAAAGCCCGCACCGCGTATTGAACCTCGGAGTTTCCGGTGCCAGGGGATGGCTGACGCTGCGCGTCAGCGTTCTCCGGGCGCGGTGCGCCCTCCGAATCGAACCAGGGGGTTCGATCCCGCGACGGGGGCGTCAAAATAAAAAAGCCCGCACAAGGCGGGCTTTTTTATTTTGGCGTCCCCACGGGGATTCGAACCCCGGTCGCCGCCGTGAAAGGGCGGTGTCCTAGGCCTCTAGACGATGGGGACGTTAACCGTAAAACATCGTGCCTAGGTTTGAATTCTGGTGGAGCCAGGCGGGATCGAACCGCCGACCTCTACAATGCCATTGTAGCGCTCTCCCAGCTGAGCTATGGCCCCACAACAAGCCGCGCATTGTAGACAAAGCCCGACCCACTGTCAAACAATTTCATGCGCCAGTCGTCATCCTCAGGGATCGGGCTTGACCAGCCCGTAGCGCAACGCAAGACGGAGCAGTTCCACCTCGCTGCTGATGCCCATTTTGTCATAGATATTGTATTTGTGGGTGGCCACCGTCTTGGGGCTTACGTTGATCACCTCGGCTATCGACTGAGGCTTCATGCCCTGGGTGAGCATCAGTGCGATTTCGAGCTCGCGGGCGGTCAATTCCTGGAAAGGCGACTGCGGCGTACCGGGCAACAGGGACAGCGCCAGCTGCTGGGCAATTTCTGACCCGATGTAGCGCTCACCTCGGGCGACGGCCTTGACTGCGTTGGTCAGTTCGCGCGAATCGCAGGCCTTGGTCAGATAGCCGGCAGCGCCAATATCGAGAAGACGTGCCGGCAGGGGTGGCTCACTGTGTGCGGTCAAAACCACCACGCGAACCTCCGGCTGCACCTTAAGAATGCGCTCGGTCGTTTCCAGACCGGACAAGCCAGGCAATTCGACGTCCATCAGAATGACATCCGGCACCAGCTCACGGGCCAGGCGAATGGCCTGCTCTCCGGTTGATGCCTCGCCAATAATATTCATTGTTGGCTCATTTGCAATGATGCCGCGCAAGCCGGCACGAAACAACTCGTGATCGTCAACGATCATGATGCTGGTCACGATGAAGCCCCTCGGTTGGAAGAACGCTATAAAGACTAATTGATCCGGGCAGCTTTTGGTAGCCTGCCAGCCCCCACCGGCTTGGTTCATTCGAAAAATTCAGTTTCGAATACCATGATCAAGGTTTTTTGCAGCACGGGCCGATCTCGTATAATTGCAGTGTTATCAATCTGACCTATCAAGCTATGCCTGGCAAGACCGTCCAACAAGAGGAACGCCTTTGGGTTCGCGAAGCGCACCAGGTCGTCGCTGACCTGTTCGAACGTCGCCCTGGCCTTTACTGGATCGATCTGCTGCTCAGCGCACTGGTCGCCTGGACCGCCACGGCTACCTACTTTCTTGCACCGGTCGGTTCAGCCTGGCAACTGGCGGGGCTGATCATTGCCGGCATCGCTTTTTTCCGGGCCGGCACGTTCATGCACGAAATCATCCACATTGGGCGATCGGAAATGCCCTGGTTCAAGCGCTGCTGGAACCTCCTGATCGGTATTCCCCTGTTGATGCCCTGGATTCTGTACCGAAATCATATCGAACATCACAGTCGCGCACATTTCGGCACCCCCCGAGACGGCGAATACCTGCCACTGGCCGCCGCGCCTTTGCGTGAAACGATCAAGTACCTGTTCCAGGTACCGGTGCTGTCACTCATGGCCCTGGCCCGTTTCGGTCTCGCCGGACCCCTGTCCTGGCTGTTTCCGTCGCTGCGTCGCTGGTTGCTGAAGGCTGGCTCGGCCTACGTGTCCAATCCTTACTACCGCAAGACCTTTCCGAAGCGCGAGCGCAGGCACCTGGTCATCGTCGAGGTGCTGTGCCTGGCCTGGATTCTGATGTGGCTGGGATTGACTCTGTTCGGGCCGGTCAGCTGGGTTCACTGGCTGATGGCCTGGGGCCTGCACGCCTGGACGCTGGGCCTGAACTGGGTCCGGAACCTGGCCGCGCACAGCTACAGCAAGCGCGGTGAATCCATGAGCCACCTGGAGCAATTGCAGGACTCGGTCAACATCACCGGGCAGACCTGGCTGACCGTGTGGCTGTTCCCGGTCGGATTGCGATACCACGCCCTGCATCACCTTTTTCCCGGCCTGCCCTACCACGCCATGGGCAAGGCCCATCACCGGCTGATTCAGCATTTCGGTCCCGATTCACCCTATGCGCCCGCCAATTACAGCAATTACTTCGCCGTGGTTGCCAGGCTTTTCCGGGCAGCGAGCTCGACACCGGTCGACCAATCCGCCATCAAGATCTGGCGGCAGCAAAATTAACTCGCCCAACCCCTTTTCACTGTTCAGTCCCATGATGCGATGATCTCGACCGCCACGATCAAGTCCGGCGGGACTTCGGTCTCGCGCGCCGACGGGGCTCTGGTTCTGGTCAATCCGCGCAGCTTTCGGATGAGCTTGCGGGGTCGCCTGCCGCGTATCGTCGAGCTGATCAAAAAACGTGGGGCCACCCTGGTCGAAGTCTACGAACCCGGTGCGATTCGTGACAGTCTGCAAGTCGCGCTTGACCAGGGCTGCAATCTGCTGGTGATCATCGGTGGCGACGGCACGGTGCAGGCGGCGGTTACCGCCCTTGCCGAAATGGCCGAACCGGAACAGCGGCCCCGCATCCTGATCCTGGGCGGCGGCCGCACGAACTACACGGCCCGTGACATCGGCACCCACGATCGATTGCTGGCCACGCTGGAAATGGCACTGGACGACCCGGCTCGACTGAACGACACCGAGCGCCAGACCCTGGTTCTGGAACACCCCAGCCTGGACGAGCCGCTGCATGGTTTTTTCGTTGCCGGCGCGCTGGTCGACCATGTCATTCGTGACTGCCACGACTACCGGGCCAAAGGCCAGGGTCCGTTGCGTCGTGGCCATGTTTCTTCGGCATGGAGAGTGATGCAACTGGGGCTGCTGGGACTGCTCGGTCGCCACCGCTTTGAAGCGCCCCGCTTGTCCATCGACGCCGCTGGGCTGGGCCACATCGAAGACAGTATTCGACTGCTACTGCTGACCTCGCTGCATCACCGGGATGAGTGGATTGACCCCTACGCCGACCGTGGCCATGGCAGTATTCGCCTGAGCGCCGCAAGCACCAGCGCGCGCGGTTTCTGGCGACGCCTGCCAAGGCTCATTCGCGGCCGCTACCGAACCGACATGGCGCCGAACACCGGCTACCTCAGCGGCATGAGCCAGGAAGTTCGGATCAAGGGCCTGGCCGGCGTCAGCCTGGACGGGCAAGAAATAGATTTTGACGCCGACCACCCGCTGCTGATTCGCAGCGGCCCGGCCTTCCACTTCCTGCATCCATGACAGCGCTGGCCGATTTCATGCGCGCGGATCAGCGTGCCGGTAAAATTCCCGCCGGTGTCAATGAGCTGGCCGACGCCATCGTCTCCCGCCATGGCGATGCGGTGAAGGCCATCCTGCTGTACGGTTCGTGCCGACGCCAGACCGATGTCGGCGAGGGCCTGGTGGATCTGCTGATCGTGGTTTCAAGCTATCGCAATACCTTCGGCTTCAGGCCGGCAAGCCTGCTCAACTGGCTGCTGCCACCGAACGTGTATTACCTTGAAACGCGAGCGTCTGATGTCGGTCATTCCGACCAGCGAACCCTGCGTTGCAAGTACGCAATCATTTCCGAAGCCCAGTTCACACGCCGCATGCGCGCACGCAGCGATCACTACTTCTGGGCTCGCTTCTGTCAACCCATGCGCATGATCATGGGCGAACTGGACCAGGCCATCGCCGCGGCGCGGGCCGATGGCGCCAGAAGTTTCGCCCGACGAGTGGCCCCACTGGCGCGCAGACCCTTGCAGCCCAATGAGTTCTGGAGCCTGGCCCTGGCAACGACCTACCGCTGTGAGCTGCGCCCCGAACCGCCCGGAAATGCCAGGCGCCTGATTGACCATGACCCCGACTACTGGCACCAGGTCAGCGATCTGCTGGCCGCCGAAGGGCTGCTCCTGGCCGGTGACGGCGGCTACCAGGCCAGAACCAGTGCCTTGCGCCGTTGGTCAACCCGGGCCAGCTGGGCGCTGCGCCGTGTCACGGGCAAATGCTACAACCTGGCCCGGCTGTTCAAGGCCGCCGGCACCTTCTCCAACGGCATCGACTACATCGTCTGGAAGGTAGAGCGCCACAGCGGCGTTCGAGTCGAGCCGACCGAACGCATGCGCCGATACCCGCGCATGGCCGCCTGGGGCCTGGCCTGGCGTCTGTGGCGCGGGGGCGGTTTCCGATGACCGCATTGCCTCAACCACGGCAGGGCGCAGCGCGCATGCTGCTGGCTTTCGTTCGCGCTTACCCGGGTCGCACCAGCCTGGCCCTGCTGGCCCTGATCGTTGCCGGCGTGCTCGACGGACTGGGCCTGTCGCTGCTGCTGTCCATGCTCAACCTGGCCACCGGCGCCACCGAAGATCCCTCCATGCCCGAACAGATGGCCCTGGAAATTGTCCAGTCCCTGGGCCTGGAACCGACCACGGTGTCCCTGCTGGTGCTGGGCGTGATCATGATTGCGTTCAAGGCCATGATCGTCTTGCTGGCCAACCGCCAGGTCGGTTACACCGTTGCCCATGTCGCCACGGACCTGAGGCTCAGGCTGATCCAGGCGGTCATGAACAGCCGCTGGCGCTACTACCTGGCCCAGCCGGTTGGCCGCCTGTCCAACGCGGTGGCCACCGAAGCGCACAGGGCATCGGAGGGTTTCTTCCATGGCGCGGTCATGGCCACCCAGACCATCAGCGCCTTGATCTATGCCGCCCTGGCCCTGCTGATTTCCTGGCAGGCCAGCCTGATTGCGCTGATTTTCGGCGGTGCCCTGCTCGGCATTCTTCACTTCCTCGTGCGCATCGCCGGTCGTGCCGGCCGTGACCAGACCGGGCTGCTGAAGTCCCTGCTGTCGGTCATGACCGACCAGCTTGGTGCGGTCAAACCGCTCAAGGCCATGGCCCGGGAGCAGCACGTTGACCGGCTGATGTCCTCCCAGACCCGTGACCTGAAAAAGGCGCTCAAGAGCCAGGTCATCGCCAAGGCTGGATTGACCGCACTGCAGGAGCCGCTGCTGGCGATCCTGGTCGGGGTTGGTTTCTTCTTTTTCCTGGTCCAGATGAACCTGCCCATGGGCACGGTGATGGTGATGATTTTCCTGATCGCCCGCTCCGTCAATCACCTGGCCAAGGCCCAGCGCGCCTGGCAGCACATGGCGGTCAGCGAAAGCGCCTACTGGTCACTGCGCGAGACCATTGAAGAGGCCGAAGGCGAGCGTGAACCGCCACGTGGCCACCTCCCGCCCAGCCTGGAACGCGGCATCCGCTTCGACAAGGTGAGTTTCAGCTACGGCGACAAACCGGTCATTGATCAGATCTCGCTGGAGATCCCGGCCGGCCAGCTAACCGTACTGAGCGGACCATCGGGCTCTGGCAAGACCACGCTGATCGACCTGGTCGCGGGCCTGCTGCATGCCCAGTCCGGTCAGATCCTGGTCGATGATCAGCCACTCGACGATCTTGACCACCACCGCTGGCGCCGATTGATCGGCTACGTGCCCCAGGACGCACTGCTGGTCAACGACACGGTGCTGCACAACCTCACCCTGGGCGAACCCGGTCTCGGTGAGGACGATGCGCTCGAGGCACTGGACCTGGCCGATGCCAGGGACTTCGTCGAAGCCTTGCCACAGGGACTGCATACCCTGCTGGGAGAACGCGGCGGCCGACTCTCAGGCGGTCAGCGTCAGCGCCTGGCCATCGCCCGGGCCCTGATCCACAAGCCAAGGCTGCTGATTCTGGATGAAGCCACCAGCAACCTCGACGCCGAGTCAGAATCAGCCATCATCAGCACCATCGAGGACCTCAAGGGTCGCCTGACCCTGCTGGCGGTCAGCCATGATGAAGGCCTGGTCCGTGCCGCCGACCAGGTCATCCGCATCCGCGACGGCCTGCGGGTGGAAGGTGATGCCGAATGAAATGGCGACGTGGCTACCGGCGCGGCATATTTCATGGCCTGAAGCTGACCGCACGCCTGCTCGGACGCGGCGGTATGGCTGCCTTGCGTGATCGCGGTCATCGTATGGGCTTGTGGCATCACCGGATGACGCCCGGCAAGCGCCATCGGCTGGAAGCACAGATAGCCCGGGCCCTTGACTTGTCCGGCGAGCGCAGCGCCAGCCTGCTGCGCGAAGCCTACCGCGTCAATGACCGGGCCATCCTTGAAATCCTGGCCATGTACACCGGCACGGTCAACAAGGCCGACGTTGCCCAGGCCTGCGAGGTGGACGGCCTGGATCACCTGGATCAGGCGCTGGCCCGGAATCGGGGTGTCGTCATGCTGGGCATGCACATGGGCAACGGCGTAGCCATGGCCACTCACCTGGCAAGCCTGGGCTACCCCATGGCGGTGATCTACCGTGAGTCCGGCAAGATCCCGACCGACTTCTTCCGCGACGGCATCCGCTCAATGGGCCTGGAAGCCATTCCAGCCGTGCCTGCGGCGGTCGGCGTTCGGCGCATGCTCAAGGCGCTCAAGGAAAACAGGGTTCTGTTCATCCTCATGGACCAGGCAACCAAGCAGGGTGGCATTCCGGCACGCTTCATGGGCAAGAACCTGAACATGCCTCCCGGCCCCGTGGAACTGGCCCGCCGCACCGGGGCCGCGGTGGTACCGGCCCTGCTCACCGGCGTCGAGCCGCGCTGGCGCTTCCGCCTGGATCCGGCGGTACAGGTGGATCCGGAACTCGAGTTGTCCGAAAACGTCGGATTTTTGACCGAGATCATGCAGCGCCATATTGAATCCGAGCCACAATGGTGGACCTGGCACCAGCGCCGCTGGGCCAGACACCCTTTCGCCGATCAAACCGAACGAGACTGATTAGCCATGCCCCTGCTCGCCCAACGCATCCTCAATGGACTGGTCCCGGCCCGCTTCAGCGCGAATCGCCCACCCGCTCGACGGACCACGCCCGATCGCATCGTCCTCGGCGTCCGGCCCGGGCATCGCCCGTCGAGCAAGCCACCGGTGCGGATTTACCTGGGCACCGAGAGGGGTCAGTTTCGAGCCGAACGAATTTTCCTGTGGTCAGTTGAGAAAAACCGTGATCCATCAAGGATCTACGAGATATACTTGATGCGTGATCTGAAGGGTTTCCAGCGCGGATTCTGGCTTACCGGGTTTACCAACTACCGCTTCGCCATCCCCGGCCTGGCCGGCTTCCAGGGCCGGGCCATATACAACGATGCCGACCAGGTCTACCTGACCGATCCGGGCAAGCTGTTCGATACCCCGATGGACAAGGCCGGTTTTCTGTCGATCAACGACCGCGATACCTCGGTGATGCTGATTGACTGCCAGCGCATGGCCGAGGCCTGGAACGATCATGATGTGCGGCGCCTGAGCCGCAAGGCCCTGGAAGCGCGGGCTCGTCAGGCCGGCCTCTGGGGTGCGCTCGACAACAGCTGGAATGCGCGCGACAGCGAGTACGCGCCCGGCCAATCCCAGCTGGTTCATTTCACCACCCTGCATACCCAGCCCTGGCGGCCCTTCCCGGATCAGTTCGTCTACTTTGACAACCCCACCGGAGATCTCTGGCCCAGCCTCGAGCGCGAGGCCGACGCGGCCGGCTTCATGCCGGTTTCGGCCACCCGGCCCTCGCGTGACTGGGCCAGCGTCAACCTCTACCTTTCATCGCGACCGGACGGACAACAGCTGCAAGGCCTGCTTGGCCCATCCGGCAGCGACGAGCGACATGAGCGGCTGGTCATCGACAATCTTTTCGAGCATATTCCTGACCAGGACGTGAGCTGGGTGCTGGAACGCCTGTTCGCATCCTGCCGGCGCCTCGAGGTTCGCCTGCGTGAGCCGGCCTGGCAAGGCCAGGGACAGTATCGACGCACGCCCTACTACTGGGTCCAGCAGTTCCGCCAGGCCGGTCGTCGTCACCCACACACGCGCTGGCACCTGGCCCATCGCAGCAGTCTGGGTCGACGATCGCACTTCACCGGCGGGCCCGCCGCAGACGGCCCGATCACGGTACTGCTACACCGCAAACCCGGCCACAACCAGCAGGCCCGGGCCATCGCCCAGGCCCTGGCCCATGACACGGGTCGCAGCGTGCACGAGCAGGTCATTGCCAGCAGCGAGGCAGGCTTTGTCCTCGGCCGACTACTGGGCCGACCCCGCCTGCCGGCGATTGATGAGAACAGTGCCTGCGTGGTCGCCGGTGGCTGGCTGCCTTGCCAGGTTGCGCGCCGGCTGGCAGGCCGGAATCCGGGCCTGCGCCTGGTCCTGGCTGGTCGCAAGGCCGGGCCCGTGCCGCAATCGGGTGGCGTGGTCGTTCAATGCCGCCACTTCGGTCTGCCGGCCGACACTTGCCGCATTACCACGCGCCTGCCGCTGAATGCCGGCCTGGGCGAGACCGAAGCCGACCCGAATACCTGGCAGGACTGGCTGCAGTCCGAACGACGGGTAGCCGCCCTGATTGGCGGCAGTTCGCGCTCGCATCGGCTGAGCACCACCGAGGCACAAGCGATGGGCGAGCGTCTGTCGGCCTGGGCGAGCCAGCGAAGCAGCCGCCTGCTGGTTGTCACCAGCCGGCGCACTGCCCCGGTCATCGACCACCTGGCCGCCGGACTGGGCAAGGACGACCTGCTCTACCGCTGGCAGGGGGCCGACAAGAACAACCCCTATGCCCTGGCCCTGGCCCGGGCCGATGAGCTGGCCGTCAGCGGCGAGAGCGAATCGATGCTGGCCGATGCCGCCAGTCGTGGCAAAGGCTTTCTGATCCTGCCGCTGGCCGAGCGCGGCGATACCCCGTGGCGCCGCTTCTGCGGCTGGGTGGCCGAAAAGGCCGTTCGCCCGCGCTTCAACCGGCGCGGCAGTATCCGCCCGCAGCAGGGCCTGACCTACCTGTGCGCGCGCGCCCTGGAACGCAGCTGGATCCTGCCGCCACGACGCCTGCAGCGCCTGCATGAACTGCTCTACCAGGCAGGACTTGCAGCGCCCTTCGGACAGTCTGCCCCGGCCACCTTCAAGATCGAGGACGAACTGGCTGAAACCGTTGTCCGTATCCGGCAGCTGCTGGAAATCGATCCGGAATTTTCAACCGTCACAACCCAAGAGTCCAAGCATGACCAACGCCAGCCCCTTGCTTGACCAGGCCCGCCTGGACAACATAGCTACCGAAAGTTTTCGCCAGGCCGACCCCTACCCGTGGATCAACCCCGAGGGCGTTCTGACCGATAGCGCCTTCGACCTGCTGCGCGCCAACATGCCGCCCCTGGACATCATGAAGGCGAGCTTTGGACGCAAGCGCGCCCACGGCCAGAAATCCCACGACCGCTATGCCCTGGAGTACCATCCCGAGCTGCCCATCCACCCGGCCTGGCACCAGTTCGTGGACGAACTTAACGGCCCGGTCTACCAGGACTGGCTGGCCCGCCTGTTCGCCAGCCGCCGCTTTCGTCTCAGCTACCATTGGCACTACGCGCCGCGCGGGGCATCGGTTTCACCGCACTGCGACGCCAAGCGCAAGCTGGGCTCCCACATCTTCTACTTCAACACCGAGGACGAGTGGGACGCGAACTGGGGCGGCGAGACCGTGGTGCTGGACGACGGCGGTCGCTTTTCCCGCGCCAGCGCTCCGGATTTCGACGAATTCGAGCGCAGCTGGTCGGCCGATGCCATGGGCAACCGCTCGCTGCTGTTCCAGCGCCAGGGCAATTCCTGGCACGGGGTCAAGACCCTGAACTGCCCGGAAGACCGCCTGCGCAAGGTCTTTATTGTCGTCGTCAACGCCGACACCCTGACCGGACGTCTGCGCCGGCTGTTCCACAAGCCGGAAGGTTATTGAAGCCGGCCGTTCAGCGCCGATTGATCTTCCCGATGCTATGGTTCCAAGGCACAAGCGCTATCGGGCCCCAAGCATGGATGGCATTGAAATTTGAGGCACTAAAGTCAAAGACCAGGGAACCACCGAAAACACCGAAGTCACCGAAAAACCATCTTCAGGGAAACTTCGGTGTCTTCGGTGCTTTCGGTGGTTTCCATGTTTTTCCTTGAACAACCGGAGACAAGTCGCATGAATTCAAACAGCTGTGAACACCGCAGAATCTGCTTGATGCCAGTTGCGATGCTTGTGCTGCTAGTCGCCAGCGTGACGGCTCAGGCGCAGATTTATCGCTGCGAGATTGACGGCACAACCGTGTTTTCCGACACACCGTGCAGCATCGATGCCGTGGCCTACGCATCCGCCGCCACCGTCAGCGTGATCCCGTCGGCTGGCGATCTTGACCGCACCGAAGCGGCCAACCAGGCCTTCATCCAGGCCCGACTGGATCGTCAGGCGGCCGAGCGCGAGGCCCGTCTGCGCCGGGCCGAGCGCAGCCAGGCAGCGGCCGTTGCGCCGGCACCTGCAGCCAACCGCGTGATTATCCTTCCCCAGGTCGCGCAGGCCCCGGGGCATGGTCGCTACCGCCCACACCCCCGCCATCGTGCCGGCGAAGAGGAAGCCACGCGCCAACAACGTTTTTCGGCGCTGAGCGGGCCCTGGCCCGGCAGTCGTCGTCCCGAGCCCAGGGTGCCTTGATCGCGGGGCATTATTCGTCAATCAGACACATGCGCTAGAATCAGCGCTGGACCTCCTGCCAATCGTTCCGAACACCCATGTCCCAACGCATCCTGCCATTTGTTCTGTTCACCGCGCTTGCCGCGGCGGCTGGCTGGTGGCTGTGGGACACGGAGCCCGGCGAGGTGTCGGCAGGCATTCAGGCCGAGTCGAATCCGCCCAGCGCCACGCTGCCGTTGCTCGAGCCCTGGCACCGGGCGATTCATCGGCCCAGAACCCTGCTCGCCGAGCCCGGCGGGTCGGGATTCGAGCAACTGCCGCCCGACCGGGTCATTCCACTCAACCTGACCCCGCTGCGACCCGAGGCCGGCCAGGAGCTGGCCCTGTACCTTGGCGGCGGGCGCAAACTGGATCTCAAGGTTGGCAGCCTGGTTCAGCATGGCAACGGTGATCTCAGCATTCGCGCCAGTGCATCCGGCCATGACAAGGGTCTGGGCCATGCCACCCTGACCTACGGCGAGCGTGGCGTATTCGGCCGTATCAATGCCGAACAGGGCCTGTTCCTGGTCCACACCGACGCAACCGGGACCTGGCTGCTGGATCTCAACGATGAGCGTATCGAAGTCGATCGCTTTCATGATGACACCCTGGGTCAGCCGGCCCTGCACCCCATGGCCCAGGTTCAGGCTCGTAATGCGGCTGCCGTCGATCCGGTCCAACACACCCAGTCCATGCTGGCCCAGGTCGCCAGCCAGCACGCCCAGGCCAGCTCGATCAGCCAGATCGATGTCATGTTCCTGTACACCCCGGACATGGTCCAGCGCTACCCCGGGTCGCTGATAGAGACCCGGCTCAATCACCTGGTCGCCATCGCCAACCAGGCCATGGTCGACTCAAAGGTTCCGATCTCGGTTCGACTGGTGCACCATCGCCTGGCTGACTACACCGCCAACAGCAACAACTCTGCCACCCTGCAGGATTTGCGGGCCGCTGCTGCCGGTGCCCCGGTACCCGGCTTTGCCGGTTTGGACACGATTCGCCAGACGCACGGGGCCGACATTGTTGCCTTTACCTGGCCGCATGACATCGAGCGCCGAGGCAGCTGTGGGGTTGCCTACTTTCCCCGCCAGCAAGCAGACGGCAGCTGGGACCGCACCCTGGGCGTGCATATCGACAACGACGGAGCCAGCAACTGGTCGGTCTGCTCCGATGCCGTTTTCACCCATGAGCTGGGCCACAATCTCAACGCCGAACACCAGCGTGCCGCCTCCAGCGGCGATGACCCGGACCGCTCAAACTATGCCTTTATTCGCGAAGGCCGCTTCCATACCGTCATGGGCAGTTTCGGCACCGGTGACCCTGACCGCTACCGCCGCCTTGACGTCTTCTCCAACCCGGCAATTCTTTGCGGCGGGGCGCCCTGTGGTTCGACCACGCCGGGACGCGCCAGCAACAACGCCGAGACCCTGGCCGAGTTCGGGCCCATCGTGGCCGGCTATTACTCACCGACACAGCCCGGCCTGGTCGAGCGCCCGTCGCCATCGCAACCCGACAGCGACGGCGATGGCGTGGTCGACTGGCTCGACCCCTATCCGTTTGATCCGCTGGATGGTCAGCCGCCGCCTGAATCCACTTTCGTTTTCGAGCCGCGCGATTTGCGCGCGACCGCATCGGACGATGACTGGGAGTTGCTCGTTGCCAGCAGTGGCTCTGACCAGGTACTGTCCTTTGGCCTCGACGGTCGCTTCCGGGCCGTGGTTACCGCCCCGCCCTCGGTCGATGGCGGGCCGATTCTGACCGAATATACGGGCATGGACCTGGACGATGCCGGCCGCCTGTACCTGCTGGCTTCCGGCGATGTCCGCCGCTACGACCGCCTGTCCGGCGAGCTGATCGATGTCTACCTGAGCTCCGAGCTGCCGGGTCGGCGTGATCTGCAGAGCTCTTTCCCGCGCGCCATGGGCTTTATCAACAACAACCAGTTCCTGGTCCTGGGCGACAGCGCCATCGAACGTTACGATGCCAACGGCATTCAGCTCAACTGGGCATCCAGTGCCGAGCGCAAGGTCGACCCCGACAACTGGAACGACCTGCTCAGCCTGCCTTTGCGCAGCTTCGCCACGCGCCAGACCCGGCTGTACGTGGCCGAAGCCCTGAACAACCGCATTCTCGTCTTTCGCACCACCCACGGCTTCCGCGAACCGGACCTGGCCGGCCCTGACAACGGCCATATCGTCGACCCCTGGGGCATGAGCTTTTCACCACAAGGGCACCTGCTGCTGGCCAACGGCCGGGCCGGCAACGTGTTGCGCTTCGATCCGGTCAGCCGCCAGTTCATGGACGAATTCGTGCCGACAGGCAGCGGCGGCCTGGTCTTTGCCCGCGATCTCGCCTTCGGGCCGGACGGCCATCTTTACGTCGCCTGCCAGGACAGCCATCGCATACTGCGCTACGACGGCGCAAGCGGTGCCTTCATGGACGTTGTCGCCGAAGCAGGCGAAGGCGGGCTCGATTCTCCGTCGAGCCTGCGCTTTGCGCCGGTACTCGACCAGATCCATCCCGGCCACAGCGGCCACTTCTTCAATCCTGCCCGCGCCGGCGAGGGCTGGCTGCTGGAAATTCTCGACCAGACCGATGCCACGCTGGGATGGTTTACCTACCCCCCCGAAGGCAGCGCTGGCGAACAGGACTGGCTGGTGGGCTATGGTCGCATCGAGGGCAGCCGTATCTTCTTTGACGAGGTGCTGACCACCCGCGATGGCCGCTTTGGTCCGGAAGAAGGTGGTCGTGAACCCATTATCGAACTATGGGGTCAGGTCGAGATTGATTTCGCCAACTGCAACCAGGCCACCCTGCACTACCAGGGCCCACCCGAACACGGCAGCGGCAGCGTTGACGTGACTCGCCTTATCGCCGTACCCGGCCTGCCCTGCGGCAGCGTGCCGGCCGGCCCGGAACCTGGCGCACCCGGTATCAGCGGCCAGTGGTTCGATCCCGATTTGTTTGGCCAGGGCTGGTTCCTTCAGGAAACCGAACCCGGCCAGGTATTCGCCATCTGGTTCACTTACGATGCCAGCGGACTACCCGCCTGGATCGTCGGCCAGGGTGCCATCGAGGAGCGATCGGTTTACTTCGATGATTTGCTGATCACCCGCGGCACCCGCTTCGGCCCTGGCTTTGACGCTGACGACGTCATCCTGGAGCACTGGGGCACCATGAACGTGACCCTGCTCGACTGCAACCGCGCCGTGGTCGATTACGTCTCGGCCCTGCCCGAATACGGCAGCGGCGTGCTCTACCCGGAACGCCTGAGCAAACTCGACAACCTGGCCTGCGAACTGCCCTGAACTGCCGCACCCCGCCGCTGATCCTTCATTAACCCGGCAGGTTGGAAGTAAAACCTTGTAACCACCGAAGACACCGAAATCACCGAAAGGGGCGATTGGTGGCTTTTACGGCCTGTCCGGGCACGGCCCCCGACCGGGCTACGCCCTTTCACCTTTCACCTTCCCCCCACATCCGACAAATCACTGCCGTCGGTTCCGCGCGGTGGAATGGTTTCGGGGTCGGGCTGGATCAGCGGTGATTCGGCCAGACGCTCGAGCAGGACGGTCACGGCCCGCTCGAGCTGCGCATCATTGCCCTGCCAGGTGGCATGGGGCGGGTTGACGACCTCGATATCCGGAGCCACGCCGGCACCTTCGATCAGCCAACGACCATCGGGCGAGAACTGCGGCCACTGGGCCGCCCGCATCACCCCGCGATCAACCAGGCGGTTGGTATCGCTGAGCCAGACCCCGGCCCCTGCCGTGCGCTGACCGACCAGCGGGCCCAGGCCCAGGCTGCGCACGCCGGCGGCGAAAGTTTCACCATCGGAATAGGTCAGCTCGTCGACCAGGACGGCCAGGTGGCCGCGGAAGGTCTGCTGCATGTTCCAGAACGGCTGCTCGCCGGCCCGGTACCAGAACATCCAGGCCCGTCTGAGCAGTTTCTCGATTACCCAGCTGTCGATATTGCCGCCACGATTGCGACGCACATCGATGATCAGACCTTCGCGATCAAAATTGGCGTAGAACTCGCGGGCAAAATCGGCAATATCGTTGGCTCCCATGGCTTGCAGATGCAGGTAGCCAACGCGACCCTGCGAGGCTTCCTCGACCTTTTCCCGTCGCGACTGCACCCAGTCGCGATAGCGCAGGCCAACCTCGTCCCAGGCACCGATCGGCTCGACCACGACCGCAGCGACATCGTTGCCGCGCAGGTAGTCCAGCCGAACCTGCTGACCAGCCTGGTGAACCAGCAACAGGTTGAGGTCGTCAACGGCGGCTACCGAGCGGCCGTTGACCGCGGTAATGATGTCGCCGACGCGCAGGTCAACACCCGGCCGGGCCAGCGGCGATCGACTCAAGGGCAGCTCGGGATCGCTGGCATGGATGCGGATGATGCGGGCCCCCTGATCGACCCGCTCGAAGTCGGCGCCCAGGAAAGCCTGGCTGCCCAGCTCGCGCTCGCTGCGGTAATCGCCGCCGCGCACCTGCGAGTGCAAGACACCCAGCTCGGCCACCATCTGGGCCAGCAGGTCGTCGAGCTCGCGGCGGTCTCCGATGCGCTCGACCAGCGGCTCGAAGCGCGCCCGAATGGCGGTCCAGTCCTGGCCACGCAGGGCCGGATCGAACAGGTAATCGCGCTGCATGCGCCAGGCATCGACAAACATCTGCTGCCACTCCATGCCCGGCTGCACCGGCAGACGCCAGTCGCCGACCCTGACCTGAACCGGGCCCAGGTCGCCCGGCGGACGGGCGCCGGCCTCGACAATGTACATGGCGCCATTACCGGCCAGGCGATAGAACAGCTTCTTGCGGTCGGCCGACAAGTCGAATTGCTCCACTCCGTCGGCGAAGGTTTCGATGCTGGCCCGGTCAGGGCTGAAGTCGATCGTTTTCAGGCTGGAGCGGCTGCCGCGCTCGAAGGCCCGATCGAGAAAATACAGGCGCCCCTCGGCCAAGGCCAGGCCGCTGTAATTGCCCGGCCCTACCGGCACTTCGAACAGGCGCTGGTCCAGGTCCTCGAAGACGATCGCCGGCAAATCATCACCGTTGTCCGGATCCTCGGCCGTCAGCTCGGTGCGCGGAGCCAGCGGAAAACGATTGCCCGGCTGCAGCGAGTAGGCGTAGATCCCGGTGCGGCGATCGAAGACCGGGCCCATGTTGCGGTCGCCCCAGGGTGCGGTCGGATTGGCCTCGAAGTGACGATCGGACAGGAAATACAGCCAGCGTCCATCCGGGCTGAACGCGGGACTGTAGCTCTCGTAGCGGTCGCTGGTCAGTCGATACAGCTGATCACCACTAATGTCATGGATCAGCAACTGGCGCCGCAGCATGGTCGAATCCGGGCGCACCAGGGCCAGGGCCCGGCTGTCAGGCGACCAGACCACATCGGCGTAACCGGCGCCAACGGATGCGTCGATGCGCCGATTGCGACCGCTGGCCAGGTCCAGCAACCACAGCACGCCGTTGCGGTCGGTGTGGGCGATGGCGCGACCGTCGGGCGAAACGAACAGCCCTTCACGCTGGGTACTGCCATCATCGGTCAAGGCCTCTCCAGGCCCATCGGCACTGACCGGAAAGCGCCAGATCTCATGCTCGTCGGTGGCATCGACAATGGCGTACAGCCAGTCACCGTCCGGACTCAACACGGCCTGGCGGGCCCGGCTGCGTTCGGGCAGGTCGAGCTCGACGCGACGGATCGAGCCGGTACCGACCAGGGCCACGCGACCACGCGCGGTCAGCGCAACCCGGTCGCCGGCCGGTGCAAACCGGGCGCTGTCGAGAAAGCCCAGGGGATTGTCCAGCCAGCGGGTCATCTTCTGGCCGCGGTCGCTGGCCAGGCGTATATCGAGCAGCAGGTCGCTGCCCTCGGCCAGGTCGAACAGGCGCAGATCGGCGCCGTGCTGGTAGACGATGCGCCCGCCGTACAGTCTGGCCCCACGCACGTCGAAATCCGCATGTTCGGTCAGCCGGACCGGATCACCACCGTCTGCACGCAGCCGCCACAGGTTGGCCACGCCACCGTCGGCATCGCTGACCACGTAGAGATGGCCATCCCACCACATCGGCTGCTCCAGGTTGCCGGCATGGTCTGCCGCCAGGCGCTCGGCTTCGTCGTCATGCTCCGGATTGAAGCGCCACAGCTGGGCCATGGCCCCGCCCCGGTACTCGCGGGCATTGTCATTGGTCACGGCCAGACCGAAACGAACGAAGTAGATATTGCCATCGTCATCAAACGCAGCCTGGCGGGCATCCATCAGCGGCAGCTCGCGGCGCTCCAGGGAATCCGGATCGACGGCGCGCAGAACGCGTTTCGAAAGCGGCCCTGAGATAGCCATGGTGCTGTAGAGCACCTCTCCGCCAGGCGTCCAGCCTTCAACCTGCGCGGGCGCGCTGGCGAAACTCAGGCGGCGCGGCTCACCGCCACCGGCAGGCATCACGTAAACCTCGTCAGCCCCGTCGTAGCGACCGGTAAACGCCAACCAGCGCCCGTCCGGTGACAAGGCAGGCCGGCGCTTGGGCTCGGCGTGGGCGGTCAGGCGCGCGGCTACACCGCCGGCCGGGTCAACCGACCACAGGTCGCTTTCGGAGACAAAAACAATCCGATCCGGCCCCAGGCTGGGTTCGCTGTAATAACCCTGTACGGCGGCTGATAGTTGACCACTGGCAACCAGGGCCAGCAGCACGAGCGAAAAACGAATGAATGGCATGAAGGCAGGTTCCGGGTGACAACATCAAACCTCTAATGATACCAATCCTGTCGTCGTCGCCTTGAACCCGACTCTTGCCCAAACATCCGGATGCTGGAGCCCGGAGAGTAGTGTTTCCGGGGCGTGGCGCACAGATTTTCGGGTCTATCCGAATCTCGCAACATACTGGTGCCACCGGGCGCAGAGGTTGATTCCACTGCTCGTGGCGCATAGGCGCGGCTTGGAAAAAAGATTGGAAGGGTAGAGGCCAGGTGCCGAGTGGCCCTGCC
>RECK01000243.1 GCA_007694055.1 Wenzhouxiangella sp.
ACCCTTCCAACCTTTTTTCAAGCCGCGACTGTTCGCTACGAGGAGTGGAATCAACCTCTGCTCCCGGCGGACCATCTGTAGGTTGCGAGATTCGGATAGACCCTTTTTCAACCTGCCGGGACGCGACGAGTCGGCTTCAAGTTAAGCTGTGCTCCATCGACTGAACATTTATCTTAGCCATGACGATTCGCAACCAGCTCGACCAGGCACTGAGCCCCTACCTGCTCCAGCATGCCGACAACCCGGTGCACTGGCTTGAATGGAACGTTGAATCATTGGCCCTGGCGCGGCGACTGAACCGCCCCATCCTGCTTTCCATTGGCTACAGCGCCTGTCACTGGTGCCATGTCATGGCCCATGAAAGCTTTGAGAACGAGCGGGTGGCCGAGCTTATGAACCGATCATTCGTCAACGTCAAGGTCGATCGCGAGGAACGTCCCGACCTGGACCGGATCTACCAGCTGGCCCATCAACTGCTGACCGGGCGCGGCGGCGGTTGGCCGCTGACCGTCTTTCTCGACCCGGAAAGCCAGGCACCATTTTTCGCCGGCACCTACTTTCCACTCCAGCCACGGCAGGGGCTGATCGACTTCCCCAGCCTGCTCGAACGCATTGACGAGGTCTGGTCATCTCGCCAGGACGAGCTCAGGGCCCAGAACCTGCAGGTGCAACAGGCGCTCAAGGCCATCGCCCAGCCGCGTCCGCCAGAACCCGGCACCGACCTGGCCGAGATTGCCGAGGGCCTGGTCGGCCAGCTGGCTGCCCGCTTCGATAACGAGCACGGCGGCTTTGGCGAAGCGCCGAAGTTTCCCCAGACGCCTGTGCTTGCCTTGCTCGCCGACCTGAAAGACGACGATCAGGCCTCACAGATGCTCGCCGACACCTTGACCGCGATGGCGCGCTACGGCTTGTTCGATCACCTGGGTGGCGGCTTTTTCCGTTACTGCGTGGATCCGGCCTGGGAGATCCCGCACTTTGAAAAGATGCTTTCCGACAACGCCCTGCTGATCGATTTGTACGCTCACGCGGCCCAGCGCTGGCAGCGGGCCGATTTTGCCGAAGCCTGTGCCCGAACCGTGGCCTGGCTGAGCACGGACATGGCGCTGGAAGACGGCGGCTTCGCTGCCAGCCAGGATGCCGACAGCAGCGATGGCGAAGGAGCGTTCTACCTGTGGACACCGGCCCAGGTTCGCGACGCGCTGACCGAACGCCAGGCCGACCTGGTTCTGGCCCGCTTCGGACTGGATGGACCGGCCAATTTCGAGGGCAAGTGCTGGCACCTGGTCACCGCCCGCGATGTCGACGAACTGACCGGGACCGGGCGAGATCGGGACCAGGCCGAGACCGAACTCGAACAGGCGCGACTGCATCTGCTCAAGGCGCGTCGTCGTCGACCTGAACCCGGTCGTGACGACAAGCTGATCGGTGCCTGGAACGGTCTCACCATCGCAGCCCTGGCCCGTGCCGGTCGCCGGCTCCAGCGGCCCGAATGGATAGCGCAGGCCGCCGCCGGGCTCAATGCCCTGGCCCCGCGCCTGTTCGGCCAGGAACCACCCAGCTCGGTCTGGCGCCAGGGTCGCAGCGCCCAGACCGCCACCGTGGATGACCTGGCTGCCGTGCTGGATTCCTGCATGACCTTGTTGCAATGGCGTTTCGAGCCGCGCTGGTTCAACCTGGCCAGACGCATTGCCCGGCGCATCATCAACCAGCACGTCGACGACCAAAGCAGTGCCATGTACCTGACCCCGCTTGATCATGAACCGCTGCTGACCCGCCCGCTGGCCCTGGCCGACGACGCAACACCGTCAGGTGCCGGTCTGGCGCTGCAAGGCCTGAACCGACTGGCCCACCTGTGCGGTGACGCTCGACTCCATCACCAGTGCACGCTTGTACTGCAAGCCGCCATGGGCGACGTGGCCGCCTCTCCACTGGGCCATGCCAGCCTGATCAGGGCAGGTCTTGCCATGCAAAACCCGCCCCCCCAGGTTCTGATCACCGGGCCAGGCGAAGCGGTCAGCCAGTGGCACGAAACCCTGTTTGCCCGGCCCGAACTGACCGTCTACCTGCTTCCCGCCACGCTGGAACTGGAAGAGCCACCGGACTTGCTGGCCAGTCTCCTCGACAATCCCGAGGCACGCGCCCTGGTTTGCGACGGCTTGAGCTGCCGGCCACCGATCAACAGCCTGGCCACACTCGAGGCCACTCTGGCCGAGTCATCCTGAGAAGACGGCCGGGACCGTTTCCACGTAGAATCCGGAACTCATGAGCCTGATGCTGCCCAATTACCACGCCCTGGCCGTGCTGCTGCTGGTGGTGTTCGCGCTGATCCTGTTTTCACGGGACCGGATCCCTCTGGAAACCAGTTCATTGGTCGTGCTGGCACTGTTGGCCGTCGGTTTCCAGTTGTTTCCCTACACCGGACCCGACGGGCGCACCCTGAGCCCCACCGATTTCTTCCTCGGCTTCGGCCACCAGGCGCTGGTGGCCGTCTGTGCCCTGATGATCCTGGGCCAGGGTCTGATCCGCTCAGGCGCACTCGAACCCGTCGGCCGCATGCTCGCCATCGCCTGGAAAAAATCCCCGGCCCTGTCGATGCTGGCCACCTTGCTGACCTGCGCCATCCTGAGCGCTTTCATCAACAACACGCCCATCGTGGTGATGTTGCTGCCGATCCTGATCGGTGTCGCCCTGCGGACGGGGCAATCCCCTTCAAGCATGCTGCTGCCGGTAGGACTGGTCAGCATCGTGGGTGGCATGACCACGACCATCGGCACCTCCACCAACCTGCTGGTCGTCGGGGTTGCGGCCGATATGGGCGTAGCCACGTTCCAGATGTTCGACTTCCTGATCCCGGCCTCCATCGCCGCAGCAGTCGCCGTACTCTATCTTTGGCTAGTGGCTCCGCGTCTGCTGCCAGAGCGCCAGGTGCCGCTGCAGTCCACGGTCAAGCGCCTGTATACCGCCCAGATTCGCCTGGGCAAGTCCAGTGAAGCCACCGGCATGCAGCTGGCCGATGCCATTGAGCGCTGCAACAGCGAGCTCAAGGTCGAAAAGATCCAGCGTGGTGCCGGCGTTTTCGTCACCCCCCTGCCCGATGTGGTGCTGAAATCCGGCGACCGGATCACCACGACCAACACCCAGGAAAATCTGCGCGAGTTCGCCCACCTGCTCGGCGGCAAACTCTACTCCGGCGATGTCGAGGTTGACGAAACCCATCCGCTGGAACCGGACAACCAGCGCATCGCCGAGGTTGCCATCACACCCACATCCAAGCTCCTTGGCGTGCGCATCGGCGAGGCCCGCCTGCTGTCACGCTACGGCCTCAGGCTGCTGGCCCTGCATCGTTTCAACAAGGAAGACCAGACCCGGGCCACCGGCGTGGACAATACCGTGCTGCGTTCTGGTGACGTACTGCTGGTGCAATCCTCGCCACGCCAGCTCAACCAGCTCAAGGATGGCGGTGACTTCCTGATTCTCGACGGCAGCATCAACCTGCCCAAGACCTCCAAGGCCCCGATCGCCCTGGGCATCATGGCCGCAGTGATCGTGATCGCCGCGACCGGTATCCTGCCGATCGCCATCAGCGCCGTTTTCGGCGTTCTGGCCTTGTTGCTGACCCGCTGCCTGAGCTGGAAGGAGGCCATGGGCGCGATGTCCATCCAGGTCGTGATGATCATCGTCGCCAGCCTCGCCCTGGGCATGGCCCTGATGCGCACCGGAGGGGCCGACTGGATCGCCCAGATCTTCCTGACTGTGAGTTTCGGTGTACCGTCCTACGTCATTCTAGGCAGCCTGATGCTGGCCATGGCCATGCTGA
>RECK01000403.1 GCA_007694055.1 Wenzhouxiangella sp.
TATGGGGAAGGCAATACGAATAGCCGCGATAGGCGAGTGGCGCTCGGTTCTCCGGTGAGCATGGCCACGCAGTCTGATGCTATTAGGCGGTTTTCTGATCAGATTGGATGAGGGAAGGCAGGTAATCCCCCTCAGGGAGCTTGACTAGAAGCCCCCCGAGAGGGTCTCTTTGTTGTTACGACGCAGCAAAGAGGCCTTCAATGTCCCACAAACTCCTCTCCAATGCCAGTCTTCACGAGGCACTTTTTGTTCTGGATGGGGTTTCGGCCCATTCCTGCCGGCAGTCCGGCTGCTGGCATTGCGGTGCGCGGCTGCATGTCAGCAACTATGTGCGCAAACCGCGCGGTGTGCCTGAGCCGTTTCAGTCGTTCTACGAAAAGCGGTTCAGCTTTACCTGTGCGCAGTGCCGCTGCCGCTGCACGCCGCCATCGGTGCGTTTCTTTGGCCAGCTCCGTTTTGTTGCCGGCATCCCGGTTTTGATTGCGGCGCTGATGCGCGGGCCCAGTGATCGGCGCTGCAGGCAGCTGGAGCGCTGCTTCGGGGTGCGTTTGTCGGCCTCGACCTGGCAGCGCTGGCGACGCTGGTGGCGCCAGCAATTCTTGTTCACCCCTTTCTGGCTACAGTCCCGAGGGCATTTCGCTCAACCTGAGCAACTGGGGTGCTTGCCGGCCGGTCTGCTGCGGGCATTCCCCGGCCGGCTGGTGGAACGGCTGTGGCAGGTCTTGCACTTTCTCTCACCGCTGACCGGCGGTGCCTTGCGCGCTGTCTGAGGGAGGAGGTTCCACGCGCAGAATATGCCTCTATCCACAAGCCTGGCGAACTTCCAGACTGGCGATTCGTTCACCAACAGGAGTTCAAGCCATGAGCCCACCACGCACCTCGACGCCACCCCCGGCTCGTGATCAATGGGCACGCCTGCGTTTTGCCGTGATCGGCCCGCTGCTGGCCTCGCCGCCACAGCCGGGGCAGTTGCAGGCCGCCCTCAAAGCCTTGGCCGAGCGCGACTGGCAGCACCCGATCAGCGGAAAGCCGCGGCGCTTCGGCGTCTCGACCATCGAACGCTGGTACTACCAGGCCCGCCGCCAGCACGACCCGGTGGGGGCCTTGAAGCCCAAGCTGCGCGCCGATGCCGGGCGCTCAAGGGTGATCAGTCACGCGCTCAGGACCGTCCTCACCGAGCAGTATCGAGCCCATCCGGCCTGGAGCCTGCTGTTGCACTATGACAACCTGGCCGCGAAGGTGGCCGAGGCACCAGCCCTGGGGCCCTTGCCTTCCTATGCCACAGTGCGGCGTTACTGCAAGGCCTGTGGGCTGGTCCGGCAACCGCGCCGGCGACAGCGCGCGACCGATGGTGCGCGCCGGGCCGCCGAGCGCCTGGAACGCCGCGAGGTGCGCAGCTTCGAGGTCGAGCATGTGCACGGTCTGTGGCACCTGGACTTCCACCACGGCTCGCGCCAGGTCTTGAGTAGCGATGGACAGTGGCGCAAGCCGATACTCCTGGCCATCCTCGATGACCGCTCGCGCCTGATCTGCCACCTGCAGTGGTATCTCGACGAGACCACCGAGACCCTGGTTCATGGTCTGTGCCAGGCCTTCCACAAGCGCGCCCTCCCGCGCGCCTTGATGAGCGACAACGGTGCAGCAATGACCGCAGCCGCCTTCACCGAGGGCCTGGAGCGCCTGGGCATCCTGCACCAACCGACCCTGCCTTATAGTCCCCACCAGAATGCCAAGCAAGAGGTCTTCTGGGCCCAGGTCGAGGGGCGTCTGATGGCCATGCTCGAAGGCCAGCCCGAGATCAACCTGAGACTGCTCAACGAAGCCACCCTGGCCTGGGTCGAGCAGGAGTACCATCGCCGGATCCATAGCGAGCTTGACCAGACTCCGATGGCGGTCTATCTCAACGCCGATGAGGTCGGCCGACCCGCTCCCGACAACCAGGCCCTGGCTGCTGCCTTCCGCCAACAGGTCATGCGCCGCCAGCGCCGCACCGATGGCACCATCAGCCTGGCCGGCAAGCGCTTCGAGATCCCCAACGCCTACCGCCATCTCGAGCAGTTGTGTCTGCGCTATGCCCCCTGGGATCTGCGCACGGTCAGCCTGGTCGATGCGCGCACCGGAGCCGACCTGTGTCGAGTCCACCCGCTCGACAAGCGGGCCAATGCCGATCAGCGCCGACGCGCCCTGGCACCAACACTCGTGTCCGGCGATCGGCCAACCCCACAGCCATCCTCAGCGCCACCACCCCCCGGCATCGCCGTGCTGCTCAAGCAACTCATGCGCGAGCACGCCGCCACCGGCCTGCCGCCGGCTTATCTGCCGCGCCCCGAGGAGGAATGACATGGAACGTCGTCTCCTCAGCCTCTATGGCCTGAAGTTCAACCCCTTCACCCCGGAGGTTCCGGTCGAGGCGCTGGCGGTTCACCCGCGTCTGGACCAGTTCTGCTGGCGCATCGAGCATGGTCTGGTGGGTGAGGGCGGCTTTGCCCTGATCAGTGGCGATCCCGGCTCCGGCAAGAGCGTGGCCTTGAGGGTGCTGGCACATCGTCTGGCCGATCTGCGCGAGATCAGCATCGGTGTGCTCACCCATCCCAGTTCCAATCTGGCCGACTTCTACCGCGAGATGGGCGAGCTGTTCGGCATCCCGCTCAAGCCGCACAACCGCTGGGGTGGGTTCAAGGCCTTGCGCGAGCGCTGGATCCAGCACCTCGAGACCACCCTGACCCGGCCGGTGCTGCTCATCGACGAAGCACAGGAAGCCCCCATCCCGGTGCTCAATGAGTTGCGCCTGATGGCCAGCCATCGCTTCGACTCGCAGATGTTGCTGACGGTCGTGCTGGCCGGCGATGGCCGCTTGAGCCAGCGCCTGGGGCGCGATGAACTGCTCCCCTTGGGTTCGCGCATCCGCGTACGCCTGCACACCGAGTACGCCGATGCCGACCAGCTCAAGGCCGCCGTGAACCATCTGCTTGCCGCTGCCGGCAATCCGCAGCTGATGACCGACGGCCTGATCACCACCCTGGTCGAGCATGCTGCCGGCAACTACCGGGTTCTCACCACCCTGGCTGCCGAGCTAATCGCCACCGCTGCCCGCACCCAGCGTGAGGTCCTCGATGAACAACTCTACTTCGAGTGCTTCAACACCACACCCAAACGCCGCCGCGCCTGAACCAGGAGCCCACCATGCCGCAAACCATCGACCTCACCCTCGATCCATCGATGTTGAGTCTCGAACAGCTCAACGCACTCCTTCAACTCCTTCAACCGCTGGTCGGTCAGCTTGAAGATGCCTACTACCACGCCCTGCTGATGCATCGACAGCATCCCTTGCCCGGCATCCCGCAGGCGCACAACGATACCCCGTTCAACGATCCCCTGCCGTTCTGACCCAACAACTCACTCACCGCCCCGGAAACCCACCGGGGCGGTTCAATCACCGCCGACAGCGACCATCAAATAATCTGAAAACACCACCATCAAATTGCGTGAACACGCTCAGCCCAGCGGGCCATCGCTCAAGTTGCTAAGCCTGATTGAGCGCAAGGGCCTGGATGCGGTTCTGTAAGAAACCAATGCCGCCGGGGTGATGACGCGTCCGATCTGGCGGCTGATGGTGGGTTGGGGGTGTCGCGGGGGTTGGAGGAGCGGGGGGGTTGTTTGCCTTCTTCGGTGGCTTGAAGGCGGGGTTCGGGGTTCAGGGTTTCAGGGAAAAGACTTTTTCGCGCAGAGGCGCGGAGGGGCAGAGGAAAAGCGAAAAGTGGGTTTTCGCTCCGATATCTTGCTCAGGCGTAGTCCATAAACTACATTT
>RECK01000189.1 GCA_007694055.1 Wenzhouxiangella sp.
CGAAGCGCCACAGGAACGCTGAATCCTAAGTTATCAAGTTGAAGGACCACTAGTGGGCCACGCGGCAACACGGTAACACTCAGAGCCACTGTGCCGGCGCGACTTAAGCGTTGCGTTTCTTGGCAAGGGCGCTCCATTCCCGGCGACACGCGCCTTGATTCGGGGCCTGCTTGGCGCCCTGAATGTGATCTACATACCTGCCGGGTTAATTGGCTGCTCGCGCGAGGGTTCCACTGCTGGGCTTCTTGCCCCTGGGCAAAGGGGTCTTGCGGTTCCCTCAAATCTTCCTGGCTGATGGTGCGGCGCAGTTCCTTTTACTGCCGCTTAACGAGATTCGGTGTCTTCGGTGTTTTCGGTGGTTCCCTGCTTTTTGCCTTTCGTTTTTTTCCGTCTCGGAAACAGGCCCACGTTCAGTCCAGTCGGCGGGCGAAGAGGTCGTACTGGTCGGCGCCGGTGATTTCGACGTCTATGCAGTCGCCGACGGCTGCCTGGCCGGCGTTTTCGATGATGACCGAGCCGTCGATTTCCGGTGCATCGCCGTAGGAGCGGGCGATGGCGGTGTTGCCTTCCAGGCGGTCGACCATGACCGGTTCCTGGCCGCCGATGCGATGGCGCAGACGCCGGGCGCTGATGTCGGCCTGGGTTTGCATGAAGCGGTGCCAGCGTTCTTCCTGGACTTGTTCGGGGACCGGGTCGGGCAGGGCGTTGGCGCGGGCGCCTTCGACGGGTGAGTACTTGAAGCAGCCGACCCGGTCGAGCTGGGCTTCGGTAAGCCAGTCCAGCAGTTCCTGGAAGTCGGCTTCGGTCTCGCCCGGGAACCCGACGATGAAGGTGGAGCGAATGACCAGTTCGGGGCATTCGCGTCGCCAGGACTGGATCCGCTCCAGGGTGTTTTCCGAGGCTGCCGGTCGGCGCATGGCCTTCAGGACTTTCTGGCTGCCGTGCTGAAAGGGGATGTCCAGGTAGGGCAGGATCAGTCCCTCGTTCATCAGCGGAATCAGCTTGTCGACGTGCGGGTAGGGGTAGACGTAGTGCAGGCGAATCCAGACCCCGAGCTGTCCCAGCGCGCGGGCCAGGTCATGGATGCGGGTTTCCCACTCCTTGCCGGCCCAGAAGTCTTTCTGGTACTTAAGGTCCACGCCATAAGCGCTGGTGTCCTGCGAGATTACCAGCAGTTCCTGGACGCCGCGCTCGACCAGTGCTTCGGCTTCGCGCATGACCATGCCCAGCGGTCGCGAGCGCAGCTTGCCGCGCATGTCGGGGATGATGCAGAAGCTGCATTTGTGGTTGCAACCTTCTGAAATCTTCAGATAAGCGTAGTGCTGGGGGGTGAGCTTCAGGCCGCCCGGCGGGACCAGGTCGATTCGGGGATCGTGCGGCCTGGGCAGGTGCTGATGCACCGAGGCCAGCACGCTGTCGGCCTGGTGCGGACCGGTCACGCCCAGCACCTTGGGGTGAATCGCGGTGATTTCCTCCGGCTTTGCCCCCATGCATCCGGTGACCAGGACCTTGCCGTTTTCGGCCAGGGCTTCGCCGATGGTTTCCAGCGACTCGGCCTTGGCCGAGTCGATAAAGCCGCAGGTGTTGACCACGACCAGGTCGGCCTGGCTGTATTCCGGCACCAGCTCGTAGCCCTCGGCCCGCAGCCGTGACACGATTTGTTCGGAGTCGACCAGGGCCTTGGGGCAGCCCAGGGAAATCAGGCCGACGGTTGGCGCTTTGGCAGTGGTGGTGGTCATGGGGCGTATTGTAAGGGTAGAGGGGTGGTTGGAAGTCGGTGGCTGGAGTTTGCGATTATTGGCTACCGGCAGAGAGCCACGACCTTGCGTAGTTTTTCGATGCCGTCGATCAGCCTGGGACCGGGGCGGCCCAGCCAGGCTTCGCTGATCGGGATGATGCGACCGTGGCGGACGGCCGGAATGTCTTCCCAGCCGTCGCGGCGGGCGACGATGTGCGGCCGGTACTTGTCTTCCTTGACACCGCACCAGCTCATGACAATGGCCTCAGGAGCTGCCAGCCGGGCCTGGTCGGTGTCGATTTCCAGCGATTCGGCATCCTGGTCGGCGAAGGGATTGATGGCGCCGGCCAGGGCCAGCATCTCGTTGACCCAGGATTTTTGCCCCGGAACGATGACGGGCTTGGGCCACCATTCGACCAGAATAGGCACGGGCGGGCCGGGCGGTGGGCCTTCGTCCAGTGCGGTTTCGATTCCTTGGGCCAGGGTTTCGGCCTGACCGACTGCGTCGATGGCCTGGCCGATGTGCCGTATGTCTTCGGCCACGTCGGCCAGCGAGTGCGGCCGGGTGACCAGCAGGGGCAGACCGGCGGCTTCCATTCGCGCCAGGCAGCGCTCGTGGCCCGGCACGGTCAGCGAGGTAATGACCAGGTCGGGCTTGAGCGCTCGGATGCGATCGACATCCACATCCAGGTCGGGTCCGACTCGGGCCGCGCGTGCAACCACGTCTGCCGGGTAGTCCGAGTGATCATCCACCCCCACGATCCAGTCCCCGCGTCCCAGGGCAGAGACGATCTCGGTGTTCGAGCAGGTATGGGTAACGATGCGCATCATCCTTTCCGTTCTCTCCAGCTGTCGGCCGCAGCCTCGCCGCGCTTTTCGTCCACCGGCAACACGGTGATCATGGCGATGACGAACAGGACCAGGCAGAACAGAATGGCCGTGGCCAGGCCCAGCCAGGCCTGGAGCAGGCCCAGGCCGAGAATGCCGAATACGGCTGCCAGCTTCGAGGCCGTGCCCCAGAAGCCGAAGAATTCAGCTGCCTTGCCGTTGGGCGTCAGCACCCCGACCAGCGCACGCCCGGCCGACTGCGATGAGCCCAGGCTCAAGCCGGCCAGGGTGCCGGCAAACAGGAACACGTACTGGGCTTCCCATTCCACGCCCAGCAGCGATCGGGCGGTGCTGGCCAGCAGCGGGGTCTGCCAGATGGCCAGAATGGCGGCCAGCCACAGGCCCAGCGTGATCAGGTAGGTACGGCGCGCACCGATGCGGCTCTGGATAAAGCCGAAAGTCAGGGCGCCGATGGCGGCGGTGATCTGCACGGTCACGAACATGATGATCCGGACCTGTTCGTCCCAGCCAATCACCTGGGCGCCGTAGATGAACGAGAAGCTGACGATGATGTAGATCCCGGCCATCATGAAAAACACCGAGATCAGCAGACTCCTGAGGTCGCGAAAATGGGCCAGGTGGGCCACGGTATCGCGCAGCCGGGCGATGCCGGCCGAGACCATGGTCTGGTTTGGAGGAAGGGGACGGCGGCGTCCGCGTTCGCGCAGCCAGATGAAGGTCGGGATGGCCGTGACCAGGAAAAAGGCAGCGGCAAACGGGCCCACCCATCGCACCCGCTCGTAGTTTTCGGCACTGACTTCGCCCAGAAACAACAGGGCGAAGATGGTCGATACCATGCCGCCAATGTAGCCCAGGCTCCAGCCGAGTCCTGAGATCCAGCCCAGGTCCTTGCGTGGGCCCAGGCCGGGCAGAAAGCTGGCGATAAAGGCCTCGCCGATGGCATAGAAGAAATTCGACAGGATGATCAGTGCCATCGCCAGCACAATCCAGCCGGGCTCGACCAGCCACAACAGGGCGGTGGTAATCACGGTTGCCAGGTAGCTGACCAGCAGGAAGCGCTTGCGCAGCCGCGAATGGTCCATGACCGCACCGCAGATCGGGTTGGCCACCACCACCAGCAGGTAGCTGACCGCCAGGGCGATGCTCCACAGCAGGTTGCCAAGGCGGTAGTCCGGCCCGTCGCCGACGATCACGCGCGTGAACAGGTCGCCGAAAACCACGGTGATGATCAGCAGGGTATAGGCCTGGTTGGCGAAGTCGAACATCGCCCAGCCGAAGATCTCGCGGGCCGGGGCGCGCTTGCGGGTAACCACGCTCAGTTGCCCCGTTCGCGGGCGCTGGCACAATCCAGGCAGAGCAGGGTGGCCGGGTCGGCGACCAGCCGGGCCTCGGCAATGTGCTCACCGCACTCCTGGCACTCTCCGAAATACCCTGAATCAATCCGGGTCAGCGCTGAACGCAGGCGGCTGAGGGTATGAACCCGGCGCCGCTCGGCGGCCTGGGCCATGGCCTGTCCCTGGAGTGCGTCCATCCGGCTCAGCCGTCCCTGCCGGGTCTGGTCCAGCTCCACGGTGGCGGTAGCCTCGCGGCTGGACTCGGCCATGCCTTCCAGTTCGGCGATCCTGGACTCGATCAGGGCGCGGAAATCGGTCATGTCAGGTTCCGTGGAATTCATCGCTACATTATCGCACCCGGCCAGGGTAAACAAAGCAGTGCTGGCCCCGGCGGGGGTCAGTCGATACAATCACGGGCTGCTTTCCCTCACCCCGGTCCAATTTTCAATGACCTTTCGTGTCCCCAATACCCTGGCGCTGCTGTTTTTCCTGATGGTGGCGGCCCTCATCGCGACCTGGATCATTCCCCAAGGCCATTTCCAGACCGAGCTCAACGAAGCCGGGCGGGCCGTCGTGATACCGGGTTCCTACGAGGTGGTCGAGGAGCGTCACCGCATCGGCCCGCTGCAGTTGTTTACTGCCGTGCCCCGGGCATTTGCCGCGGCCTCCGACATCATTTTCTTTCTGTTCATCATCGGCGGTGTGCTGGCCATCATTCGCGCCACCGGCACCATTGATGCCCTTCTGGGCCGGCTGCTCGAGCGTTTCAGCAACCGGCCGGCGATGCTGATCTTCGTTGTCATCTTCGTGTTCTCGCTGGCCTCCAGCGCGGTGGGCTCTTCCGGTGAATACATACCGTTCGTCTTGATCCTGGTGGCCTTGTGTCGGGCCATGCGCATGGATCCGATGACGGCCGTGGCCATGGTCATTTCCGGTTACGGGGTGGGCTATGGCGTGGCAGCCTTCAACCAGTACACCGTGGTCGTGGCCCAGGGGGTTGCCGACTTGCCGATCTACTCCGGCTGGCAGGTACGCCTGGGGCTGCTGGTGCCGTTCGTGCTGATTGCCGTGCACCATGTCTGGTCCTATGCCGAGAAGGTTCGGCGCGACCCGGCCGCCAGCCTGGTTTACGACGCCGAGCTGGTCGAAGAGGCCGAACCGCCGCGCGACTATCCGCGCATGAACTGGGGCCATGTGGCCATCGTGCTTGGCTTCCTGCTGGCCCTGGGCATCGCCATCTGGGGTATTGCCAGCCGCGGCTGGTACCTGAACGAGCTGGGTGCGGCCTTCCTGATCCTGGGCCTGGTTGCCGCCGTCATTGGCCGGCTTTCGCCAAGCGTGACCGCCGAGAAGTTCATCATCGGCGCGCGTCAGCTCACCGAAACCGCGCTGCTGGTCGGTATTGCCCGTGGCATTGCCCTGATCATGGAAGATGGACAGATTCTGCATACCATCGTCCATTACCTGTCGCTGCCGCTGGGCCTGGTCGGCGCCGAGCTCTCTGCCATCGGCATGTTGATCATCCAGTCCATTCTCAACCTGTTCATTCCTTCCGGCAGCGGACAGGCCTTTGTCACCATGCCGCTGATGGCGCCGTTGAGTGACCTGGTCGGCGTCAGTCGGCAGGTGGCGGTGCTGGCTTACCAGCTCGGTGACGGCTTTACCAACATGATCATTCCAACCAACGCCATCCTGATGGGCATACTCGGCATGGCCGGTATTTCCTACGCCAAGTGGCTGCGTTTTGCCTGGCCGCTGATGTTGAAACTGTTCATCGCCGCGGCCCTGGTGCTGGTTGGCGCGGTCTGGCTGGGCTTCGAATAAGGATTCCAACTGCAATGAAAAACAACCTGGATGTCGGGGCTACTTCCCCGGGAACGGTATTGATCTCCGGTGCCGGTGCCGGACTCGGAGAGGCCATGGCGCGGCGTTTCGCCGGGGCAGGCTGGCAGGTCATCGTCGCCGATCTGGCCGAGGATCGCGCCCATGGCGTTGCCGATAGCCTGGGCGAGCGTGGTCATGCGCTGGTCATGGACGTTACCGATCCGGAGGCCTGGCAAAAGGCGGTCGCCTTCGTGACCGAGCGCTTCGGCACGCTGGAGGTGCTGATCAACAATGCCGGTGTGGCCGTCGGCGGCACGCTGGAGGAAACCTCGATCGAGGATTGGCGCTGGGTGATGGATATCGATCTGCTCGGGGTGGTGATGGGCTGCAAGGCCTTTGCCCCGATGATGCGCGCGGCCAGCAAAGGGCACATCGTCAACGTTGCCTCGTTTGCAGGCTTCGCGGCAGCGCCGGGCATCAATGCCTATGGCACGGCCAAGGCGGCGGTTATTGCCATGTCTGAAATGCTGCGGGCAGAGTTGCACCAGGCCGGGGTCGCGGTCTCTGCACTGTGCCCGGCCTTCGTGCCCACACGTCTGACCGAGACCATGCGGGCGCCGGATGCCAGCTACAACCAGCGCGTCGAGCGCTGGATGGCGCGTTCCGGGGTCAAGGCCGAGGATGTCGCCGAGGTTGTGTTCAAGGCGATCGAGCGCCCGCGTTTCATGTTGCTGACCCATGGCAATACGCGCTGGGGCTGGCGGATTCGGCGCTGGTTTCCCGAACTTTATTTCCGGATGTTGATGCGCAATGCTCCGCGTCTGAAGCCGGACAAGTCCTGAACGAAGATCTTTTTCGGTGCTGTGGTCGCCGCGACTTGCAGGCGGGAGGCTTTGATCGGATACTGAGCGGCGTGCGGGGTGTGTAAAACGGAGTCTTCGTGATGAGGGAACGCTTTTACCTGGAAAGTTCAGCCGGGCAGGATCAGCTGCCGCGACGTCTGGACTTGAACGGTTTTCCGGCCACGGTTGGTCGCCACCCCGACTGCAGCGTGCAACTCAATGTCGACCGCATTTCACGCCTGCACGCGCGTTTTGATCTGGTTGATGGTGAGCTGCGAGTCGAGGACCTGGGCAGCACCAACGGTACTTTCGTCAATCACGAGGCCATCCGCGAGCCGACCGTGGTTGCCGCCGGTGACGTGCTGCACCTGGCTGATCACGAGTTTCGCATGATGCGTGACGACAGTGCCCGAACGGCACCGGCACGGCCGGTGGCTTCGGCCGACACGGTGGTGGGCATGAACGCCTTGCCGCGACATTTCCCGCTGCAGATGGCGGCTTTTTTCGATTTGCTGGAACACGAGCGCGTGTGCGCCTACCATCAGGGCATCCACACCGCCGATGGCGAGCTCTATGCCTGTGAGCTGCTGGGCCGCAGTACCCATCCAGAGTTGGTTGATGGGCCTGGGCAGTTATTCAGCCTGGCCGCGGCCCTGAATGCCGAGGTTCGATTGAGCCGACTGCTGCGCCGCTGCAGTTTCGAGGCCGCGCATCGGGCCGGGCTGCGGCGTCCGCTGTTTTTCAACAATCATCCGGCCGAATGCGAGGACTTCGATGCCCTGCTGAGCGAGCTGGCCGAGCTGCGGGCTCGCTACCCCGACCTCAAGCTGGTATTCGAGGTACACGAAGCCGCGGTCACCGACTTGAAGGTCATGGCATCGGTTCGTGAAGAACTCAAGCGCATGGGTATCGCCCTGGCCTACGACGACTTTGGTGCCGGCCAGGCGCGCCTGCTGGAACTGGTTGACGTGCCGCCGGATTATCTCAAGTTCGATATTTCCCTGATACGTGGGCTGGACAGCCGCGAATCGCCCAAGTATCGATTGCTTTCCACTCTGAATGGCATGATCAGCGAGTTGGGCATTCGCACCCTGGCCGAAGGTATTGAAACCAGGGTCACTGCGGAACTGTGCCGTGAGATTGGCATTGACTTGCTGCAGGGTTTTTACTACTCACGGCCGTCACTGATCCCGCGGCGGCGCGATCACCACCACAGCGAGACCGAGAGCGAGCCATAGTCCTGGGCTTCAAGCTGGCCTTCGAACTCACGGCTGCGCCAGACATGCGTATAGGCAACCCTGAACGAGCCCTGGGTGTAAACAATGCCGGCAAACAATTCTCCGACCAGGCGCCGCGCATCCACACCCTTGCGCCCGCCGATGGTGTTGCCCTCGATGAACAGATCGCGTCCGACTGCTCGTCCCTCACTGCCGGCATAAAGGTACCAGTGCCTGGTGGGCTCGGGACGAAAGTATCCGGAGCCCGAGACCGCTGGCGTGATCCGGGGCGGGCCGAAGTCGTCCGGCAGGTTGTGACCGATTCGTACGAAACTGCCGGCGCTGGCATGGGTATGGGCATTGCCCAGGGTGAGGCCACCGAGCAGGCTGACGTCGAGTCCGAAGCGATCAGGTTGAGCCCGGTCAAACACCCGTCGAAAGCGGTCGTAGCCCAGCAGCAAGGTGGGTTCATTCTTGATCTGGGTTTCCCAGCCGGTGGGCATATCGGTGTCGATGGCGCGGTGTACGGCCTTTTGCACCTGTTTGCCCAGCGCGGCCGGGCCGGCGATACCCAGGCCAACCCGAACCCGGTCGGCACCCCCGGGGTGGATGGTGCCGGTGGCAAACTTGACGTGAAACCAGGCCGCGTATGGCCGGTCTTCCGGCGGGAACTTCGGGTCAACGATGTCGGCCGGCGTGTAGATGTTGTGGCCTATGGCCAGGCTGTATGGCAGCGCTTCGGCTTCGGCAAAGCCGGGGAAGCGCCGCGCCACTGACTCAAGCCACGAGGGTGCTTCCCGGGCTTCCGCCACCCGGGACAGGCGCACACCGCTGGTGTAGTAACGATCCTCGCCGGCGAAGATGTCGTTTTCGTACTCGACAATCCAGATCGACGACGGTGAGCTGTCGGCCAGCGCTGGCTGCCATATCAGCATGCCCAGTGCGGCGGCCGCCACAGCGCCCGTTGCCGCTATTGACCGGACAATTGCCGCGCAAGACCGATCCATCACCGAGTCTCCATCCGCTTACCAGATATTGACTCGCTCTTCGGCCGGCACGTACAAGGCGTGCTCAGGCTGCACGCCAAAGGCCTCATACCAGGCATCGATGTTGCGCACCACGCCATTGACCCGGTAGCGGGCAGGGCTGTGGGGGCCGGTAATCAGGCGCGCCCGCAGTGACTCCTCGGTTTCTATGGTGCGCCAGACCTGGGCCCAGGCCATGAAGAAGCGCTGGTCGCCGGTCAACCCGTCAAGTACGGGTGCCTGACCGTCATGGTGGTCGGCCAGGTACAGCTGGTAGGCATGGTGCGCGATGGACAGGCCACCCAGGTCGCCAATGTTTTCCCCGAGTGCGAGTTGGCCGTTGATGTTCATCCCCGGCAGCGGTTCAAAGGCATCGTACTGGGCAACCAGGACGCTGGTACGGCGCTCGAATTCGGCCCGGGAATGGTCGGTCCACCAGTTGCGCAACACGCCATCGGCATCGGATCGGGACCCCTGGTCATCGAAGCCATGCCCCATTTCGTGGCCGATCACGCCGCCAATGGCGCCGAAGTTGACCGCTGCATCGGCGTTCGGGTCAAAGAACGGCGGCTGCAGGATGGCCGCAGGGAAGACAATTTCGTTGCGCGTCGACGAGTAATAGGCGTTGACGGTTTGCGGCGTCATGAACCATTCCCATTCACGCACCGGTTCATCCAGCCGCGCCAGCGAATCGGCACGGAACCAGGCGGTCAGGCGATCGAGATTGCCGACCAGGTCGTCAGCAGCGATGCTCACGTCGGAATAGTCGCGCCAGCGGTCCGGGTAGCCGATCTTGGGGAGGAAGGCATCGAGCTTGCGCTGCGCCTCGGCGCGGGTCTCATCATCCATCCAGTCCAGCACGGCCAGGCGCTCGGCGAATGCGCGGCGCAGGTATTCGACCAGGGTTTCCATCTGGGCCCGGTGCTCGGGCGGGAAATGGCGCTGGACGTAAACCTGCCCGACCAGTTCTCCAAGCCGGTTGCTGACCAGGTTGATTGCACGACGGTCCCGGGGACGTCTTTCTTCGACGCCGCCGAGGCGACGCTGGAAGAACTCGAAGTGGGCCTGGGCAAAGGCTTCGGGCAGAAGCGTGGCGTGATTGTTGATCCAGTGGAAAGCATGCCAGGAGGCCCAGTGCTCAACCGGGAACTCGGCAAACAACTCGGCACTGGCGATCACGGCCCGGTCATTGGTCAGGACCAGTTCGGCAACATCGTTGACTTCTCTGGCAGAAAGCAGCGCCTCCCAGGGAAATCCCGGGGCCAGTTTTTCAAGCTCACCGCGTTCAATGAGGTTGTAATTGGCCTGGCGATCGCGCTGCTCGACTCGGGTGAAATGATTGGCGGCAACGGCGGTTTCCAGGGCAAGCACATCGGCGGCGCGCTGCTCGGCACGATCAATGCCTGCCCGCTCGAACGTGGCGGCAATATAGGACCGGTAGGCTTCGCGGTGGGCAGGGAAGGGCTCATCTTCGCGGTCGTAATAGTCGCGGTTGGGCAGGCCCAGTCCACTCTGACCCAGGTGGACGAGGTAACGCTCGGGATTACCGGCATCCTGGGCGATGCGCACGGCGATCAGTGCCCCGGTTCCCTGCTTGCCCATCCAGCGTGCCACCCCTTCATGAGACTCCAGGGCAAGCAATTCGTGCAGGGTTTTCTCTATCGGCGCCAGGCCCAGTGTCTCAATCCGGTCTGCATCCATATAGCTGGCGTGCAAGTTGGCGATCTGGCCTTCAGCAGACGCTGCTTCGGGTTGACTGGCCGCAGCATCGGCGATGATGGCCTCAACCCGTTCCTCCGCTTCCAGGGCGAGCTCGGCGAAGGAACCAAAGCGGGAAAACCCGGCCGGCATCGTGGCCGCTTGCAGCCAGCCTTCGTTGACGAACTGAAAAAAATCGTCGCCGGCAGCGATTGATTCGCTCAGATGCCGTGTTTCTATGCCCCAGTTGCCGAGGCGGGCCGTGTCGGCCGCGAAGGCGGTTGCGGTCAGGGCAAGACAAATGGATAGGGAAGTGAGCCTGATTGCTTTGATCATCGCTTGGGTCAAGGTGGGTTGGATGGAGTGAAGTTAACTACGCAGTTTAACCGGCAGTGCAGCTGCGACCGGAATATTTCGCATTGGTTCGCCTGGGCACCGGTCGGATTCAGCGCCGCAGTTCAAGATTTCTGTCCGTTTCGTGAACGGTCGGGCCGCAAGAAATGCTATGCTTTGCGTCCGCGCGAACCGTTGTTCGCTGGTTCCCAGGCAAGGGGAGAAGTCTGCCGAGGAGCAGGTTTGCCGCATGAGCATGCTGTCCGAATACGAACGCAAGATTCACCCTGATCAGCTTCAGATCGGGCACTTTGTGATTCGTCTGGATATTCCGTGGCGGGAGACGAACTTCCCACTCGAAGGTGTTCGTGTCCGTAACGAGACGACCCGGGACTGGATGCGCGAGCATTGTCGCTGGGTTGTCGTGGATCTTGAGCGCAGCCCCGAGGCGCGCAGCCTGCAACGTTATCGTCTCAGCGATTCAGCGCGTTCCAAATCTGCCAGGTCTCCAAAACTCGAAGTCATCCGCCAGGCTGGAATTGATCCGCAGACCCTGAAGGATGCGTCAGTCCAGTACGATGCCCTGGATCAGCAGGTGCGAGAGCTGGTATCCAGTATGCGCGATAGCGAGGTGCTGGATACCGGGGCGGCGCGCCAGGTGGTCAGCGAAGTGGCTTCGGCGCTGGAAAAGAACCTCGCTGCGCTGGTCTGGTTGACGCGGATCAAGGAGAAAGATCGTTACACCGCCCAGCACTGCATCAACACGGCCGTGCTGGCCATCGGCCTGGCCCACGGCCTGGAGTGGGATCGCGCAGATATCGAAATGGCCGGTTTGGCCGGGCTTCTTCACGATCTGGGCAAGACGCTGCTGGATCCCGAGATTCTGAACAAGCCCGGCCGGCTCTCGCCTGAAGAGTTCGAGCACGTCAAGGCCCATACCGTGCTGGGTTTCGAAATGATTCGCGAGGATGACAACGTTCCTCTGGCCGTGGCCGATGCGGTCCTGAATCATCACGAACGCCCGGACGGTGATGGCTATCCGGGTGGCAAGGCCGAGCAGGAGATCAAGCCGCTGGCCCGGCTTGTGGCCATAGTTGATGCTTATGATGCCATCACATCCAATCGAGTCTACGATCCGGCGCGCTCTCACCATGCCGCGCTGGGCATTTTATGGAAAGAGCGCGGCAAGCAGTTCGACGGCGACATGGTGGAGGCCTTCATTCGCCTGATGGGCTGGGTCTCGCCGGGGACGCTGGTAAGGCTGAGTGACGGCGGCGTTGCGGTTGTTCTGGAAAGCAAGTCGGAGCGAGGCCTCAGGCCGCTGGTCCGTCGGGTGCGCCAGGCGGCCAATCGCCACTTGTTGGATGAGGTGATCGATCTGGCCAAGTGGGGGGCGGACGAGGCCCAACCTGGGTTGCGAATTTCTGAAGTACTGCCCGACGGCGCCGAAGGTATAAACACGCGTCAGCTCCTGGAAAGCTTTGCCTGAGCCGCCTGGTCCGGTGCTGTGACCTGCATGGTCAATGGCAATGGAGTAAACTAGGCGGATTGATCGAGAGGGTAAGGAATCGTGAGTCAGCTCGACCGCTTCCGCAAATTGCTGGGCCTGACCAAACCCGACGAGCGGCGTCAGGCTGGCCGCATTGATGCGCCCGAGGGAACCCGGGTATTGATCATCGATGATTCGCGCACGGTCGTTGCCGCCTTGAGCCACATGCTGCGCCAGAGCGGGTACGACCCCATCGGCGCCGGTGATGCGGAGCGAGGCCTGGAGTTGGCCATCAGCGAGAAGCCGCACCTGATTTTCCTTGATATCGTGCTGCCGGGCCTGAATGGTTTTGCCGCCTTGCGGCGTTTGCGCAAGGATGAGCGCACGCACAAGATTCCGGTAATCATGATCAGCGGCAACCCCCAGGCAGCAGAACGCTTCTATCTGGAGCGCATCGGTGCCGATGATTTCATGAAGAAGCCCTTCGGTCGAGCCGAGGTTTTTTCCCGCATCGAAAAACTGGTCCGCCAAGGCGACTTGCCCGCCCGTGCTGACGATTCACCGACGCCATCAACTGACAAGATCGACGAGGATGCCCGGATCAGCGACGATATGCCAGATCCGTTTGATTTGTCGCGGCAGGGCTGAGGTTGCGAAAGCACCACCATCAATTCGGAGGAGCAAGATGACGCGCGATGAACTGATCAAACGCCGTGACGAGTTGCGTGGTCGTATCGAGGCGATAAGGCGCGATCTGCGCGGGGGCCTCGAGCATGACCTGGAAGAGCAGGCGCAGCAGCTGGAAAACTACGATACCTTGATGGAGATTGCTCGCGTTGCCGAGCAGGATCTGGCCAAGGTTGAAGCGGCACTGGCAACTCTCCAAGACGACTGATTCCCGATGATCGCCGACCTGCACATCGCCCTGGCGGTGCTGGCGGTCATGCTGGCGCTGTTTGTCACCAATCGCCTGCGACTGGATCTGGTTGCGCTTCTCGGACTCTTGGCGCTGGTGCTCAGCGGGGTGCTTTCCACCGAAGAGGCCCTGGCCGGGTTCAGTGATCCCGTGGTGCTGATGATTGCCGGCCTGTTTGTTGTCGGGGCCGGGCTTTTCCGCACCGGGGTGGCTGATGCCATGGGGCGGCAGGTGGAACGTCTGGCCGGGCAGGGCGTGCATCGACTGACCCTGGTCATCATGCTGGTGACCGCTTTTCTGTCGGCTTTCCTGAGTTCCACCGGAACGGTGGCTGTCATGTTGCCGGTGGTGCTGGCAATCGCGCGTCGGCGACGCATCAGTCCGTCTCGGCTGTTGATGCCGCTGGCCTTTGCCGCCCTGCTTGGTGGCATGCTCACCCTGATCGGTACGCCACCCAATCTCATAGTCAGCACCCAGCTCGCCCAGGCCGGCCTCGAGCCTTTCGGGTTCTTTTCCTTTACCTTGCCGGGACTGGTCATGCTGGCGCTGGGAACGGCAAGCATGATGCTGCTGGCTCCGGTGCTGGTGCCGGAGCGGCGCGGACACGATGAGGACGACAATGAGCCCTCCTGGTCGGAACTGTTCGGCGAGTACGGCCTGAGCGACCGAATCGCCTGCCTGGATGTGCCCGCCGGCTCGCCGCTGGTTGCCGCCAATGTGACCAGCAGTGAATTGCGGTCGGCTCATGGCGTCACGGTGATGGTTATTGTCAGCCAGACCGAGCGCGGTCGGTTCGTGCATCGTGCCGCACCCGACACCGTAATCCACGCCGGCGACAGCTTGTACGTTATCGGCAAGGAGGACGATGTGGCTGCTGTGGCTGCGAAATTCGGTCTCAAGCGAGTCGCCGGTCGGGTGGAATTGCCGCGGCCGGTGAGCGTGGTCGATGCCCTGGTGCCGCCCCGCTCAGAATTCATCGGTCAGAGCCTGCGCCAATTGCGTTTGCGCAGCGGGCTTGGGGCCACGGTGCTGGCCCAGCGTGTGGCTGGACAACCCGGTGAACCAGTGGATCTCGATCGACCATTGGGCCCAGGTGATGCCCTGTTGCTGACCGGCGGCAGCCGCTCCTTGCAGCGATTGTCCAGAGGACGCAGCCGCCTCGTGCTGCTGGCTGATACCGAACGGGAGCAGGACCTGGACTGGCGCAAGGCGCCGCTGGCCATCGCCATTCTGCTGGCCATGATGTTGACCATGACCTTTGGCTGGGTTGCCAACGTCACCGCGGTAATGATTGCCGCGGTTGCGCTGGTGCTTTTCCGATGCGTCAGCATGGACCAGGCTTATCGTTCGATCAACTTCGAAAGCGTGATTCTGATTGCCGCGATCCTCCCCATGGCGACCGCGCTGGACAAGACCGGTGGCCTGGGCATGGCGGCCGACGCACTCATGGATCTGACCGGCGCGGCCGGGCCGCTCCTGCTGATGGCGGCCTTGTTCATATTCACCGCAGGCCTGAGCCAGATCGTGTCGAATACGGCGACCACGGTGCTGGTGGCGCCGATCGCCATTCACGCGGCCATGGGCCTGGGTGTCAATCCCCATGCGGTGCTGATGACGGTGGCCATCGCGGCCTCGAGCGCTTTCGCAACACCCGTCGCTTCACCGGTCAATACGCTGGTGCTCAGCGCGGGCGGATACCGGTTTACCGATTTCGCCCGTGTCGGCATTCCCCTGCAACTGGTGCTGCTGCTGGCCACCTTGCTGGTTGTGCCGGTGCTGTTTCCGCTGTGAGGGAACGTCGAGGAAAGCATGAGCCGATCGAGTATCGGCAGCAAGACAGGCTGAAATTTCCACAGATACTGCTGTTCCTGGTCGGGGTCCCGGTCAAGCTGCGGCAAAGCGTGATTCATGTGACTCCCTGGCTGACCTGGAGCCTGGCTCTGGCGATAGTGCTGATCAGTGGCCTGGTCTGGTTCAGTCCGGCAGGCGATGAACTCGTTTCCTGGCTTGTGTTTCAGCCTGAGCAAACCGGCCTGCGCTGGTGGTCCGGATTGCTGGGTCACCCGTTCGTGCACGGCGACCTGCTGCACCTGGCCGGCAATATCTACTTTCTGCTGCTTTTCGGCCGAAATATCGAATGCTGTTTTGGCCGCCGGCGATTGCTGGGCTTGTTCGTGATTGCCGCTGTTGTGGGTGCCCTGCTGCACGCCATGGTTACCGGAATCGGTTTGATCGGGGCCAGCGGAGGTGTATTCGGCGTGCTGGTTTTCTATGTTTGCCGCTACCCGCAAGCCCGCGTGATCTGGTTGCCTTTTGGCTGGCTGGCACGATCGGCAATGCTGGTGTGGGCCCGCAATTTCTTGAACAAAGGTTTTCCGGTGACTATCTACCTGGTGGTTTACGGTGGCTTCCAGTTGCTCGTGCTTTACGAGCAACTGTTCATGGACGGCCGCGTGTCGGCGCTGGCCCACCTGGGTGGCGGGCTGGCCGGGGGGCTGATCTGGCTGGCCTGGCGCTACGACTGGCTGCCCTGAGCCTTCGGTCAGAGGGTGCGTCCGCGCGCCCTGCCTTCATCCGTGGCGCCGGTATCAGTGTCCAGCTCGATTTCCTGCTCGCTGCCTTCGTGCAGGTAGCGGATGCGAACCTTCTCTCCGGCCGGCGTGCTACTGACCAGCTCCAGGAAGGACAGCGGGGTCGGTGGAACCCGGTCATTGACCGCGACGATCAGCGCGCCGGGCTGAATACCTGTCAAGGCGGCCATGGTGCTGACCGAGCTGACCAGTACGCCCGGTTGATCAGACAGCTGCAGCGCCTCGCGCAAATCCCGGCTCGCAGGCATCACGGTGATACCGACGGCGGTGACCAAATCGTCATCGCCCAGACCTTCGAACGGAATATCCTCGCCGGCCTCCAGAATGTCGGGGGCAACCAGAATTGCCGCGCCGGTGCGAACCGCCATGGCCAGCCCGTCACTGGGGCGGGTGTCGATGCGCTTGATTTCATCGCTGCCCGGCATGGAAATTTCCAGCGCACCCAGGTAGGTGCCGTCGCGCAGTTCGTCCACGATGACACGCTCAAGCGTACCGCCCAGCGCCTCGAGAAGATTGACCAGCAGGTCGTGGGTCATGGGGCGCGGTGATTCAACGCCCCGCTGGGCCATGACAATCGCCCGGGCTTCGTTGGGGCCGATGAAAATCGGCACGATGCTGCCCGACTGGGGTTCGCGCAGCAGGACCACGGGCGTGCCGGTGAACGGCACGATGCCGACTGAAGCAAGCTCCACGGGGATCAGGTCGTCGGCGTCAATGGCGAGACTGCGCGCTTGAACCACCGGAGCGCGGCCCGCGAAAATCGTGGCCAGCAGGACCGCCGACAGGGCAAGCAGGCTGACGAAAAGCAGACGATGGATGCGCACTGGCATATTCAGAACTCCGTGTTTGACAGCTACAGACTAACGCGCCCGAGGTGAAATTTGGCGAAAAGCGGGTTACGCTCCCGCCAACTTCAGTTTTTTCGGACCCGCATTCATGGTTGCCATCACGCTTGTTGTCTATCTCGTTGCTCTGCTGGGAATCGGTGTATGGGCCCAGCGGCGGGTTGGCGACAGCGAAGACTTTCACCTGGCCGGGCGACGGATGGGTCCGGTGGTCGCGGCCCTGAGCGCATCGGCCAGTTCATCCTCGGCATGGACGCTGCTGGGCATGAGCGGGGCCGCCTACGCCTGGGGCCTGCAGGCGATCTGGCTGGTTCCGGCAGTGGTATCCGGCTTCTTCATCAACTGGGTATTCATCGCCCCGCGCCTGCAGCCGGCAAGCCATGCCAGCCAGGCCCTGACCCTGGTCGAGTTCCTGGGGCAGGGCAGTCGCCCCGGCCAGGAGTCGGCCCTGCGCATCGTCGGGGCCCTGATCATCCTGTTCTGTTTCACCCTTTATGTTGCCTCGCAGTTTCAAGCTGCGGGCACGGCGATCAGCACGGCCTTGCCGATCAGCTCGGCCGTGGCCATGGTGGCTGGCGCGGCAATCGTGATTGCCTACGTGTTCATGGGCGGGTTCTGGGCCGCCAGCGTGACCGACGCGCTGCAAGGTCTGATGATGCTGGCCGTGGCCCTGATTCTGCCGGCCGTGGCCCTGGCCGCAGTCGGTGGTCCGGTCGCCTTGTGGCAAGGCCTGCAGGCGCTCGATGACCCGTCCTTGCTGAGACTGGTCGACCAACCGGGCCTGTTGCTGGCCATGGTGTTCGTGGCCGGACTGTTCGGGATCGGTCTGGGCTATCCCGGTC
>RECK01000436.1 GCA_007694055.1 Wenzhouxiangella sp.
GACGGGTCCCGATCCAGGAAAACCATGCCGACGGCAAAGCGCGGACCGGTGTCCATGCCGGCTTCGGCCGCGGCTCCGCGCAGAAACTCTACCGGCAGCCGCATCAGCACGCCGCAGCCGTCGCCCGTTTTGCCATCGGGCGCCACGGCCCCGCGATGCGTCAGACGCTTGAGCGCCTGCAGGGCATCGGCCAGAACACCGTGATCAGCCGTACCGTCCAGCCTGGCAACCAGGCCGAATCCGCAGGAATCACGTTCGAAATCGGGGTGGTGGAGGCTTTTCAATCGGTAGCTCTGCGTCTTGAAATTTCGACATTACAGCATACCGTGCGCGAATTAGAGCGCAAAGCCTAAATTTCAGGGAGGGGGAAAGTTGAGGCGGCTTCGAATGGCCGAAGGTCGGACTCCACCGCGCCCGCGCAAAGAGATTCAAAGTTTCCCAAGGGGCAAACCAAGTCGGGCAACAGCACCGGGTGTGTCTTTTCGTTCAACCAGCGTCAGGTGGCCGCCGTGCATTTCGGCGATGCGGCGGGATAGCAGCAGGCCGATGCCGCTGCCGCCGGGTTTGGTGGTGAAAAACGGGACGAACAGATTGTCAGAGTCGGGCGGGCCGGGGCCGTTGTCGATCACTTCAATCTCCACCGTTGCGCCCTGCGCCCGCCAACGGATCTCGACCGCGTCACCGCAATCCAGAACGGCATCGACGGCATTCTTGACCAGGTTGATCAGGGCTTGCTCCAGCTGGTCGGGGTCGGCCTGGACGGTGATGTCCGGGCCTGATCGCCGGACCCTGAAACGGGTTTCCATCTCGGTCACGCGTTCGATCAGTTCGCGCAAGTCGATTCGTCGAGGCTGGGGCTGGGGCAGGCGGGCCAGGGCCGCGTAGCCGGCCACGAAGCGACCGAGAGTGTCAGCGCGCGCGGCAATCAGGTTCAAACCTTCCGTCAGTTCCACCGAGCCGTGCATACAAGGGCTGGACGCGCGCTGCTCGCCTGCCGCTGCAGCCAGGGTCTGGGCAATCGACTTGATCGGGGTCAGGGAATTGTTGATCTCATGACCGAGAACGCGCACCAGGCTTTGCCAGGCCTCGCGCCGCTCGGCGCCGAGCGCGGCTTCGGCATGGGTCAAAACCAGCAGGCAATGGGCACGACCTTCGATCCGGAACGGCCGGCGGCGGACCAGAAAGCGACCAGCACCACCGGGAAAAACCAGGTGCACCGGATCGGTCACGTCGTGTACCAGGTAGTCGTGCAATTCCAGCGAGCGAGCTTCCACGCCGGGCCCCAGGCGCAGTCCCACCAAGGCGCAGGCAGCTGGGTTCGCCAGGACCAGGCGAGCCTGGTCGTCGAAGGTGAAAATGGCCAGGTCAATCTCATGCAGCAGCTTGGCCAGCAAGGCATCCGTCTCACGCCGCGAACCCTCGCGCTGGCGCCAGGTTTCACTGAGGCGATTCACCGAGCCTGCTAGTTCTCCGGCGATGCCCTTGCGATCAGCTCGCAAACGCTGAGAGAAATCGCCGGCACGCACCGCATCCAGGACGCTGGCCAGACTGACCAGCGGCGCCAGAATCCGGCCGGGTATCTTCCAGACCATCACAGCGATGGCGGCTGCCACCAGGGCAACCGTCAGCCAGACTGACAGACCTAGCGCGGCGACGCCCAGAGCCATCAACAAGGTCAATGCGGCCATGGCGAACAGCGCCAGGGCTATCCGCGCTTCCAGGCTGAGCCGCCTCACCGGATGCCGAACTTTTCCATCCGCCGGTACATGGCGCTGCGGCTGATCCCCAAGGCCACGGCCGCCTGTTCGGCGTTGCCATCGAAGCGATCCAAAGCATTGCGAATCAGCAGAGCCTCGGCTTCCTCCAGCGGCAGGATGCGGTTAAAGTCCAGGCCGCCGGCGTGATCGAATGAGGCCAGGCGCAGATGCTCGGGTTCGATGTGCCCTTCTGAACACAACAGCACGGCCCGCTCCACGGCATGGCTCAACTCGCGCACGTTGCCCGGCCAGGAATGGGTCTTGAGCGCTTTCGCGCTGGGCTCGGAAAACACCAGCCTGCGGCCGTGGCGGTGGGCAAATCGACCGAGGAAATGCTCGGCCAATAACAGCACGTCGTCGCCACGGTCACGCAGCGGCGGGATCTCGATCTCGATGGTGTTGATGCGGTAGAACAGATCGCGCCGGAAGCTACCGTGGGCCACTTTCTCCGGCAGCCTGGCATTGGTGGCGGTCACCACCCGAACATCCACGGTCTGGGTCTTGTTGGCGCCGATGGCCTCGAACTGCCCCGACTCGAGCACGCGCAGGAGCTTGGCTTGATGTGCCTCGGGCAGATTGCCGATTTCATCCAGAAACAGCGTGCCGCCATCGGCGAGAGCAAAACGACCGCTGCGGTTTTCGCTGGCATCGGTAAAGGCACCGCGCACATGGCCGAACATCTCGCTTTCAAACAGAGATTCGGGAATCGCGCCCAGATTGACCGAGACAAAGGGACCATCGGCGCGGTTGGATTGGCGGTGCAGGAAATCGGCCAGCAGACCCTTGCCAACACCGTTTTCTCCGGTGATCAACACCGAGGCATCCGACCCGGCCACCCGAGCGCAGGTGTCCAGCACCCGGCGCATGGCTTCGGACTCACCGATCAATGCGGAACTGCCCTGATCGCGACGCTGGATGCGGGCGATATCGCGATAGCGTCGGGTTTCACTGCGCGCGCGAATGGCTTCAAGCTGAGTCCGAACAATATTCAGTAGCCGGCTGTTATCCCAAGGCTTTTCTATAAAGTCCGAGGCGCCGGCCTTGAGCGCGGCCACGGCCAGTTCCACCGAGCCCCAGGCCGTCATGACCACCAGCGGCAAGTCCGGGTCTAGCTCGCGCGCCTTCTTGATCAAGGCCAGCCCCTCGCGTCCCGACGTGGTGTCGCGGCTGTAGTTCATGTCGAGCAGCGCCAGATCGACCCCGGCGTGCACGGCTTTTTCGGCCGCAGCCGGATCGGCGGCCAGCTCAACGGCATACCCGGCCCGTTCCAGCGCCAGCTTCAGGGCATGACGTACATCGGCCTGGTCATCGGCGACCAGGATTCGGGTTTCAGTTTTTGCCTTGGGGCTCATTCCATCTCGCTTTGGGGCATAGCAGGGCACCGCTACCATTGTAGGGTGCGGCGACTCCGGCCCGGTTGGTGGGGCGATCCGGGCGAATCACTGTTCGCCCAGTACCTGGGCTGGCCGGGTACGCAGTGCACGCCAGGCCGGCAGCAGGGCCGACAGCGCGCTGGCCAAAAGAATCAGCGCCCCGACACCGGCAAAAGTCATGGAGTCCAGCGACTCGACACCAAACAGCATGGCCTCGAGCCAGTGCACAGCGAACAAGGCAGTAGCCAGGCCAAGGCTCAGTCCAACGCCGGCCAAAATCAGGAAATTGCCCATGATGAAAGAAAGAATCCTAGCGGGCGTAGCACCCACGGCCATGCGAATTCCGATCTCGCGCCGACGTCGGCCGACCAGCTGCGCGCTCATGCCGTGAACGCCGAGCATGCCGAGAAGCAAAGCGGCGACAGCGAAGGCCGCCAGCAGCTGGCCGTAGAAACGCGGTTGGGCGGTTGCCGCCGCCAGGCGTTGCTCACCGGTGCGCATCTGGCTGACCGCGACTTCGTACTCCAGGTTGTCCATGATGCGTGTGATTGCAGAGGCCACCATGGCCGGATCACCCCGGGTTCGGACGGCCAGTTCCACTGCCTCCCTGGGTGCCTGGGCCAGGGGGCGATAAATGCCGAGCT
>RECK01000266.1 GCA_007694055.1 Wenzhouxiangella sp.
GTGCGGCCGTTTCGCGAGCCGGGACCGCGTCGCAAGATTGCCATGGTCTGGCGCAAGTCCTCGGCACTGAAAGGGTTCAACGAAGAAATCGCCGAGGTCTTCGCCGCCATCGACGAGGAGCTGCTCAAGCCTCCTCAGGGATAAGCAGTTCCTCTAGCCTGCGCGTCATGTTGTCGTATTTGCGCTCGGAAACACGGAATTGCCAGGGACTGAGTCGGGCGTCAACGGCAGTCGCGTCAGTCACGATTTCAGGCAACTCCTCGTCATCGCCCTCACCGGGCACCGCACTAGCCGAAAGCTCCGCACTGACTGTGAAATGGACCCAGCGTCCATCGCCGTCCTCGAACAAGCTGGCGACAAAGTTCAGTCCATCACGCGTCACGTAAAGCGCCCGCACAGCCTCGTCCGGAATCATCTGGTGACGCCGGACCCCCTCGAGATTGAGGTTGGCCAGACCATTGGCCACAGGTCGCAACTGCCACATCGGGGCGGCGTCTCGGCCATCGGGCACGTTCATCAAAACCCAGTCTTCACCATCCTCACTGGCCGCGCGCAAACGCACCGTGTCACCGTCGGCATGGCGCAGGGTCACCTCGCGCAACTCGGAGGCCGGGATATCCATGACCGCGCGCTCCAGCCAGCGTAATGCGCTGGTCGGCAAGTCCAGCCTGCGATCCGACAACCAGGCCTGAGCTTCACCCTCAAGACGGACAAAGCGGCCGGTCTCGGTGCTGTCCAGAACGCCGACATGCAGACTCGGCAGCTCGCTGCCCGGGAATCGCAGCAACAGTCCACTGCCCCCCTCATCGCTGATGTCGGCCACGCCCAGCCGACCATACCACTCGGGATTGCTGGTTCGCGGCTCGATGCGACGGCCGGAAGCCAGGTCGCGCAGCAAATCATGGACCAGGCCGAAATCGGCTTCGTAGCCATCCTTTTCCTGAACACGCCAGCGCTCTCGCTCGCGCCGCAAGCTTGCCACGGCAGCGCCATCGGCCGCCACCAGGTCGATGGTATCGATATCATTGATCATTTCGCGCAAACCCGGCACCAGGGCCTGGCTTTCGACCACGTCTCCGATATTGCCCGGCCGGGCAAGGATCAGCGCCAGGGTCAGAGCGATCAGGGTAAGAATCCCCAGGGTCAATATGCCGCGCGCACTCATGTCATTGCCCCCGTGACTTGCGCATGCGTTGACGGCGCTGCCAGCCCAGCCACAGGGCAAACAGGGTTACCAGAGCCGGCATGAGGGCAATATTGATCATCTTCACCCTGGTACCCAGGGCTTCAATATCCTGGTCAAGGTCCCGCCGTACCTGCCTAAGCTGCCGCCGAATATCAATCCTTTGCTCCATGAAGCGGTCAATTTCGGCCTCCTGCTCTGCGCTGAGCACGGTCAGATCGGCGTCTCCCCGGGCCTGCTGCAGGTCATTGAGGCGCCGCTCCGTCTCGGCCAGTTCGGCTTCGAGGCGCTGTTCGGTTGCCCTGAGTCGCTGCTCGGCCTCGCGGCGCAGGGCCTCGACCAGGTCGAACGGCCGACTCGACACGCCGCGACTGCGAACGCTGATCAGATCGGCATTGCCGAGCAGGTTGTCGATGGCGTTGATGACGAAATCACCGTTGCTGGCAAAGGGTTCCAGGAGTACGGTGCCAAAAAACCGCTGCCGCTGCACCCAGAACCGGTCCGACAGCAAATCGGTATCCGCTACCACGATCACATTGATTTCACCCGATTCGTTACCGTTGCTTTCCGGAAAAGCCGACGGCGCCGGCCCGGTCAGGCGGGCAGCCAGTACGTAGCTGTTTCCGGTCACCGCCATCTCTGCAGCCAGCTCGGTGGGATCTCCAAGAAAACGCAGTCTCTCGGCATCCAGCTGCCCGGATTGCATGCTGGACCACAGCAGTGGCTCCAGCGACAGGCCGCTGTCCTCGCTCAGGCTCAGCGCACCGGCACTGGCAAGATTGACGCTGTCAAGCTCGCCGGTAGTGACATCATCCGGATTCATCCGGGCCCGGGTCACACCAATGATGGCGGGATGACGGACCGTGCTGCGGCCCTGCTGCGTACTGACCTGAAGCGCCTGACCCATGTCAGCCACGAAGCGCTCAGACTCGAACACCAGTCCCCAACTTGAAAACAAAGGCTCCAGGCTGGAGTGACGATCCGCGGTCAAAGCACCCATGGGATCGGAAGGATCCGGACCCGGATCGGCCTCGGCAAGCGGGTCGACAAAAACGAGCAGCCTGCCGCCAGCAAGCACGAAGCGATCGATATCGGCCAGCAGGTCTTCACCGATCTCGCGCGGGTGGACCAACACCAGGGCATCGATGCCCTGCGGCAGCTCGGTAGCACTGCGGCTGACTCTCTCGATCTCGAACATCTGGTCGATCTGGTCATGAATGGCCCAGGGTTCGCGCCGCTGACCTGTCTGCATATCGAAGCCGCCGTCCATGGGGAGCCCGGTCAGCAGACCGACCCGCGGCCGCTCTGGTCTGGACAGCACGTAGACCATGCGAGCCAACTCGTATTCGAGGAAGGCTTCCCGCGCCGGCGAAATGAAAGGCAGCACTTCAACGCCATCGAGCAGGTTGGTACCAACGATGCCGAGATACAGATTGTCACCGGTCCGCCCGACAGGAACCGATTCAAGACCAAATCGCGCGGCCTGATCCTCTTCTTCAGAAAACGGGCGCGGATCGACCCGTCGAACCTGCAGGCCACCGTTGGATCGTCGCGTCATTTCATCCAGCAATTCCTGGACACGACGGGCAAAGTTGCGCACCTGCGGCAATTCACTGCTCGCATCTTCGCTGAAGTAGAACTCCAGGGTAATCGGCTCCTCGATCGCCCGCAGCAGATTCACGGTGCCATCGCTGAGCGTGTACAGGCGATTCTCCGTCAGGTCGATGCGAGCGCCCGTCAGCAGCGTCCCTGACAGCATGGTCAAGGCCAGGAAAAGGACGGCCAGCAGAATCAGGGCACCGCCTGAATACCAGTTCTTCATCGTCATCAATCCGCCTTTTTCATTTCGAGAACGATCCGGTTGGCCGCCAGCCAGAAGCCGATCACGAGGCCGAAGTAGACCAGGTCGCGCAAGTCGATCACTCCGCGCGAGATCGACGAGAAATGGACCAGGAAGCTTAGGTTGGCAATGCCATCGACCATGGCTTGCGGCAGCCAGCCCCGAAAGACATCAAGCACCATGGGCAAGCCGGAAAGCAGGAACAGGAAACAGACCACCACGGCCAGGATAAAGGCCACCACCTGGTTGCGGGTCGCGGCCGAAAGGCAGGCACTGATAGCCAGAAAGCCGCCGGCCATCAGCCAGCTGCCCAGGTAGGCCGCAAGGATCGCGCCATTGTCCGGGTTGCCCAGCATATTGACCGTGACCCAGATCGGGAAGGTCAGCAGCAGCCCCAGGCCGATGAACAGCCAGGCAGCCAGGAACTTGCCAAGAACGGCCTCGGTCGGGGTGACCGGCAAGGTCAAAAGCAATTCGATGGTGCCGGACTTGCGCTCTTCAGCCCACAGACGCATACCAATGGCCGGCACCAGAAACAGGTACAACCAGGGGTGGAAACGGAAAAACGGTTCCAAATCTGCGATTTCGCGCTCGTAAAAGGCACCGAGGTAGAAAGTGAACGCAGCCGACATGATCAAGTAGATCACGATGAAGACATAGGCAACCGGAGTGGCAAAGTAGCTGGCCAGCTCCCGGCGCAGGATGACGCCCAGATTGTTCATCACGCGGCCTCCGCGGAATCTGTAACGGTTCGGAATACTTCATCGAGGCGGCCGGCCTCGAGCTGCAACTGATCAACCTGCCAGCCCTCGGCCTGGATGGTTCGGGTCACCGCCTCGAACAGATTGCCCTGACTGGACGGGAAAATGGTCAACTGCCCGCGCCTGACCTCCACTTCACGTGATTCGGGCAGGGCTCCCAGCCTGGAAGCCGCCGTCTCCAGGTCATCGACCACCAGGGTAACCGCATTGTGGTAGCGCGAGCGGGCAAGCAAGCCAGTCGGCGTATCATCGGCGAGCAAACGCCCGCGAGCAATGATCATGGCCCGGCTGCACAAGGCATCAACCTCTTCGAGAATGTGGGTGGAGATGATGATGATCTTGTCCGCAGCCATTTCGCGAATCAGACGCCGAACCTCGTGCTTCTGGTTGGGATCCAGCCCATCGGTAGGTTCATCGAGAATCAACACCGGCGGGTCATGCAGGATAGCCTGAGCCAGGCCGACGCGCCGCTTGAAGCCTTTCGACAGGGTCTCGATAGTCTGGCCCATGACCTCGCCAAGACTAAGGCGATCAGCTGCTGCCGTGACGCGTTGACCGACTGCTGTGCCGCGGAAACCGCGCACTTCGGCGGCAAACCTGAGAAAACGCTCCACGCTCAGTTCCCCGTACAGAGGGGCGCCCTCGGGCAGGTACCCCATTTGGCGCCGGGCCTGAAGCGAGTCCGTGCGAATGTCGTGGCCATGAATCACGGCGGTACCGCTGCTCGGCGCAAGGAATCCGGTCAGCATTTTCATGGTGGTGGATTTGCCGGCGCCATTGGGACCGAGAAATCCCAGCACGGTGCCGGGCTCAACCTGGAACGATATGCCGTCTACCGCCAGCAAGGGGCCGTAGCGTCTAGTGAGCGATTTGGCTTCAATCATCAATTCTTTCTCTTTGATTTTCCGATCCACCCCGGTCGGCCAATTGGGGCTTGACGACATTTTTTCAAGATCAGACAAGCCCCCGGCCACGGAGCTTCCAACCGCGACCGAAAGCGGTTAGGTTATAGGGTCACCTTAACGGATAAACGCATGAAACCGGTCATTCTCGACCATTTGCCGGAAGCGTTGCTTGGACTTCCCGCGACCGAGCTGGCTCGCCACCTCGATGGACCGACCCTGGTTCATCTGCCCGGGCGCCGTCCACAGCCCTTGTTCGTATCGGTATTGCAGCATGGCAACGAGGTTTCCGGCTGGGAAGCCATTCGCCGCCTGCTGAAAGGCCGCTACGGGCGCGACCCCTTGCCGCGCAGCCTGATCCTCTACATAGCCAACGTGCGCGCCGCCGCGCGCGGCCAGCGCCGCCTGGCCGACCAGCCCGACTTCAACCGCTGTTGGCCCGGGGCGGAGGGTGGTCAAACCATCTGGCACGATTTATGTGCGGGAATCACCGACCACGTCCGCAAGCTCAAGCCTTTTGCCAGCATCGATATCCACAACAATACCGGCCAGAACCCCCACTACGCCGCAGTCAATCGCATCGAAGCACAGCGCCTGCAGCTTGCCGCGCTGTTTTCGCAAACCGTCATCTACTTCACCGAACCCCGGGGTGTTCAGTCCATGGCCTTTGGCGAATTCTGCCCGGCCGTCACCCTGGAATGTGGTCTGGCCGCCGAGGTCGATGGCACTGACCATGCCATGGCCTACCTCGAGTCGGTACTGAACCTGGAGTCCCTGCCTGATCACTTGCCGGCACCCGAGGACCTGGAGCTGTTTCACATGGTCGCCACGGTAACGGTCGACGACGACGTGGATTTCAGCTTTACTCCGCGCGCGCGGGACCTCCACTTCATGCCGGACCTGGACCGGCTGAATTTCAGGGAAATGCCGCCGGGAACCCGTCTGGCCACAATGATCAACGGTCATTCCCGTCCACTCCGGGCACTCAGTCACGATGGCCGCGACCTGTCCGAGGATTGCTTTGCCTTCGCCAACGGCGAAATCATCACCAACCGACCGTTGATGCCAGCCATGCTGACGACCGATGAACATATTGTGCGCCAGGATTGTCTGTGCTATCTCATGGAGCGGATCAGCCTGGACGACAGACGCCGCCAGCATTTCCGCGAAGATGGTTCAGAACTACCTGAAACCCTGCCCTGAACAAGCCACTGGAGCCGAACCGATGAATGTTTTCTCCGCCATGGTCGCCATTGCCGCCATCCTGGGTATCGTTGCGATCGCCCGGGCCTGGGTCGAAGCACGCCGTCACGGTGCAACAGACGATCAGCGCATCGATCAGCTTGAGCAAGAATTCCGGGAGCGCATCGAAACCCTGGAGCGGATAGTCACGGATCAACGCGAACAGCTCAAACGCCAGATCGATGAGCTCTGAACACACCACCATGCCGGCGCTGCTGCGCCTGTTTTTCAAAGGCCTGGCGACGATCATTCCGATCGCCCTGACCCTGATTATCGTGTTCTGGCTGGCGGGCCTTGCCGAAGACGGCTTTGGCCGCATGCTGCAGTGGGTCCTGCCGGAGTCCTGGTACGTGCGCGGCATGGGGTTCGTGCTTGGCATCGGGGCCGTGATCGTGATCGGTCTGCTCAGCCAGGTTTACCTGTTTCGCAAACTGATTGATTTCGGTGAAGCCATTCTTGACCGCATGCCTGTAGTCAAGTCGGTCTACCGCGCGACCAAGGATTTCGTCGAGTACTTTTCCGGCGAGAACGGTGAGCGTTTCAGCCAGGTCGTCATGGTCCGGCACCCGGATCTCAAGCTTTCGGTGCTCGGCTTCATCACCCGGGAGGACTTCAGTACGCTGCCCTTTGGCAAGGAGGGCGAAGTGGCCGTCTACCTGCCCCTGAGCTATCAGATCGCCGGCTACACGATTTTCGTGCCGAAGGAGTGGTGCGAGCCCGTCGACATGCCCTTCGAAGACGCCGTCCGACTGATCCTGACCGCCGCCATGTCACGCCGCGGCGGCTGAAAACCCAGGCAAGGAATGCAGGCCTGCCGCCCTGAACGTGAAGGAAACCCCCTGGAACCTGAGGGAGGGCACGGAAAAAATGAATGCCAACTCCGTGTCTTCCGTGTTTCCCGTGGCTCCAGGGTTTTTTTGCTTGCAATCCTCAGCGATTTTCAATCGTAGGTACAGCACGTGCATCCGGGCCGGTGTAGTCGGCGCTCGGGCGGATGATGCGGTTGTTGGCGCGTTGTTCCATGATGTGGGCGGCCCAGCCGGTTACCCGCGACATGACGAAGATCGGCGTGAACAGGCCGGTTGGAATACCCATGAAGTGATAAGCCGAGGCATGGAAGAAATCGGCATTGGCAAACAGGCGCTTTTCTTCCCACATCGTCTTTTCAACAATTTCGGAAACCGGGAACAAGACCTGATCGTTGACATCTGCAGCCAGCTTGCGTGACCACTCACGGATAATGGCGTTGCGCGGATCCTTTTCACGATAGACCGCATGGCCAAAGCCCATGATCTTTTCCTTTGCCCCCAGCATCCGCAGGACATCTGCCCTGGCATGCTCTGCTGAATCGTACTTCTCGATCATGGCCATCGCCATCTCGTTGGCCCCGCCGTGCAGCGGTCCGCGCAGCGATCCGATGGCGCCAGTTACGCAGGAATGCATATCGGACAGCGTCGATGCGCACACCCGGGCCGTGAAAGTCGATGCGTTGAATTCGTGTTCTGCATACAGGATCAATGAAACATCCATGACCCGTGCATGCAGTTCGTTTGGTTTTTGCCCGTGCAACAGGTGGAGGAAGTGGCCGCCAATTCCGTCGTCGTCCGTCTCGACCTCGATGCGCTTGCCATCATGACTGTAGCGGTACCAGTAGGTGATCATGGACGGGAACACGGCCAGCAGCCGGTCAGCAATGTCCTGCTGGTTTTCGAAATCGCCCTCCGGCTCCAGGTTGCCCAGAAACGAGCAGCCAGTCCTGAGCACATCCATGGGATGGGCCGATGCGGGAATGCGTTCCAGCACCTCTTTGAGCGCGTCCGGCAAAGCACGCAAACCCTTCAAACGTTCCTGGTAGGCATCCAGCTCTGCCTGCGTCGGCAACTCCCCCTTGAGAATCAGGTGGGCCACTTCATTGAAACTGGCATTGTCGGCCAGGTCATCGACGGCATAGCCGCGATAGCGCAGGCTGTTTCCGGCGGCGCCAACCGTGCAGATGGCGGTCTGACCCGCTGATTGCCCCCTGAGGCCGGCCCCGGTTTTCTTCTCGGTCATGACTTTTCCTCTTGAAATAGTTGATCCAGCTTGTTTTCGAAGTCGTGATAGCCGAGCGCTGCGTAGAGTTCGTCGCGGGTCTGCATGAGCTCGATCACCGCCTTCTGGTCGCCGTTGGCGGCAATCGATTCATAGACGCCAACCGCGGCCTTGCTCATGGCACGGAATGCGCTGAGTGGGTAGAGCACCATGGCGATGCCCGCCTCACCCAGTTCAGTGACGTTGAACAAGGGGGTGCGTCCAAACTCGGTGATGTTGGCCAGAACCGGTACCGGCACACTGCCGGCAAAAGTGCGGAACTCCTCCAGCGTATGCAGTGCCTCGGCAAAAATCATGTCAGCACCGGCCTCGACGTAGCGGTTGGCCCGCTCCACGGCCGCCGTCATGCCCTCGCTGGCGTGAGCGTCGGTGCGCGCCATGAACACGAAACTGTCATCTTGCCGCGCATCAACCGCCGCCCGGACGCGGTCAGTCATTTCTTCGATGCTGACCAGCGCCTTGTTGGGCCGGTGACCGCAGCGCTTGGCCTGGACCTGATCTTCGAGGTGTACTGCCGCGACACCGGCTCGCTCCATTTCGCGGATCGTGCGGGCGATATTGAAGGCGCTGCCCCAGCCGGTATCGACATCGACCAGCAGTGGCAGATCGCAGCGACCCGTTATCCGGCTGGCGTCTTCGACCACATCAGACAGCTGCGTTATACCAAGATCAGGCAGCCCGAAGGAAGCATTGGCGACACCGGCGCCAGAAAGATAAATGGCTTGATGACCGGCCTGCTCGGCCAGAATAGCGGTGTAGGCGTTGATCGTTCCCACGATCTGGAGTGGCGCCTGCTCGGCAACGAGCTGGCGAAAGCGCGCGCCCGGACTCTGCTTGGTCATTATCTCGTCCTTGTATCCCTTGGCAAACAAGCCGGGAATTCTAGCACGCAGGTCCGAGATACCTGGACGAAAAAAGGGCGGCACGAAAACGTGCCGCCCAAGCCCCTGGGAAGCCGATCAGGCTTCCGGGTGCGCCCTACCAGCAAAGGGCTGCCCTACCAGCAAGAAGGGGTGGACTTATGGTGCCAGTGAGATCAAATCTAGGAAATGGAAAATCCACCCGACACTTGCTGAGAAATTTCCTAGACGACTAGGAAATTTCCTATCTTTTCTGCCTGAAACTGCGCTTCTCACGCCAATAGTCCCTGGCCTGCAACCACCAGTAGCGCGACTGCACGACAGCGCGACCCGCCAATCCGCCTGCCCAGACCGGTTGCCAGCGCCTGAAGCAGTCAATGCGCTCACCCTGCCCGGTCAGCGCCTCAGCCAGGATCTCGCCGGCCAGTGTGGTGGTTGCCATACCATGACCTCCGAAAGCCAATGCGTACCAAAGCCCGTCATGGCATCGACCCAGCAGGGGCATTTCGTGGCGGGCATAGCTCATCCAGCCGCCCCAGGCGTGTTCAAAGCGCACATCGGCAAGACCGGGAAATACCTTGCTCAAATCGCCGGCCAGCAGACGCCGGATAGCCGCCGGGGAGCGATCGGCAATCGAGATCCGGCCACCCCACAACAAGCGGCCATCGGGCAGTGGCCGAAAATAGTCGAAAGCGAAACGCGTGTCATAAACGGCTACCGGCCTGGGCAACAGATCAGCCAGGCGGCCATCCAGAGGCTCGGTAACCGCGATATAGGTGGCAATGGGCTGCAAGGCACGCTGCACCGGAGGTCTGAGCTTCTGGTCATAGCCACCCGTGGCAAGCACGATTTCCCCGGCCCTGACTCGACCACGATCGCAGTGCACCGTCCAGCCGCCTTCGCTGCGCTCGATACGCCGGACCGGAGTTCGATCGTGGATCGCCACGCCGGCTTGCTGCAAGGTTCTGGCCAGGCCGCGGATATGCTGTAGCGGGTTGAAGTGAAAACTGCCAGGTTCGAACAGTCCGGCGCCATAGCGTGGCGAGTCGACAAACTGGCGCAAGCGCTCGCGGGAGAGGAAATCCAGGCGAAAACCCAGCGTCTCGCCCATTCTTGCCGAAAAGTCCTGAAGCCGGGCATCGTCACCGAACCAGTCGGCCAGAACCACGCCGGCATCGTTGGCTTGGCAAGCAATACCCAGGCGATCGATGCGCCGACGTATCAGGGCAACCGTGTCTTGAGTCCAACCATGAAGGACGGCAGCATCATCGGTCCCGACCTGGCCGATCAAACCATCGTTGGACAGGGAGTAGCCGGCGAAAACGAAGCCGCCATTGCGCCCGGAAGCGCCGCTGCCGGGCCGCTCGGCCTCGAGCAGGCAAATCGAGTCAACACCGCGTTCCAACAGACTGATCGCGGTGCTGATGCCGGCCAGGCCGCCCCCCACTATAGCCACGTCAAAGAAACGTTCACCGACCAGCGGATCGCTTGCCAGCCCCGATTCGTCCACCGATGCATCGGCCTGGCTTTCATACCAGCTCTGTCCCGGCCAGCCTTCATCGCCTTGTGTCATCATTTGTCGTCCCCGGTGATAAACTGGTTGCAACTGAAACTGAATCGAGGTGGAAAATGGGTAAATCCAGTCGGTATGTCGCCAAGGTTCCTGACGAGAATGGAATTATCCCCTACAGCGAGGATGAGCATGGTGTCTGGGAGGAGCTCTTCGCTCGCCAGATAGAGATCATTCAGGGTCGAGTCTGCCAGGAGTTTCTCGACGGGCTTGACGTGCTCAAGCTCTCGACCGATCGAATCCCGCAGCCGGCCGAAGTCTCCAAAGCGCTGTTTGAGCGCACCGGCTGGCAAGTCGAACCGGTCCCGGCCCTGATCAATTTTGACCGCTTCTTTCGCCTGCTGGCCGAGCGCAAGTTTCCGGCTGCCACCTTCATCCGCACCCGCGAAGACATGGACTATCTTCAGGAACCGGATATTTTTCACGAAATATTCGGCCATACCGCCATGCTCACTCACCAGGCTTTCGCAGATTTTACCGAGGCCTACGGAAAGGCCGGCGTGCAGGCTTCACACGAAGAACGCGTCTTTCTGGCCCGCCTGTACTGGTTCACGGTTGAGTTCGGACTGCTGCAGACGGCTGATGGCACGCGCATTTACGGTGGCGGCATCGCCTCCTCGCCCGGCGAGACCGTGTATTCACTCGAAAGCGATGAACCCCTGCGTCGCCCGTTCGACCCGATCGATGCACTGCGAACACCCTACCGGATTGATATCTATCAGACGGTTTACTATGTACTGGACCGCATGGACGACCTGTTCGAGCTGGCCAGCGCTGACCTGTTGGCACTGATTCGCCAGGCCCGAGCCCTGGGCCAGTTCGAACCAACCTATCCACCGAAGCAAAAGGAGGCCGCCTGATCATGACCACCGAGACCAACGACCAACTGACCGAGAAGAAATGTCTGCCCTGCGAAGGTGGCACCGATCCGCTGGGTAGAGAAAGAATCGAGCAACTGCTGCCGCAGATTCCCGGCTGGCAGGTCAGCGATGAAGGCAAGCGGATTTTCCGGCGCTACGAATTCAAGGGTTTTTACAAGACCATGGCCTTCATCAACGCCATGGCCTGGATTGCCAACCAGGAAGCACATCACCCGGATTTCGAGGCGGGCTACAACTTCTGCCTGGTCAACTTCACCACCCACGCCATCGACGGCCTGAGCGAAAACGACTTCATTTGTGCAGCCAAGGTCAACGCCCTGCTCGATGAGTGAGGCGAGAGCGCCAACCCTGGCTCAAGACCACTTCTCGGCGCTGCAGAATGCGCGCGCCGAAGTCAACCGGGTTATCGTCGACAAGCCCGAGGTGGTGGATTTTGCCTTCACCGCTTTGCTTGCCGGCGGGCATCTTCTGATCGAGGATCTGCCGGGCGTTGGCAAGACTACCCTGGCTCATGCCATGTCGATCACCCTGGGCGGGAACTGGCAGCGTGTCCAGTTCACCAATGACATGCTGCCGGCCGACATTGTCGGAGTTTCGGTTTTCAAGCGCGACGACTCCAGTTTCGAATTTCGCCCCGGTCCGGTTTTCGCGAATGTCGTTCTGGCTGATGAAATCAATCGCGCAACGCCGAGAACCCAGTCGGCATTACTGGAGGCCATGGCCGAAGGACAGGTCACGGTAGACGGACAAACGCATCCGCTGCCGCAGCCGTTTTTCGTCATCGCGACCCAGAACCCGCTTGATCTGGCGGGCACCTATCCCCTGCCCGACTCGCAGCTTGATCGCTTCCTGCTCCGCACCAGAATCGGCTACCCGTCTGCCGCCGAAGAGCGTCGCCTGCTCACTGAACCCGACCGGCGCACGTTTCTTGCCGACATGCAACCCTGCCTGGACCCGGATACTGTCCTGGCCTTGATCGATCAGGCCAGTCGACTGCACGTTTCCGAGCCCGTACTCGATTACATCCAGGCCTTGATCGCCGCGACCCGCTCACATGCCGCCATCCGCGTAGGACTTTCGCCACGCGCAGGCCTGGCCCTGATCAGAACAGCCCGCGCCCATGCTTTCCTCAACCAGGACAGTTTTTGTGCGCCGGAAAGCGTCAAGACCGTATTCCCTGGCCTGGCTGCGCATCGCCTGCAAGTACAGCCCGAGTCCGGTCTGGGCAGCCAGGAAATCATCGATGAAATTCTCACTTCAACTGCCATTCCCTGAACGTTTGGCCGGCCCGGGCCGGCAGCCGCGGCGAATCACTTGTGACCCCAATCGCTGATCGAATCCGGCATTCGTGGCGCGCCGCTTTCCGGCGCTGGGCCGATCGCTGGATTCAGCGGCGCGGCCCCAGCAAGCCTCCGCTGAGCCTGGGCTACCGCCAGATCTTCATTCTCCCGACCGGGTTCGGCTGGATATTCGGACTGATCACCCTGGCCATGCTCATGGGCAGCCTGAATTTCAACAATAACCTGGGGTTGCTGACTGCTTTCATGGTCGCGGGCCTGGCCGTCAACGGCATGCTTGTGGCCTTCAACACGCTCCATGGGCTGACCATACGGCACTGCTGGGCCGCCCCGGTCTTCGCCGGCGAACCGGCCCGGTTGCGCGTCAGCCTGGCCAACGACGATACCCGTCCCCGTCCTGGCCTGAGCCTGCGCAGCCCGACTGACAAGGTCAACTTTGCCCTCGACTACGATCAGAATCATGAAGTCGACATACCCATCCCGACCAGTCAAAGAGGCTGGATGCATCCGCCGCGGCTGCGCATCCAGACCACTCAGCCGCTGGGGCTGTTCGAGGCCTGGTCGTGGTTCTGGCCGGAGCAACCCATACTGGTCTGGCCGCGCCCGGCGCAACCGGCACCACCCCTGCCTGTCAGGGGCGGCGGCAGCCAGGGCCACAGGACCGTTGCCGAGCCGCAGGGGGAAGATTTTCACAGCCTGCGGGGCTGGCGCGAGGGCGACCCGCTGCACCTGGTCGCCTGGAAGCAGAGCCAGCGCCACCAGGCGCTGCTCTCGCGCGAGTTTCGCCAGGAGCAATCCGAGATCCTTGAACTCAACCTGGCCCTGGCCCCCGGCAAGGATCTGGAACAGCGCATTTCGGTTTTGACCGCCTGGGTCCTCATGGCGGCACGCGATCAACGCCCCTGGATTCTCGACCTGGGTTCGGAATCGCTGGGGCCGGGCAGTGACGAAAGCCATCGCAATACCTGTCTGCGCGCGCTGGCAGAGCTTCCGAAATGAACCTCACCAGCCCGGCAAGTGCCGTTTACTGGACGCTGATCGCGCTGACGATCACCGCATCGCCACACTTGATGGCCATGCCCCCCTGGCTGGGCGGCCTGTTCCTGGTCATGGTTGCCTGGCGCTGGCTCGCGGCAAGCCGTTCTTGGTCCGCTCCACCGACCGCCCTGCGCCTTTTCATCAGCCTGATCTTGCTCATTCTGGTTTTCGTGGCCAGCGGAGGACACTGGAGCCGACGTGCAGCGACCACCCTGCTGTGCATGATGATGGCTGCCAAGCTGATGGAGATGTTTCAGCCTCGCGACCTGCGCCTGGTCGCCGCGCTGTGCTTTTTCATGATGACCGCGCAATTCCTTTTCAATGAACGCCTGGTCTATCTGTTTTACCTCGGGCTTGGGGCATGGACCGCTACCATGGCCCTGGTCAGCATTCAACGGCTGGAGTCCACGCCACTGCAGCAACCGGATCGCCCGTGGCAAGGCAAGCTCATCGACCAATCAAGGCAGGCCGCCGGCATGCTCGTGCTGGCCTTGCCCGTGGCCGCCTTGCTGTTCGTGCTGTTTCCTCGGCTGGCCCAGCCTCTGTGGGGCTTGCCTCAGCAAAGCATGGATGGACGCACAGGCCTGTCCGACGAGCTGACCGCCGGCAGCATCGCCAACCTCTTTCTCGATGATCGACCGGCTTTCCGGGTCGAATTTCCGGACGGGCAACCACCGCCGGTTGACGCGCGCTACTGGCGCGGCCCGGTACTGACCGAGCTCGACGGCAGCACCTGGCGACGCTCGCAGTTTGCCGACGCCTCCTCACCGTTGCCCGAAGCGCGGGTCGGAAGCGAATTCGAACACCGCATCCAGCTGGAGCCCCACGAAAGACGCTGGCTGTTCGCGCTGGATCACCCGCGCTCGGGACCGGAGGATTCCCGACTCACGACCACCCGGGAGTTACTGGCTCGCAACCCCATCACCGCTCTAACCCAGTACGATGCCTGGTCGGTCAATGCACCTTTTGGTCCCCAGACCCTTCCAGCCTCGGCCCGCGCCTATTACCTGGCGCTACCAGAGGGTCGCAACCCCCGCACCCGCGACTTCGCCAACGAGCTGCGGCAAAGCTTCCCGGATGATGATGCCGGCCTGGCTGCCCATGTCCTGGAATGGTTCCGCGAAGAACCCTTTCGCTACAGCCTGGCCACCGCCCCACTGGGCCGCCACAATGCCGACGAGTTCCTGTTCGACCTGCGTGATGGCTACTGCGAATACTATGCCTCGGCATTTGCCATTCTGATGCGGGCCGCGAACATTCCCAGCCGCGTTGTCCTCGGCTACATGGGCGGCGACTGGCAGGAAGGCGGCCAATACCTGCTGGTCAGACAGTCCGATGCCCACGCCTGGACCGAACTCTGGATCGATGATGCCGGCTGGGTACGCGTTGATCCAACCGCGGCAGTCTCGCCGGAGCGCATCGACTACGGGGCCCGCGGAGCAATCCGCGAACCGCGTCACGCGCTGGACAATGAATGGCTGCGCAACCTTCGCAATCGCCTGGACCGGGCCCAGCACACCTGGAACCGATGGATCCTGGGCTTCGACGCGGCAAGGCAACAGCGCATGCTTGAGAGACTGGGCCTGCCACGCGGTACCCACACCACGCTTGCCGTGATCATGGTGATCGCACTGGCGCTGGTCACGCTCGCGCTTGCCCTGCTGCTGTGGCGTCGTGACCGCCAGCCCCCCCGCTCCGCCGCAGAAAGAGCATGGCGCATGCTGCTTTCCCGGCTGGGCCGCCGTGGCATGGTCAAGAAGCCGGGCGAGACACCGCGTGAATTTGCTCACCGCATCCAGACCGATCTTGCAGCTGGAAACAACGAATTTCGTCAACTGGCCGAGCTGTACAGCCGGGTTCACTACGGTCCGCCGCATGCCGAGCTGGCGCAGGACTTCATTGACACGGCGCGCCGGTTCAAACCCTGATGCAACATCCCGGCTTTGTATCGGTCTTAAGTATTGTCAACAGGTCCGGTCAGAAACCAAGGAGTCCAGACGCATGAACCCGCAGTCAAGGAACATTCTCGTCGCCGCGGCAGGTCTGCTTGGGCTGGGCCTGTTAAGCGGCTGTGCAAGCATCCCCGCACCGCTGGCAGGCGACTATCCCGACTTCCAGCCCGACCAGGCCACCGAGCGCTCCATCGGCGGACAGGTTCGCTGGGGCGGACAAATCGTCGATACCAGACCGCAAGCCGACCAGACCTGTATCGAGGTACTGGCTCGTACGCTGGACCGGGAGCATAGGCCGGTCAGCGGCGACCGTCACCATGGGCGGTTTCTCGCCTGCCGCGAAGGCTTCAAGGACCCGGAAATCTTCAAGCGTGGGCGGGAACTGACAATCATCGGACGGATCACCGACTTCAGCGAAGGCACGATTGGGGAATTCATTTACCGCTACCCGGTGCTCGACGCTGAAGTGATCTACTTGTGGGCCGACCACCCCGACCTGGTCATGCTGCATGACCCGTGGTGGCGTTACCATGATCCCTGGTGGCCACATCGTCCCTGGCTCTGGCATGGCCGCAGTCGGGTATCCGGCCAGATCATCATTCGCAAGTAGCGCGCCGACGACGGGTTCTGCCTGCGACCTGCAAATATTGACTGTTTTTTGATACAGTAATGGCATGAAGCTGACCCGGCGCCAACAAGAAATACTGGACTTCATCCATCAGCGAGTCGCTGCAAACGGCCTGCCGCCAACCCGGGCCGAGATCGTTTCCCACTTCGGCTTTCGGTCTCCAAACGCGGCCCAGTGCCACCTGAAAGCGCTTGCCGAGCGCGGTGCGATCCAGCTGCTGCCGGGCCGGGCCCGAGGCCTGGTGCCTGTGCAGCGTCGTGGCGAGCAAGGTAGCGCCTCGTCAAACCGTGGACGGCTGCCCGTCATCGGTCGGGTCACTGCGGGCACACCGATCCTGGCAGTTGAAAACCGCGAGGACGAGTTGCTGGTCGATGCCAGCGCTTTTTCTCCGCAACCTCACTACATCCTGCGCGTTCAGGGCGACAGCATGATTGACGCCGGCATCCATGATCGCGACCTGCTGCTGGTCCACAAGACACCCGATGCACGCAGCGGTCAGATCGTGGTGGCCCGAATCGACGACGAAGTCACGGTCAAGCGCCTGCGTCGACGCGGCCGCGGTATTTATCTCGAAGCCGAAAACCCCGCCTACCCCTTGATTCATGTCCAGCCCGACCAGGACTTCGCTATCGAAGGCCTGGGAGTCGGCGTGATCCGGTGTGCTCTTTGAATGCTGTAACCCGGGCGTGCTCTCAGTCCACCCTTGGATTGACTGCGCTGGATGGACTAATCGATGGTGAAGCGATCGGCATCGGCAAGAAAAGGGAACTGCTTACGCGTCTGCCTGAGCGCATCAAGATCCAGGCTGACCTGGCTCACCTGTTCATGATCATCCAGCTCCACCAGGCATTCGCCCATCGGGCTCCAGGCTGAAGAGCGGCCGGGATAGTCGATATCTCTGCCGTCGCGTCCGGTCCGGTTGACGCCAATCACATAGCTCTGGTTTTCAATGGCCCGGGCCTTGAGCAAGGACTGCCAGACGCCGACCCGGGGGGACGGCCAGTTGGCCACGAACAGCTGGAGGTCGAAATTGCGATCGTTGCGACACCAGACCGGGAATCGCAGGTCGTAGCAGACCTGCAGATCAACGCGCCAGCCATGCCACTC
>RECK01000409.1 GCA_007694055.1 Wenzhouxiangella sp.
ATGGCGCCGCCTACGCCCCGCCCGGGACCGGTGTGTTGCTGAACAACGAGATGGATGACTTTGCCGCCGCTCCAGGCGAACCGAACGCCTACGGCCTGATCGGCTTTAGCGCTAATGCCATCGAACCGGGCAAGCGCATGCTCTCCTCGATGAGCCCGACCATCGTCAAAAGCCCAGAGCGGGTGGCTGTTATCGGCACGCCGGGCGGGTCGCGCATCATCACCATGGTGCTGCTTGGCATTCTCGACTTCATCGACGGCAACGGGCCGGAGTCCTGGGTTTCCATGCCGAGGTTTCACCATCAGTATCTGCCCGATGAAATCCTGCTCGAGCGGGGCACGCTGACAGACGAGGAAATGGAGCGCCTGCAGGCGCTGGGCCATGAGGTCAACGTTCGGGCCCGCCCCTGGGGCAACATGCATGGCGTGATGTGGGATCGGGAGAGCGGCCATGTCGAAGCCGCCCATGATCCGCGCTGGGCATCGGGTGGTGCCCGGGTGAGTCCCCGGATTCGGCACTGAAGATCTTCAAAGTGTGATCGCCGGCACAGTCCCGGAGCGATTTCTCCAGTAGGATTTAGCTTCCTGAACAAAAGCGGTCTTGTGCCATGGATCAGCTCGCTGGGGGGACCAGCGCAGCCATTCCCGCCGGGGACGGGGATCGCATATTTTCCGATCGATTCGAAGATCGCTCCCACGATGCCGAGGACTTTGCCCGGCAAGTGCTGGAACGCTTTACCTATGGCGCCAGACCTGAGGATATCTCTCACTTTCTGAGCCTTGGCAGCAACCCGGAAGACCGCCTGGCCGCCTGGGCCACCTGGCAGCTCGACTGGCACGCCATCAATGACCCGGAGCTGAGCGCGCGCCTGTCCGCAGCCAACTATCAAACCCTGGACAAGTCGATCACCCAGCTATGGGCCGATCATGTCCGCGGGGAAATGACCAACTGGCCCGATCGCTATCGCCCGGTTGCCGAGACTGACGCGGCCCGCATCCTGCGCGCTACCTATTCACGACGTCAGCTCTACGAGATGATGGTCGAGTTCTGGCACGATCACTTCAACGTGGCCGGCTGGGACTTCAGTATCGCGCCGGTTTTTGTCCAGCACGACCGTGATGCCATCCGGCCGCAGGCGCTGGGCAATTTTCGCCAGATGCTGGAAGCCGTGGCCAAGTCCACGGCCATGCTCTACTACCTGGACAACCGCGCCAACCGCACCGGCGGCTACAACGAAAACTGGGCGCGCGAGCTGATGGAGTTGCACACCCTGGGTGTTGATGTTTATTATCCCGGGGCGTCGCATGGTGCCATCCCGATCGGTGCGGATGGTCAAGCCATCGGTTACAGCGATGCCGATGTCTACGACGTGGCCCGTTGCTTTACCGGCTGGACGGTTCGCAACGGGCACTGGCAATTTCCGCCTGGTCCTGAATATGATACCGGCGAGTTTTTCTACTTCTCGAACTGGCACGAGGGTGGACAGAAGAACGTGCTCGGCCAGTGGGTACCTCTTCCCGGACAGCCTGGCGGCCAACAGGAAGCCCACGTGGTCATGGACCGCCTGTGCACCCATCCGGCAACCGCCCGGCACATCTGCCGCAAGCTTTGCCGACGCTATATCAGTGATGATCCGCCGCAGTCCCTGGTCGAATCAGCGGCATCGGTGTGGCTTGAAAACTGGCAGGAGCCGGACCAGGTCGCGCGAGTCATGCTGCACATCATGACCTCCGATGAGGTTCTGAACGGGCAGGGCGCCAAGATCCGCCGTCCGTTTGAAATGGTGATTGCCACCCTGCGCAAGACCGCTGCCGAGATCGAGCCCCGCCACTTCGGTGAGTGGGCGCCGTATGGTGAGTTCTTCAGCCGCTTTCAGCAGACCGGCCACGGCAGTTTCCGCTGGCCGGCGCCGGATGGCTACCCGGACACGGCCCAGCGCTGGACGTCTGTTTCGGTCATGGGCCAGAGCTGGCGCCTGCTCAGTCGCCTGCCGGAGTTGCGCTACCCGGACGGGGGTGCTTTCCTGCTCCGGATTCACGAGCTCACGGTGCAAGCCTTTCCGAATCCGTCGCAGCATACCGCCGCGAACCTGGTTGACTGGTGGCTGACCCGATTGATCGGCAGGCCGGTCTCGGCGCTTCGGCGCCAGGAACTGATCGATTTCCTGCGTCAGAATGCTGCTGCTGACGCGCCGCTGGACATTGTCGACAACGCCCCTTACGGCAACTGGTCACAAAACAACCTTTCCGCCCACTACACGCCAGTGCGCCTGCGCGCCATGGTGTCCCTGATCACGATGCTGCCGGAGTTCCACCAGCGATGAAGCGACGCAGTTTCCTCAAGGGCTGTTGCGCCGCGGCCGGAGCGGCGTCGCTGCCGGCCGCCGCATTCTTCAACCCGGCGATGGCGGGCGCAGGTTCCGGTCATGATGTGCTCGTCTACCTCTACCTGCGTGGCGGCATCGACGGTCTGCACCTGGTCGTGCCCTACGCCGGGCCGGAACGGACAGCTTATGAGGCCCGGCGCGGCAACATGCTGATTCCGGAGGCGCATCTGCGCCCGATCAGTGCCCAGTGGGCGCTGCACCCGCGCGCCGGGGGCGGGCCCGGAGATCCGGTTGGCTCGACGCCGCGCTGGCTGCAGCGCCTGTGGTTGCAGGACAAGCTGGCCATCGTCCAGGGCGCGGGCATGCCCACGCATCTTTCGCGCAGCCACTTCGATGCCCAGGCCTGGATGGACCTTGGCACGCCAGGCAACAAGACCACTGCTCAAGGCTGGCTGGCCCGCTACCTGAGCCAGGCCACCGGCTTGCCGCCGGCGCTGCTCAGTCACGCCTTCGGGTTTTCCTCAACCCAGCCGCTGGCCCTGATCGGCGCCAACGACGCTTTTACCGTCAGCAACGCGCAGGAGTTCCGGGTCGATGGTTTTCACTGGTCCTGGAACAGCTCCAACCCCGATATCGCCGGGCACGTGGGCGCACATCGGCGCATCCAGCCACTCTGGCAGGGTGGCTCCAGCCCGCTTGACCAGGCCGGGCGCCTGACCGCCGAAGCCCTGGCGGAAATGCGGAGCATGAATTTCGAAGACTATGAGCCGGAAGGCGGCGCGGCTTATCCATCCAGCAATCTCGGCACACAGTTGCGTAACCTGGCCCAGCTGATCAAGGAGGATACGGGTGTGGTGGCGGCCACGCTGGATTACGGCGGCTGGGATACCCACCAAGGCCAGGGTATGCCGAATCCCGGCAACCCCAACCACTTTGACTACTATGGGAACCTGGTGCAGGGAATGGCTGAAGCACTCGATGCCTTTTATACCGACCTGTCAATGTCGGCACAGGGCGACTTGATGAACCGGGTCTCCGTGGTGGTCCTGAGCGAATTCGGCCGCAACGTGACCGGCAACCAGTCCAACGGCACCGATCATGGTTACGGCAATGTCATGCTGGCGCTGGGTGGTCGGGTCAACGGCGGCCAGTTTTTCGGTGAGTTTCCCGGCCTGGACAAGAGCTCCCTGTTCGAGAACCAGGACCTGGATACCAGTGTCGATTATCGCCAGGTACTGGCAGAAGCGCTGGTGCGACGACATGGTATGTCGCAGGGCCAGCTGGAGCAGGTTTTCCCTGCGCTGGATGGATATCAGCCGCTGGGTATTTTCCAGGCCTCATGAATCTTCCATTTGCCTGATTGGCAAGGTACAATTGCGGGTTTGCCGAAACAGTGTTTGGTGCGCGGCCGTAATGTCGCCCGCCGTTTTGATGGAGATATCATGGTCAAGATTCGTTTGAGCCGGGGCGGAGCCAAAAAGCAGCCCTTCTACCACATCATCGTTACCGACAGCCGCAGCCGTCGTGACGGCCGCAATATCGAACGTCTCGGGTTCTTCAACCCGGTCGCTCGTGGCCAGGAAGAGCGTCTGCGCGTCGATACCGACCGCATCGATCATTGGGTTGGCCAGGGTGCCCAGATGACCGAGCGCGTCAGCCACCTCGTTGCCGAGGCTCGCAAAGCGCAGCAGCCGGCCGCCTGATGGCCGGGCCGGACGCTGACGATACGGTCGCACTTGGCCGCATCAACGGCGTCTGGGGAACCCGCGGCTGGATCAAGATCTTCTCGGACACCGATCCGCCGGAAGCAATCTTCGAATACCAGCCGTGGGTGCTGAACGATAGCGACCAGACCCTGCAGGTGGCCGAATGGCGTCGCCAGGGCAGGCGTCTGGTGGCCAGGGTGGAAGGTGTTGATTCTCCGGAGTCGGCGCTGCTACTGGTTGGAAAGGGCTTGAGCGTGCCGCGCGCGAGCCTTCCCGCTCCCGGGCCAGACCAGTACTACTGGGCCGATCTGATCGGTTTGCAGGTGGTCAACCTGGAAGGTCACATTCATGGCAAGGTTCTGCGTTTGTTCGAAACCGGAGCCCATGATGTGCTGGAAATTGAAGGTGATCACGGCGCTGTCCTGATTCCCTTCATCCCGGAAATCTTTGTCAAGTCGGTGGATCTTGCTGCCGGAACCCTGACGGTGGATTGGCCGGCAGACTGGCTCGCAGACGAGCATGCTGGCCAGGATTGATGTCATTACCCTGTTCCCTGACTGGGTGGACGGGCTCAAGGCACTCGGTCTGACCGGCAAGGCGCTGGCCTCCGGGCACGTCGAGCTGAAAACCTGGAACCCGCGTGCTTTCACGGCCGATGTTCATCGCTCGGTTGACGATCGCCCCTATGGCGGTGGCCCGGGCATGGTGATGCGACCGGAACCACTGGCCTGCGCGATCGAGGCGGCCCGTGCCGATGGCGCCCCCGCCGCCTCCGTGGCTTGCCTGAGCCCGCAGGGTCGCAGGCTGGATCAGGACGGCGTAATGGAACTGGTTGAGCGAAACCGCCTGATTCTGGTGTGCGGTCGCTACGAAGGAATTGATCAACGCGTACTGGATGAGTTGATCGACGAGGAGTGGTCGGTTGGCGACTACGTGCTGTCGGGGGGAGAGCCGGCCGCGGCCGTGATGATCGATGCCGTGGTCCGTCAGATTCCCGGCGTACTGGGTCATGAGCGATCGGTGGTTGAAGATTCGTTCGCGGACGGTCTACTCGATTGCCCGCACTTTACCCGCCCGGAAAGCTGGCGAGGGCGCGCGGTGCCCGAGGTCTTGACCAGCGGTGATCATGCGCGCATTGCGCAGTGGCGCCGGGCCCAGGCCCTGCACCGGACCCGCCGTCTGCGACCCGATCTGTGGTCCAGGCGAATACTGGACCCGGACGACAAGGCAGCGCTTGCGGCCTGGCCGCAGGAATTTTCTGACAAATAGCTGTAAATCAGGCTGAAAACCAGTTAAAATTAGAGGATTGTGTTCCGCGCTTTTGGCGGGATTGACAACGAACTCGAGCATTCTGGAAGTAGCAGGCATGAGCAATATCATCGAAGAAATAAATAACGAGCAAACCCAGCGCGAAATCCCGAATTTCGCTCCCGGCGACACCGTTGTCGTCAACATCTGGGTGCGTGAAGGGGATCGCCAGCGCTTGCAGGCTTTTGAAGGCGTAGTGATTGCGCGCAAGAACCGCGGTGTAAATTCCGCTTTCACCGTGCGCAAGATTTCCCATGGCACCGGCGTGGAGCGCGTTTTCCAGACCTACAGCCCGCTGATCGAATCCATCGACATCAAGCGTCGTGGCCGGGTCCGTCGGGCCAAGCTGTTCTATCTGCGCAACCTGGAAGGCAAGGCCGCTCGCATCAAGGAAAAGCTGACCCGTCGCGTCAGCGCCTGATCAGCAGGTCTTTTCTTCAGATCTCTGAAAAACCTGCCGTACTGCGGCAGGTTTTTTGATTCTATTGAAAGCGATCTGGCTACGCCGCCTGATGAATATCTGGCCGCCTTTTCTGGCAGCCGGTATCCGTGTGCGTGAAATCAGTCCGGATTATCGCTATGCCCGGGTCGAACTCAGGCTGGGGTTGCTGAACCGCAATTATGTTGGCGTTCACTTCGGCGGTTCGCTGTTTGCCATGGCCGACCCTTTTCTCATGCTTCTCTACATCAAGAACATGGGCCCGGACTACATCGTCTGGGACAGGGCAGGGAGGATCGAGTTTCTGAAGCCAGGGCGGGGCACGGTGGTAGCCGAATTCCGGATCAGCGATGAAGACCTGGCCCGGGCGCGCCGAGAGACCGAGAGCGGTCGTCCCTGGCTGGTCGATCATGAGGTTGAGATCAGGGCCCCGGAAGGTGAGCTCGTGGCCCGGGTGCAAAGAACGGTCTACTTCCGGCGCAAGCCATCAGGCTCCGGCTGAGGCCTTGGCCGGCGTCTTGCCGGACTTGGTATCGGCTTTTTCTGCGTCTTTTTTGTCGTGCGACAGCTGACGTGGCGGCTCCTCGCCTCGAATCTTGCTGGTGCCATTGAAGCGCGCACCCGACTCCACCACCAGCTGGCCCACGGTAACCGTGCCGGTGACCTCGCCGCTGGCAACGATCTCCAGTCGTTCGGCGTCCACTTCTCCGGAAAAGTGCCCGCTGATCATGACCCGCCTGGCCTTGATCTCACCTTCGATACGTCCCTGCTCGCCGATGGAAACCTCGCCATCGGAGCTGATCGAGCCTTCGACCGTTCCGTCTACGTGCAGACCGTCGCTTAAGGTAAGGTCGCCGACCAGCTTTGTGCCTGCAGCAATGACGGTCGTTCCGGTGCGTTTGCGGTCCGGCGAATTACCTCGACTAATGATTCCCATTCGACTCGATTCTCCTTTGTAAAGAGCAGGTCATAATCATCCATGGACCAGCGCATGAACGGCGCCGGGTCCAGGCGCCGGTTCAGGTGCCGAACCTCGTAGTGCAGGTGGGGTGCGGTAGCCGCCCCGGAGCTGCCCGCATAGCCCAGCAACTGGCCACGCTTGATATAGGTACCGACCTGAACCTCGATTTGATCCAGGTGACCGTAGATGGTCGAGAACCCGTAATTGTGGACCAGCTTGACCATGTTGCCCAGGCCGCTGTTATGGTGCTTTGAGGCCCACTCAACGACGCCGTCCGCTGTTGCATGTATTGGTGTGCCGCGGGGGGCCCGCAGGTCGACTCCGCCATGCATGGCCATTCGCTGCTGAATCGGGTGGCGACGCATGCCGAAGGGGCTGGTAATGCGTTCGGACTCCACCGGAAATCCGGACGGGATCGAATCCAGCATCAGGCGCTTTTCGAACGCGGTCTGGCTGGCAGTGTCGACGCGCTGGGCCAGCGAGCGCTCGGGCTCCGCGCGCAACCCGATCAGGATCTCGATATGTTCCATTTCGTCGCTGAGGATCTCCAGCGATGCGGTCTTGGTTTCGACTTCACTCTGCAACTGCTCGCGTTCGGCCAGCAGCCTCTCATTCTGGGCCCGGATCGACCCGTGCAGCGCCTGAATCTTGGCGACTTCCGCATTGAGACTGCCAACACGCTGGCTCAGTCCGTGAATCAGCAGCGAACCGGACAGGAAAACCAGCACCGTTGCCCCGAGAACAACGGCCAGCATCCGCCGCATAAGCTGGCTGAGTGTGAAGTGCCGCGCCCCCCTGTAATCCGTGATCGTGATCAGATAACGATGGCGCATAGATCTCTTTATTGTTTGATTTTACTGACCAGAGCCAATCCTTGCGACCCGGTTTCGAACCGCGAGTCGTGCTGTCCCAGGAATTGGCGGGAGCCCAATTATGCGAGTCATGGCGCCGTCATGCAAATCCGTGGCCCGCCCAATGGCCCTTAAGTGTGATGGGTATCACGATTTTAGCTGCCTGAGGGCAAGAGCGGGCCCGTCATCAGCACGCTGGGGCAGGGGGCAAAACCGGTATCGAATCCTGGGTCAGTTCAATCCCGGCTTGAATTACGGCCTTGCCAAGCCCAAATCTGCCCTGTCCTTCAACTACTGCAAATCAAGCCATGAGTGATACCCCTGCTGCCGAAACCCGACGCTTTGATGCCGAGGTCCACCAGCTGCTCAAGCTGATGATCAACGCCCTTTATTCAAATCGTGAGATTTTCCTGCGCGAGCTGATCTCCAACGCTTCCGATGCCAGTGACAAGCTGCGCTTCGAGGCCCTGACCAAGGAGGGGCTGAAGGGCCTGGATCAGGACCTGGGAATCGAGGTGAGCTTCGACCCGTCGGCAGGTCGACTGACCGTGTCCGATCGCGGTATCGGCATGAACCGCGAAGAGGTGATCGAGAATCTCGGCACCATAGCGCGTTCGGGAACGCGGCGCTTTCTCGAGTCCCTGTCGGGCGATGCCAGGAAAGATGCCCGCATGATCGGCCAGTTCGGCGTCGGCTTCTACTCGGCATTCATCGTCGCCGCGGAGGTCGAGGTTGAAACCCGCAGGGCCGATGAGCCGGCAGCGGCGGGTGTGCGCTGGCGGTCAAGCGGAGAGGGCGATTACAGCATTGAGGCAGTCGTGCGCGAGGCTCAGGGCACAAGCATTACCCTGAGTCTGCGCGAAGAGCACCGCGACTTGCTCAATCGCTGGCAGCTGGAGCGCATCATTCGCCATTACTCCAACCACGTGGCCTTTCCGATTCGGCTTGTCGAGATCGGGGGTGACGCCGAAGATGCAAAATCGGAAGACCATGCCGAGGCCAACAAGCAGGTCATCAACGACACCCAGGCGCTCTGGGCCAGGCCGCGCAACGAACTCGAAGACGAGGACTACAAGTCTTTTTACACCGGGCTGACCGGCGATCCCGAGGCACCGGTGAGTTGGGCACACCATCATGTCGAGGGCAGCCAGAGTTACAGCCTGCTGCTTTACCTGCCTGCTCAGGCCCCATTCGATCTGCTGATCAATCGTGATGAGCGCGAGGGCCTCAAGCTCTACATCCAGCGTGTTTTCATCATGGATGCGGCTGAGCAGCTCTTGCCCCGCTACCTGCGCTTCATGCGCGGCGTGGTCGACTCGTCTGATCTGCCGCTGAACGTATCGCGCGAGATCCTGCAGGATAGCCCGCTGCTGAAGAAAATTCGAGCGACCGTAATCAAGCGCAGCCTCGACCTGATCGAAAAGCTGGCCAACGACGGCGGCGAGACCTGGGATCGGTTCTGGAAGGCTTTCGGCGCCATTCTCAAGGAGGGTGTGATCGAGGATTTCGAACAGCGTGAACGTATTGCCGGCATACTCCGTTTCGCCTCCACGGGCAGCGATGGCGCTGAAACGGTCAGCCTGGATGATTACCTGGGGCGCATGAGCGAGGGTCAGGACACGATCTGGTACCTGAGTGCCGACAGCCTCAAGGTTGCGCGTTCCAGCCCGCACCTGGAGGCTTTCGCGCGTCGCGGCATCGAAGTGCTGCTGCTGACCGACCGTATCGACGAGTGGCTGGTCTCCCATCTTGACCAGTACAAGGACAAGCCGCTGAAGTCCGTCACCCGCGGCAAGCTGAACCTGGACGAAGACGCACCGGAGCCCGATGAGGCGGCCAAGTTGCTGGCCGGTCGAATCAAGCAGGCGCTGGGAGATGAGGTTGGCAGTGTTCGCCCCGGGCACAGGCTGACCGACTCGCCCGGCTGCATCGTGGCCGATGAGGGCGGCATGAGTCTGCAAATGGAAAAGCTGCTGCGCCAGGCGGGGCAAGCCGTTCCGGAAAGCAAGCCGGATTTCGAAATCAATGTCAGCCATCCGCTGCTCTCAGCGATGGCCAGGCTGGACGACGGCAAGCGATTCAATGACCTCAGCCAGCTGCTTTTCGAGCAGGCCCGCCTGGCTGAAGGCGGAGAGCTTGCCGACCCGGCAGCCTACGTCCAAAGAGTGAATCGTCTTCTGGTCGAAGCGCTGGAATCACCCGACTCATCGGCCCAGGCAGATGGCAGCGCCGATGGAGACGACTCGAATGCCGCCTCGGCCTGAGCCACGGGCCGGAGACCCGGCTGTGGCCGGGTGGCGACAGCGCCTGGGCGACTGGGTGGAAGGCGTGCCTTTCACCCGTTTCATAATTGCGCTGATCGTTATCAACGCCATCATCCTTGGCCTCGAGACCTCGGATCGAATGATGGCGATCGGCGGGCCCTTGCTGGTCGCCGTGAACAAGCTGATCCTGGCTGTGTTCGTTGTCGAGATCGTACTCAAGCTGCTGGCCTTCGGGCCCCGCTTCTTTCGTACCGGTTGGAACATTTTCGATTTCCTCATCGTCAGCATCTCGCTGGTGCCGGCCACGGGCCCGCTGGAAATCCTGCGTGCCCTGCGTATCCTGCGGGTGCTCAGGCTGCTGTCCCAGGTGCCCAAGCTTCGGGTCATCATCGAGTCACTGCTGCGGGCCCTGCCGGGTATGGGCTGGACGGCGCTTCTGCTGATCCTGGTTTTCTACGTCTTCGGGGTGATGGGCACGATGATGTTCGGCGAGGACTTTCCGGAGCTCTGGGGCAATCTGGGTCTAAGTCTTTTTTCCCTGTTCCAGGTCATGACGCTGGAATCCTGGTCGACCGGGGTGGCCCGGCCGATGATGGAGCAGTATCCGCTGATCTGGCTCTACTTCGTGCCCTTTATCCTGGTTTCATCGTTCATGGTCCTGAACCTGTTCATCGCCATTATCGTGACCGCTACCCAGTCGATTCACCAGGACGAAGAAGACGAGCAGCGGCGCCAGCTGCTGGCCGAGCTGAAGGCCATCAATCGGCGCCTGGAGCGCCTGGAGAACAGCCGTGCAGATGGGTAGTGGCGCCGACAGGGCAGGTGGCGTGGCCGATTCAGTTCGCCTGGACAAGTGGCTGTGGGCAACCCGGTTCTTCAAGACCCGTTCGCTGGCCCAGCAGGCCATTCGCGGCGGGCATGTCGAAATCAACGGCCATCGAGCCAAGCCATCACGGCTTGTGCGCATTGATGATCGGCTGCGGATTACCCGCGCCGAGCTGGTCTTTGAAGTCGATGTAACCGGGCTGATCGAGCGCCGCGTGTCGGCTGCCATGGCCGCGGAAAATTACCGCGAAACCGAAGCCGGTCGCCAGGCGCGGGAGCTCAGGGTGGAACAGCTTCGGGCCGACCGCGCCGACAGCCCGGGGCGCCTGCGCCGGCCCGACAAGCGCCAGCGCCGGGAACTCAAGAAACTGCAGCGGGATCAGTAGCGCAGTTTGACGGTACGGATACCCTTGAGCCCGTCAATGGCTGCGAGCAGGTCCGTCGATGGGCTGACCAGCCACTCTTCTCCCAGTTTCAGAATGGCCTGGGCCTTGCTGTTGCGATAACGCAGGATGATTGGCGTGCGTCCCGGTCGGTAAGGATGCAGGGCGGCGGCCAGATCCCGGTCGAAGTCCTTGCCTGTTTCGTCCAGGTCGATCTCCAGGCGTTGGGCGAAGCGACTGCGGGCCTCGTCGACCTCGAGCACCTCGTCGGCGACCATGCGGAAGCCTCCGCGAAAGTCATCGACCTCGACCTTGCCGCGCACCACCAGGATTTCATCGGGCACCAGCAGGTTGGCGACTCGTCCGAACAGTTCATCGAAGATCGCGATCTCCAGTCGGGCGGTGCCATCGTCCAGGGCCACGAAAGCGCCTTTGCCGGGACGTTTGCGAACCGCCATGACCAGGCCGGCCAGGGTCATCTCGACCCCGCGCCGGCGGCCGCGCCGCTCACCGTTATCCTGTTTCTTTCCGTTGCCCAGGCGCTGGCCGATCTTGTCCAGGGTAATGGTGATGAAGCCCGACAACTCTTCGCGCAACTCATCCAGCGGGTGGCCTGACAGGTACAGACCCAGGGTTTCGCGCTCTGCCCGCAGGCGCTGGCGGCCGGTCCATGGCCGAACCTGGGGCAGGGCGTGGTCATCCGGCACGCTCTCCGGGTCACTGTTGGCCAGGCCAAACAGGCTGGTCTGGCCGGCAGCGCGATCGGCCTGGATACGCTCGGCTCGAGACAGTTCATCGGGCAGAGCCTGCATCAGCGCGGCCCGGTTGTCGGATATGGACTCGCAGGCACCCGATCGGACCAGGGTTTCCAGCGTCCGTCGATTGAGCCGACCCAGGTCTACTTCGCGACACAGCTCACCGAGGCTGGTAAAGCGACCCAGACGTTCGCGCGCATCGATCAGGCTCTCTACGGCGCCGGCGCCGACACCCTTGATCGCGCCCAGGCCGTAGCGAATGGCGCCGTCTTCGACCTCGAACCGGTAGGCCGAACGATTGACATCCGGGGCCAGAATGGTCAGTCCCATGGCCTTGCAGTCTTCGATCAGGTTGGCGATCTTGTCGGTCTTGTCGAGATCGGCCGAAAGCACGGCCGCCATGAACTCGGCCGGATAATGTGCCTTGAGCCAGGCCGTGTGGTAGGCGACCAGTGCATAGGCAACCGAGTGCGACTTGTTGAAGCCGTAGCGGGCGAAGGTTTCCATCAGGTCGAAGATCGATTCGGCCTGGGCCTTCTCGATGCCGTTTGCGCCGGCGCCAGTCACGAAGATCTCGCGCTGCTTCTGCATTTCCTCGGCTTTCTTCTTGCCCATGGCGCGGCGCAACAAGTCGGCCCCGCCCAGGCTGTAGCCGGCCAGTTCCTGGGCAATCTGCATGACCTGCTCCTGGTACAGGATGACCCCGTAGGTATCTGCCAGGATGGGCTCGGCCAGTTCATGCGGGTACTTGACCGGTGCCTTGCCATGCTTGCGGTTGATGTACTCATCGACCATGCCCGCATCCAGCGGCCCGGGCCGGTAGAGAGCAACGGCTGCGACGATATCGTTGAAGCTGTCCGGCTTGAGTTTGCGCAGCAGCTCCTTCATGCCGGGTGATTCGAGCTGAAACACGGCCGTGGTGTGGGCCGCCTGAAGCAGCTGAAAGGCCTTGCTGTCATCCAGCGGCAGGTCATCAAGATCAAGCTTGTCCTGGCCGCTGGCCAGGCGGTCGACGTTGATCGCCTTGAGCGCCCAGTCGATGATGGTCAGGTTGCGCAGGCCGAGGAAGTCGAACTTGACCAGGCCGACCGACTCGACATCGTTCTTGTCGTATTGGGTCAGCACCGAGTGTCCGTCGGGCTCGGTGTAAAGCGGGGTGAAGTCGGTCAGCGGTCCGGGCGCAATGACCAGCCCTCCGGCATGCTTGCCGGCATTGCGGGCCAGGCCCTCCAGCGAGCGGGCCAGGTCAAGGATGGCCCGGGTATCTTCCTCGCGCTCGTAGCGCGCGGCCAGTTCAGGCTCTTCCTCCAGCGCCTTTTCCAGGGTCATCTCCAGCTTGTTGGGGATGAGCTTGGCAATGGAGTCGACCATGCCGTAGCCGTAGCCGAGCACGCGCCCGCAGTCCCTGACCACGGCCTTGGCCGCCATGGTGCCGTAAGTAATGATCTGGGAGACCTGGTCGCGGCCGTAGCGCTGGGCCACGTAGTCGATCACCCGATCGCGGCCCTCGACGCAGAAGTCGATATCGAAGTCGGGCATGGAAACCCGTTCCGGATTAAGAAAGCGCTCGAAGAGAAGCTCGTAACGTATTGGATCCACGTCAGTAATACCCAGCGTCCATCCCACCACCGAACCGGCACCTGAACCGCGGCCCGGCCCGACCGGAACGCCGTTGTTTCGGGCCCAGGCAATGAAGTCGGCCACGATCAGGAAGTACCCGGAAAAGCCCATCTCGGTAATGACACCCAGCTCGCGCTGCAGGCGCTGGTCATACTCCTCTCGCTCGGCATCCGGGGCCAGGCCGTGGCGCTGCAGGCGCTGGTCGAGCCCTTCGGCCGCCTGCTTGCGCAGGAAATCGTCTTCGGTTTCCCCTTCAGGCACCGGGAAAGCGGGCAGGGCGTAGTTGCCGAGGGTGAGCTCCAGGTTGCAGCGCTGGGCCAGGTGCCAGGCGTTTTCCACGGCAACCGGAATGTCGGCAAAGGTCGCGTGCATCTCTTCGCTGGACTTCAGGTACTGCTGATCCACGAATTCGCGAGAACGACGCTTGTCGTCGAGCAGGCGGCTCTGGTGGATGCACACCCTCGCCTCGTGGGCGAAGTAGTCATCCTGGTGCAGGAAACGCACGTCGTTGCAGGCCACGACGGGCGTGTCGGTTGCCAGCGCCAGTTCCAGCAGTCCGCTCTCCAGCACCGCTTCGCCGTCCCGTCCTAGGCGCTCCAGGGCCAGATACAGGCGGCCGGGAAAGCGTTTCAGCCATTCGTTGCAGCGCGACTGGGCCAGGTTGCGACGGCCGTTGCTCAGGGCCTGCCCGACATTCGAGCTGCGACCGACCAGGGCGATCAGGCCGGCGGTCTGGTCCTGCAGCCAGGCCGGATGCACGCGTGGCTGGCCCCGGTAGCGGCCTTCGAGAAAGCTGCGCGATAGGATGCGGCACAGGTTCAGGTAGCCGATGCGATCCTGGACCAGCAGCGTGATCACGCCGGCCTGGTCGGGGTGGTCGGGATCGGATACGCGGATATCGGCGCCGGCTATCGGCTTGATGCCGCGCGCCATCGCCGCCCGATAGAACTTCACCAGGCCGAACAGGTTGTGCCAGTCGGTCACCGCAACCGCCGGCATACCGAGCTCGGCGGCCCGGTCGACCAGCGCGCCGATCCGCACCATCCCGTCTTCCAGGGAGTACTCGGTATGCAGGCGCAGATGTACGAAGGGTGATGTTGTCGTCATGCCGCCAGCCATGGGCAAATTATAGCGTCTTGCCCGGTCATGCCCACAGCGGCTGACGCCTCAAAGACCAATCATGCCCTCGATAATCGAGCGCGCCTTGACGAAGCGTTTCGAGTATCCGTGGTGGCGCGACGGGGTGTGCGGAAGGCTGCGGTACCAGCGCTCCTGCAGCTGTCCCAGCTCGGTGCTCAGGTCTGGTTGGGCATTGCGCTCACTCATGCGCTGGGCCAGGCGCTGAACCTGGTAGTCCATCCTCAGTTTCCGGTCTTCGGGTGGCGTTTCCATCCCGCCGAGGAACTCGATCTCGACCACAAGCTGTCTTGCGGCCTCATCACCCTGGGCCAGCCTGGCCTCCAGTGCATCGCTTTCGGCTTCGAGCCGAGCAAGCTCTGAGGCTGCCTGGACCAGTGCCTGTTCAAGTTCACTGTCGCCCGGGTTGGCCTCAGGCATCGGCAGTGCGCCTTCGCTGTCCTTGCCCGCGAGCTTGAGCTCGGCTGCCTGCTGAATCGCTGCCGCCAATTGCTCCAGGCGCTCCCGATGTGACTCACGCAAGCGCTCAAGACGCGCCTGCAGACGCGCTGCCAGGGCCGCCTCGGCCTTCTCCATGCGCTGGTTGAGCTTGCCGGTACGTCCTTCCCGCCCGCTCCAGTCGGCGACCAGGCCGGCCATCCGGCCTTCCGCGGCCTCCAGCTCATCATCAGCGACTTTGGCCAGTGCTTCGGCCTGCTCGCAGATCGCCTTCAGTTCGGCCATGGCTTCGCGATCGGCCTGCTTCTGCTCCTCGCGTTCGCCCTTGAGCTGATCGAACAAGGGGTCGATCGGCGTCCGAAACTCCTCCCAGAGCTTTTGCTCGAGCTTGCGTCGGCCGCTGCCGGCCTTTTGCCACTGCGCCTGAAGTGCCTTGGCCTTGTCGATGGCGACCTTGGTGTCCTTTTCATGTACCAGGGCCTTGGCTTCGGTGATCAGGCGGCGCTTGACCAGCTCGATTTCTGCGAACAGTTCATTCTGCTTGTTCGAGATCTGATCCATCAGCTCGCGCAGGCGCCCTGCCGACCGCCCGCGGGCCTTGGGCGGCAGATCGTCCATGCGTCGGATCGCGGCCCGGGCCTTGGTCATCAACTCGCGCAGCTGGTTCGGGTCCGGCTTCTCGCTGCCGGCCAGCTCCTGGCCCATGGCAATGAACTGGTCCAGCAACTCGAGATTCTCGGTCTGCACCTCCTGGCGCTTTTCAAAGTAAGGCTTGGCCGTGTCAAAGGCCTGCTTGCAGGCAGCCTGGAATCGGCGCCATTGCCCCGGCGGTGCGGCGAAGCGCTTGCGATCGCCCGGCAACACTTCGAGTGCCTCAAGGCGCTGCCACTCCTCGCGCGCCTGCTTGAGCAGGGCGGATATGGCATCCGGATGCTGGCCCGAGCCGGGCAGGGCCTCGACCTGGGCAATCAGCTCATCGCGATGCTTGTTATGCGACCAGTGCTGGTAATTGCGCATCTCCTTCAGGCGGCCTTCCATGCGCTGCAAGCGGCCGCCGACCTCGCGTGCACGGGCGCGCGGCGGCACGCCCCTGAAAACCGAGCGGGCCTTGCCGATCAACTCATGGGCCTGCGCGATATCGCCGTTTTCAAGCACTTCTGCAATGCCGTCCAGCAGCGCCGGCAGCTCGGCACCGGGCTTTGGCTCGTCGGGTTTCGGTGGTGGCGGTGTCTTGCTCTGCTCGATCTGGGCCTGCAGCTCGCGCAGCAGCGGCAGGATGTCGTCCTTCAACGCCGTATCGCTTTCCGAGGGGCTGCCGACCTGACTCCAGGCCCGATCCCAGGACGACAGCAGTTCGGCCGGCGACACCCGCTTGTCGGCCTGGCGGATGACGTTTCTGATCCGTGCAGCCGCCTGTTCCAGCCCCGGGTTGGCCGACGTTTCCGGGCTGTCGACTGGCACTTCGCTGACCACGGGCTCGGCGCCTCGGGCCGGGCGGTCCATGGCCGATCGCACGATGGCGACGGCACCGTCGAAGCGACGCGCCAGGGCCTCCGGCTTCTGCTCCAGTTCGCTCCAGGTGCGGGTCAGCTCGGCCAGGCGCTCGCCGCGATCGGCGACACCCTGACCCTTGGCCAGCGCCTCCATCTCCCTGACCAGTTCGCTGGCCGCGGTCTGATCCGGATCCAGTTCACCGGCGGCAATGCGGATGTCCCTGAGCCGTGTTGCGGCCGCCTGGGCCCGGCGCTTGCGGGTCTTGCGCAGCTGATCCGACAACCGCTCCAGCGTCGAAGGCTGCTCAATTCGGGCCAGAATTTCCGCAGCCAGACCGTCATCGCTTTCCTTGCCGTAGCAGTCGCCCAGAAACCCCTGGGCCTCGACGCGCGCCAGCGCCGCCCGACGCAGGTCAACATCCTCGGCCTCGACCGCAAAGCGGCGCATCAGGCCCTCATCGCCGATCTTCGCCAGCCACTGAAGGCGGGAATCGCGCATCGCCTCATCACCGCAACGCAGCACCGAGCGCGCCAGGAAAGCATCCGCAGCTGCCACGATTTCCGGGTCGGACTCGCGCAGCCTGGCATCCAGCCAGAACGGCTCGGAATTGATCTTTTTCAGTGCGGCCAGACGCACATCGGCAGACTCATCATGCTGGGCAATGCGCGGCAGCTCGGATTTCAGCTCAGGGTCGCCGCCATCGCGCACAGCTTCAGCCCGGGTGGAAGGATCCTTGCTCTGCCAGGGTTTCTTGAAAAATCGTGATTTGAGGTTCATCGGGCCTGCCGCGTCAAATGCCATGAATGCCAATC
>RECK01000301.1 GCA_007694055.1 Wenzhouxiangella sp.
CCTTGGTACCAATGACGTAGCAGGCGCTTCCTTGCTACTCTTTCGCGCTGGAATCTTTGATAGTCAGGACTCGACATGACCGAACCGCTTTGGCAGCCGTCACCGGCGCGTGCCGCTGGCAGCAACATGCAGCGCTTTATCGAGCAGGTCGCCTGCGAACTTGACCCGCAAGTGCGCGACTGGGACAGCCTGTATCGCTTCTCCATCGACCAGCCCGAAGCCTTCTGGAAGGCGGTGTGGGAATTTGGCGGGGTGGTCAGCAGCGCCCGTGGCCAGCGTTTCGCCGAAGGCTGGCCGGCGATGCCGGGCACCCGGTTCTTTCCCGATGCGCGCCTGAACTTTGCCGAAAACCTGCTCAAATTCCGCGATGACAAGACCGCGCTAATCTTTGCCGGCGAGGACGGCGTGCTCAGGCACTTCAGCTATGCCGAACTTTACCGCGAGGTGGCCAGGGTCGCCGAGGCCCTGCGCCAGGTCGGCGTCGAACCGGGCGACCGGGTCGCCGCTTACCTGCCCAACCTGCCCGAAACCGTGATCGGCATGCTGGCGGCGACCTCGCTGGGCGCGGTATGGTCGTCCTGTTCGCCCGACTTCGGTGTTCAGGGCGTGCTCGATCGCTTCGGCCAGATCGAGCCGAAGGTGCTGTTCGCCTGCGCCGCCTACCGCTACAACGGCAAGAACTTCGACTGCCTTGGGCGGGTTCGCGAGTTGGCCGCTCAGATTCCTTCGATCGAGAAAATCGTGGTCGTGCCGTACATGGATCCTGCGCCGGACCTGGCCGGACTGGAGCAGGCTCTGACCTGGGACGGTTTCGCCGCCAACTCGGCCGACACCATCGATTTCGCCCAGCTGCCCTTCGATCACCCGCTTTACATCCTCTACTCATCCGGCACCACCGGCGTGCCCAAGTGCATAGTCCACGGCGCCGGCGGCACCTTGCTGCAACATCTCAAGGAGCTGATGCTGCATACCGATCTGAGCCGCGATGATCGCCTGTTCTACTTCACCACCTGCGGCTGGATGATGTGGAACTGGCTGGTCTCGGGCCTGGCGGTGGGGTCGACCGTGGTGCTCTACGACGGCTCGCCGTTTCATCCGGATGGCAACGTGCTCTGGGACCTGGCCGACGAGGTCGGGATCTCGGTGTTCGGCACCAGCGCCAAGTGGATTGCCGCCTGCGACAAGGCCGGCATCAGGCCGCGTGAAACCCACGAGTTGGCCGAGCTCAAGGCCATCCTCTCGACCGGCTCACCGCTGCTGCCCGAATCCTTCGACTATGTCTACCGGGATATCAAGCCCGACCTGCAGCTCAGTTCGATTTCCGGCGGTACCGATATCGTTTCCTGCTTCGCCCTGGGCAATCCGCTGCTGCCGGTCTACAAGGGCGAGCTGCAATGCCGCGGGCTGGGCATGAAGGTGGAAATTCGTGCCGACGATGGCCGCGTTGTAACCGATGAAACCGGTGAGCTGACCTGCTCGCAGCCTTTCCCCTGCATGCCGGTGCGTTTCTGGAGCGACCCGGACGGATCCCGCTATCGCGCCGCCTACTTCGAGACCCATCCCGGCATCTGGAGCCACGGTGACTATGCCCGCCTGACCCCGCGCGGCGGCGTGACCATTTACGGCCGCTCTGATGCCACGCTCAACCCCGGCGGGGTGCGCATCGGCACCGCCGAGATCTATCGCCAGGTCGAAAAGCTCGACGAAGTGCTTGAGTCAATCTGTATTGGCCAGGATTTCGACGGAGATGTGCGCGTGGTTCTGTTTGTGCGTCTACGTGAAGGGGTGACGCTGGATGACGCGTTGCGAGATCGAATCCGCAAGACCATTCGTGCCAACACCACGCCTCGCCACGTACCGGCAAAGATCATCGCTGTCCCTGATATTCCGCGTACCGTGTCGGGTAAGATTACCGAGCTGGCCGTGCGTGATGTCGTCCACGGTCGCCCGGTCAAGAACACCTCAGCCCTGGCCAACCCCGAGGCGCTGGCTCATTTTGCCGACCGGGTTGAGCTTGAGGATTGAACAGGCAAGCTTCCCGGCATTGACGCGCGGCAATCAACGGAGTGCAAAAGATGAAGCAGTTGTGGTTAGTGGCGATGGCGGCGGTACTGGCCGCCTGTGGCGGTGAATCCACGCCTGGGCCGACGGCGCAGGTGGATATTACCGGTGACGCCTACTACATGGAGCGGATCATGATGCCGCCCGGGTCGGTGCTGGAAATCGAACTGATCGACGAGGTCAGCGGTGAGCGCCTGGCTACCGAGCGCATGGAGGATGTTGGCGCTCCTCCCTACCCATTCGGGCTGCGCGTTGACCAGGAACTGATCAGCCCGGAAGGTGAGTATCTCCTCCAGCTGACCCTGTACTTACCCGACGGCGCGCCGCGCTTTGCGGCCGAAATCCCTGTCACCAGGGATCAGACCCATGTTTCGCGGATTCGCCTGGTCGGGGTGGACTACAGCGAGCAGGATCCTGACCCGGAACCGATGCCGGCCGAGTGGCATTCCTTTCAGTGCGGGGATATCGCCGTGGATGCAAGCTTCGATGCCGACGCCCGGGTTTCCCTGTCATTGCCGTGGAAGCTGGTTGAGCTGCCCTTGGTTCGCGCCGCATCGGGTGCCCGGTATGCTGACGACGAGATCGAATTCTGGACCCGGGGCAGCGACCAGGCGCGCTTGACCCTGCCTGATGAGGAAACCTTTGAATGTATCCTGCGCGACAGCCTTTCGCCCTGGACTCGGGCGATGATCGACGGCGTCGACTTCAGGGCGGTGGGTAACGAGCCGGGCTGGCATGTCGAGGTCATGCACGATGAAGGTTTGTTGTTCCTGACCCTGGACTATGGAACCAATCGTCTCGAGTTCGAAGATGTCGAGGTGTTGGCTGACCAGGCCGGGTACCGGGCCGAGTCACCGGGCAATGAGGTGGAGATAACGATCGAACACGCGACTTGCCAGGACAGCATGGTGGGCTGGCCGTTCCCGGTTCGGGTGGAGATGCGACTCAATGATCTCGAGCTTCAAGCCTGCGGACGCTTCCTCGGCGACGGCTGAACGTGCGGGTCATTTTCAGTCACGGGCACCTGTCCAGCCCGGACAGCACCAAGATCCAGCGACTTGCGCCCCTGGCCCGGCAGCGGGGCTTTGCGGTTGAGGCCATCGACTACCGCGACCAGCGCGATGACCCGCTGGGCCGCATCAAGCGCCTGTCAGACCGGCTCGCCGAGCTTGACGAAGTCCCCGTCCTGGTCGGTTCGTCGCTCGGTGGCATCGTCTCGGTGGCCGCGGCGGAGCGACACCCCGTGGCCGGATTGTTTCTACTCGCTCCGGCCCTGTACCTGGAAGATCGGCTGCCTGAAATGACGGTCAGGGAGACCTACCAGCCCCAGGCGCAGCACATTGCCGTGGTGCATGGCTGGCACGACGACATCATCCCCTGGCAGCATAGCCTGCGCTTTGCTAATTCCAGCTCTGCGGCGCTCCATCTGGTCGATGCCGGGCATCAGCTTGGTGAGTGTCTGCCCACGATTGCAGTCTTGTTCGAGGATTTCCTCGCAGGCTACCCGAGTCTGCCGGCTTCAGAGGCTGATTCCACGCCTGGTAGCGCATAGTCGCGACTTCGGGAAAAGAGGTTGGAAGGGTAGAGGCCAGGTGCCGAGCGGCCCTGCCCGGTGCCGGGCCCGAGGTGAGCGGC
>RECK01000209.1 GCA_007694055.1 Wenzhouxiangella sp.
GGGTTGGGGTATTTACGGGTTGGGGGTGCCGGCTGCATCATCCAGCCAGGCGGGTGATTCGAGGCCGAATTCGCTCTTGAGCATCGCCTCGGTTGAAGCCAGGGCGCCCTCGGTCCAGCCCTGCGCCTCGCTGAAGGCCTCGCCACAGATATGCAGGGGCAGCGCGGGGTCCGGACAGGCCATCAGCGGGGCAATCTTCCAGCTCTGGTATCCCGGCTGCCAGTTGTGCCAGCCGCCGCCGAAAGGTGCCTGCGCCCAGTCGATGAACAGCCCGCCGGTGGGCAGCGGCACTTCGACGCCGTGCATTTCGGAAAGCTCACGCTGGATTTCCTTGATCGCCCCGGGGCTCAAGGGCGATTCCAGCTGCCCGGACTTGCCGCAGTCGACGGCCAGGGCGCGCCAGAAATCGACCGCGACACCGTCAGCATAGCTGGCCATGACCAGTCCCTGGCCGCTGGCTTCGTCGACACCCAGGTAATAGCACTGGCGCATCGGCAAATCGGTGTGGGAGACCCCGTAGGTGTCCGGCTTGATCTGGCCCGGCCCGTCCGGCACATCGCGCCACCAGGGCTGATCGAAGGTCAGGAAAATCTTGCAGGCCGGCAGGGCACGGATGGACTCAAGCTGGGCAACCAGCGATGAGGCCTGCAGGTCCGGGCTGCGATCGACCAGCTGGCGAATCGGCATCAGCGGCAGGGCCAGGATCAGGCGGTCGGCCTGGCATTGACTCGCGCCCTGGCCATCCCCCACATGCAGGGTGAACCCGCCTGGGTCGGAGCGCTGCACGCTCAACAGCGGGCTGGACAGCTTGACCTTGACACCCGCATTCCTCAGGGCCGTGGCCAGGTGTTCCGGCAGCTGCTGGTAGCCATGGACCAGCCGATACCACTTGCCGGCCTGCTCCAGGACAATGGACACGATGGCATCGAGTGCGTTCCAGTTGGCAAACAGGGTGTAGGTGCTGACCACGTCCCGGAGCGCCTGCCAGGCCTCGTTGCTGATCACCCGCGCCATCAGGTTCCAGAAGCCCCAGTCGCAGAGCAAGCGGCCATCGAAGCGATGCTTGCGCAGGTATTCCAGGCTTTCATCACGACTGCCGTCGGCCTTGTACGGCCAGTATTGCTTGATATCGGGGGCCATGCGCTCGATGGCCAGCATGGTCAGGGCGTAGTAGCTCAAGCCTTGCTCATCCGGACGCAGCTGGTAGGGCAGGATGTCCGGGTCGGCAAACTGCGCGATCGAAAAGCGCTTGCCGCGCAGCCAGGCAAAGTCAGGCGCCGGGTTGACCGGGGCCAGGTCCAGATCGAACACCTTGCGCACCAGGCCATAAACCAGCGGCTGCTGGTCGTTGAAGAACATGCCGCCCAGTTCGGCCGGCAAGCTGCTGTCACTGCGCATCTGGATGGACCAGAGGCGACCGCCGACCCGGTCCCCGGCCTCCAGCACTTCGATGGCGGCCGGGTCATGGCCGGCCTGGACCAGGCGCCAGGCTGCATATAGCCCGGCGACCCCGGCCCCGGCAATCACGATCCTTTCCGTGCTCAAGTTTCTTTCTCCCTGGGTGGGGTCATCGAAGGGCCATGCCGAAACGGTGTGGCCTGGTCCGGATCGAACAGGACAGCCTGGTTGCGACCGGCCCGCTTGGCCTGGTAGAGCGCCTGGTCGGCCATGCGCAGAACATCGCTGACCGTGGTCCGGGGGGAAACAGCCGATACAACGCCGACGCTGACCGTGACCGGCATGACCTGGCCCTCGTACTCGAAGGGCCGGTCGCTAAAGTCCTGCACAATCCTTCGACCCAGGTCCAGCCCGTTGCCGGACTGCTCGCCCGAGGTCACGATCACGAACTCATCGCCGCCCAGACGGCACAAGACATCCCCCTGGCCAAGATGGTTTTGGCAACGTCGCACCAGCTCGCGAAGAATTCCGTCTCCGGCAGCATGGCCATACTGATCGTTGGTTTCCTTGAAGTGGTCAAGGTCCAGAATCAGCACCGAGCGGTTGAAGTTACCGTCCCGGGCATCGTTCAGGGCGTTGTCGAGAAAGGTTTGCAGGAAGCGACGGTTGTAGGCGTCGGTCAGGGGATCGAGATTGGCCAGGCGCGCGGCCCGGTTCTGCTCGCGCAGGGCAATCGCGTGGCGCTCGTAAAGCTGTCTGACCCGGTAGGCCAGGCCCAGGCCGAGAATGCTGGCCTCGGCCACGGCACCGAAGTACATCAGGTATTCCAGGACCAGGTTGCGCTCGGCCATATCCAGGGACAGCAGCGTTCTGCCAAACGCGCTGATCATGAAGATGGACCAGGCGGCAAGAAAGATATAGCCCTCGACCGAGCCACGGCGGCCGGCCAGGAAGCCGGCGACCAGCAACAGCACGAAAACCAGGACATTGACCAGTTGCGATCCCACGGCCAGGTAGGGAAACAGGCTCGGCGGGGCAAACCACTGGGCGACCGCCAGGATCAACAGCACGGCGATAGCCCAACGACCGAATCGCATGATTCCGGGAACCAGTCGCTCCGCATCGACGAAGGCCCGGAAGAACAGGAAGATGGTCAGCACCATCAAGGCCGCAAAAAGCACGTTCAGGCGGGCAAGCCAGGGCTGGGCAAAGCCAGGCAGCAGGTAATTCTGGAGCAGACCGGAATCCACGCCCAGCAGCAACAGCATGCTGCTCATGGCCAGCACGTAGTAAAGGTGGCCTGGCTGGCGCAGATTGAGGTAGAGGACGAAGTTGTGCAGGATCAGGGCCAGCAAGATGCCGAAAATCAGCCCGAACAGCAGGTAGGTATTGGCGCGGGTTTCGGCGAAGCTTCCGGCATCCTGCAAGGAAAGCTCCAGGGGCTGCAGGCTGCCCTGAAACAGGTCGACAAACAGGAGGATTGGTGTGGTCTCGCCCGGCGACAGCTTGAGATCGAAAACGAACTCCCGGCCTACGGTCCTCGCATCCACAGCCGCCAGCGCTTGGGCCGAGCGTCGCAGGATGCGTCCATCTGCCCCGGGCGCATACAGGTCAAAGCGGGTGAAAAACCGCCGCGAGACACGCAGCACGTAGTGCCCGTCAGAGTCAGCCGCAGCCTTGAGGTTCAGCAACAACCAGGATGGCGGCGCCTGCCGGTCCATGGCGGGGTCAAAGGCCTTGAAACCGCTGACATCCTGAAGCAAGGCCTCGGGTCGCAGGCGCCGGTCCGGATCGAACTGAACCAGGCTATGTGTCTTCAGTTCCGCAACACTGCCCCGAGCCGGAAGCTCCAGAGCAGGCGGTTCTGCCGCCGCCTGCCCACACAATGCAAGCAAGCTGACGATCAGAACTACGACTGGCAGCCAGCTTGCGGGCCCTCGGCACCTCCCTTGCATTCTTTCTTCACACCTCGATCAGCAGCCTCAAGACTAATGGCCATGCCCCGGGAAGTCCACCGCAATCAAGCCATTACCAGATCCGTCAAGGCGCCAGCATCGCAGCGATGTCATGACCCAGATGTTCGATCAGTGCGCGCTGATACCAGTCGCTGTTCAGGAGTCCGCCGTCGGCAGCAAAGAACTCGGCCAGCAGGTCCTGCCAGTCGTTGTCCAGCGGCATGATGATTCCGAACTGCTCGCCGGGATCGTCCAGGGCCGGATGGCGACGAACCGCCACATCACGGGCGCGGGCACGGTAATAGTTGTAGCCGTCAACGTAGGCAAAATGGGTGCCGGC
>RECK01000315.1 GCA_007694055.1 Wenzhouxiangella sp.
TCGGCCTGAAGGCCGAATAGCGAAAGTCGGGTTAGCAAGCAACTGCTTACAAACTCGGTAGCCGGCCCCTTCTCGCCGAATAGCCTGACAAAACGCAGGGCGACTGTCTTGCCAGTGAAGACGCAGTGTCGTCGGCACCCTGAGCAACTCGCTACAACGACTTCCACAGGATGGCCGATCAGATCAGCTTGACGGTCAAGCTCATCCGGCGAATGTAGTCAGGCTTCACTCAAGCGGGTATCGAGCGCCTCGGCCTGGGCGATGAAGTCCTCAGGGCGCCGCTCTCTAAAGATTTTCAGATTGCTGAGTTTCCAGCGCAGCGCCGGCAGTTGTGCGGCGTGCCGGCAGTGCAGCAAAGACCAATCGGGCTCCGTGCGTGCCAATCCACTCAGGAACTGCTTGTGCCGCGTACTCAGGCGCTGCGGCAATTCGTCCCGTAACCGGGCACGGGTCTGCATTAATGTTTCCAGGGAGCAGTCCACTTCGGTCATGCCGACGAAGGCTCGCTCGTACTCGGCGGCGATGTTCTTGTCTTTACTGAAGAGCACCTCGTGGGTCGGCCGGTTGTGCCCGGCCAGATAGACGACAAAACACTCGACCATGCCGTCGCTAATGCCGCCCGATTCGTAGAGCTGCCAAATGTCGAAAAGGTCGCGCGGATGCTGCCGGTCCAGCGTGGCTACCAGCTTGCTTGCATAAAGCTCGTCTGGCGCCAGAATCGGCACGTCCAAGTCCACGCCGAAGCGATCACTTGTTCTGGCGCTGAGCGACCGCGGTTCGGCCGGCAGCACGGTACCGCGAAATACGAAGTTGACCTCGATCTTGACCTGGCTGAAATCGTTCGCGACGATCAGCTTGGTGTCACCCAGATCCTTGCTGCGGACCAGGCGAGTCTGAACACCCATGGGCGCAACGCGCATGGCGATGGCAGCCAACTCCTGGTTGATCGCTTGCAATGCCTGGTCGCGCGGCCACTGCAACGGGGTGTACACAACATCGATGTCTACGGATAAACGCGGCATCTGTTGCACGAAGAGATTGATGGCCGTACCGCCCTTCATCACAAAGATGTCGTTGGCAAAAACATCGGGCAGTACAGCGAGCAGCAGGCGGACGGTGTCTGCGTAGGCCTTATCCATGAGGGTTCAGGCTCAACAGCGTGCCATCATCAAGTCGGCTCATCCAGCGTGCTTCGCTGCCAGTGCGAACCGGGTACTTTTCCAGCAGGGCATCGACATCCACCAGGCGCGTCTCGCGCGACCAGGTGAGACACAGGCGCACGGCCTTTACGCTGGTGCAGCACGACAGCAGTTGTCCGAGCAGCTCCTTGCGGGGCGAGCGCAACCCGTCGAAAAGATTGCGGGCTTCTTCGAGGCTTTGCTTGACTCCGGTTTCGTAGAGGAGCTCAAGGGCGGCTCGCTCGGGAACAGCGACCTGCAGGTGTTCGGGTAAACCCGGCGGCGTCGTCAAAGTCTGTCCGGGCAGCGTGGTGTCTGGCCAATCGAACAAGCGCGCGTAGAGGTAGCGTGCCGGAAAGCGCGAGGTGAACCAGGTCGGCAAGGCGAAGCGGCGATCGCCCCACAGCACCAGGGTGTCCCGGCTGCCCAGGTTGTGCTGCACGCCTTGCAGGGCCAGGGCACTCTTGCCGCCGATGTGCAGGCCGGGTACACGCTTTTGCAGAAGCTTCAGGGCACCGTAGACACCAAAGTCGTCGTTCGGGAACGCGTACACGCCCTGGGCCAGGCGCTCGAGCCAGCCGCTTTCGGCATAGTGAGCGGCGAGTTGAGGCGACACCCCGAAATCGTTCAGGATGGCAAGGTCGAAAGGCGCACCGCGCGGTAGACCCGCCTGCAGTCGCTTGATTACCTGATGTCTCTGGCTTCTAGCCATGTATTAAATGTAGCACATAATCCAATCATAAAAACAGGGCTCGCATAGGAGTTACGTAAAAAATACAGCCGGATATTATTTATTGAACGGTATCTAATCAAATGCGACGATATCTGGAGCTTCATTATGAAGGCCGCAACGCGCAGCCCAACTTCGACCGATGCGCATCGCATGGGCTTTCCCGCAGATGCGCTGCCGGTGTTTTTCGACCGCGTTGCCCGCTGCCGCGCCCCTGGGCTTCAGGATCGGACAATCAGCCCGCTTCGCACAATCCGCGCAAGGCCCCCAGTAACCCGACCATGGCCAGCGTGTCCTGTTGGCAATAGGCTTTCAGGTTCTCGAAGGTGCTGTCCCTGTAAACCGCGTCATTGCTTGCCAGCGCCTGCTCGTAGGCCAGCGCGGCGGCCTGGCCGTCGGCGATTTCCAGCTCGCCCCAGCCGGCGTCGGGAACCAGCGCGGGCAGCACCCGCTTGATCGAGAACGAGCCCTGGAAGTCGGGATGGTAGTAGTGGTTGCGAACCACCGGCAGCAGGTCCCATAGCCGGTCGGCCAGGGCCAGCAAGGGATCGGCGAGATCCGGTAGATCGCGGGCCAGGGCGTTGAGCATGGTGCGCTCGTAGCTGGAGTAGACGACGATACTGCCGGTTTCACCCATGGCTTCCAGCAGGGCCTCGGCCAGGGGGCGACGCGGATCGCTGGATTCCTCGTGCAGGTACTCGTGATGAACCAGCTTGCCGTCAGCCTGCTCCACGTGCAGCGAAAACTGGAACGGAATGGCCTGGAAGGGGCGCATGCCGGGGTAGGGCGGCAGGGCTGGCTGCCAGGCCTCGAAATCCAGGTGATGCAGAGGCCATTGGGCCTCGGCCAGCGCCCGGGCCAGGTCGGGTGATTGCCAGGGCTGGCCGCTGACCACCGCCTGTCGGATGCGCTCCTGGATGGCGGTCAACTCGAAGTCGGCCGGGATGTCGTCGATCGACTCCACGCCCAGATCCTGCAGTGCCTCGCGCCGACGACCGTTGAGACGGTAGAGATGGTCGATGGGGTTTCGCGGGAGCGCCATGCCCTCGCTGCAATGGGCGTAGTAGGGGCACTCGTAGGGCGAAAAGCAGTGGTCGCCGATGCCGATCTCCGGAGGGTTTTCACGGGCCAGCAGGCGATGAAACTCGTCGACCTGCTGATCGATCTGCCCATGCATATCGCGGCAGAACTCGGTGGCATCGCCAAGCCGAAACAGGGCCGACAGATCGTACTCGCCGCCGGGGTAGACATAGTCGCGGTTCAGCACCAGCACACCGGCCCGGTGAATCTTGAGCCCGGCGCCGGTCAGCACCCAGTACTGGATGGCCGCATCGAGCTGAAAGACTTCCTTTTCGGCCTGGGTCGAGGCCTTGACCTCGACCAGGTCCCAGCCATCGCCGTTGCGGACCAGCACGTCCACGCGCACGAACACGCCCCGGTGCTCTATGGCCGCCTCGTAGATGGCCGGCACCGCCGGATCATCGAGTAGTTTCCGGGTGGCCGCGATGGCCGGGGCCCGTTCCCAGGGCTTGAACCCGACCAGGACCCCGCCGGGATAGCGCTGCTGGGCCAGTTCACCAATCGCCGTCCCGCGATCGAAAATGGCCTGCTGGGTGTCCGACCAGGGCGTGGCCAGGTCACGCCGGTAAACGTCGTTGTACAGGCGCAGCGGACATTGCAGCCCGGCCATGTAACGGCTCTTGCTCAGGTGGGCTGAGGGCCGCGAGCCGGGTCGATGCGTGGAAGTGGGCAAATCCGTCATTCCTCGTGATGGTTGGGTACAGG
>RECK01000317.1 GCA_007694055.1 Wenzhouxiangella sp.
GCCTGATTGCGGGCGGCCCATCGGAATGCCTCGTTCTTTATAGCGGCTTCTGGCCGTTTTCCTGATCATCTCCTTGCCCCTGTGGCCACGAGGCCTTGCGATCTCGGTTTGTCGGGGTGCCGGATGCAATGCCATCCATTGATGGCGATTGTTGAAAGCTTCATTGGCCTTGGCGTCGACTGTCGCGATACCTGAGGAAATAAAAAATAATGTCATCAAATCGCTGCCATGGTGATCTTTACTTTAGAAATAAAAATTTGTCAACTTTTTTGCACTTGATTTTTCCGGTCGGTGAGATGGGTTGAAAAAAACACGTAGAAACAAACAGTTAGATGCTTTCGGTTGATTTCGTACCGAAAAATGCTTGACTGGTAAAAAATCCAAGTGATATCATTTTCTGCATCGGGCCTGCGATGGGCGTGGGTTTCCGAACGAACAGGAGATGTGACTTGAGTTCAACTTGCATGATGTTTGCCCGCATGGCGCTCGTGATGGAAATCCTGCCGGCGGGGACTACGGCCAAGGGCCTGCCCACATCGGCGCTGGCGGCCGCCCTGGCACGTCGCGGCATCAATGTTCACCGCGATACGCTGTTGCGGAATCTCAAGGAGTGGCGCCCCATGCTCGGGCTGGTGGTTTCCGAGGACGAGTCGGGCACGCTTTACTGGAAGCGCGGTCGTCGACAGGACGGTTTTGCGCACCTGCTTGACCTCGACAACCTGATCGATGACTCGAGTGTTTCGCCTTCGAACAATGACCGCGCCGGCGGGATGGCCGAGCATGACCTGCCTGACTGGCCGCTCGCGACCAATCACTGGGGGCGTGGGCTGTGAGAGGGCCGGCGGATTCGGTTGTTGATGCAAACGAGGAAGACAGCACCACAAGGAGAGCGTGCATGAAGACGACAAGAGAAATGGCGGCGGAGTTTCTGAATGCAGGTAGCGAGACGTGCGCAAAGAACCGGGATTACCTGGAGCGGGTCTTCATCCTGATCCTGATTCACGACATGTTGCCCTGGGATGATGAGCAGCGTGGTCTCAGCCTCAGGGAGATTGGCGAGACCCTGAAGAAAGCTGGTTTTCATCGCTGTACGCGATCCATCCAGCGCGATCTGGATGAACTGATGCTGATTGCCCGGATTCACTATGACCGCGAGAACGCCAGGCCGCGCCGCTTCCACCGCCTGCATTCGCAGCGGCTGAGTGACAACTTGTCGGACTCGGCGCGCCGAGTGGCTCGCTTCGTGCTGGATGGGCGAGACTGGCCCAGCCAGATCCAGATCGAGCGCTGATCGTCCGGGTTGAAGCAGGCCCATGATTTTGTTTCTTTTCAACGCTGACTCGGAGGAAGGAAGGTCGGTTGCCATGCAGGGGCTGACGACCGACCTGGTTCTGGGCGGCGTTCGCCTGGCCATTCGAATCGGCCCGAAGGAGAAGGTTCCCGCATCACTGGCCGAACTCCAGTCTGAACTGCTGAATTCATGTGCCCGGTGGGCAAACGGCGAGCCGGTGTCCATTGGGAAGAGACATTTCGGCGGCACGAATGATTCGTTCCTCGAGATTGTCGTGGAGGTCGGGCCCGGCGAGCTTTTCGCCCTGGCGACCGAACTGGCCAGTCTGGCCCATGCCCTGGATCAAGGGGCGCAGCCTTCGGAAGAGTCGAGGCAGGATAAAGGCTTTCGTTACCTCAAGCGCGAGCCTCGCGCGCGCGTCTTTCACCGCGACTTCTGGCTCTTCAGGATGTGGCAATCAAGACCCGAACTGCTCAAGCGCCTGGAGAACGCCGGCATCCATTCGGATTCTGACTGGCGCGAGCGCGAGAGTGGTCTGGAGGCTGATTTGCGACTGGAGGTGGAAAAAGGCCATCGTTTTGATTTTGCCCGGCGGGCGGCGGGTGTCCGTCAGATGGGGTCGGAGGTCGTACTGTCGCGACTCTGTGCGCTGGTGCCACCCTGGCTCGTCATGGATCATCCCGTGTTGCTGGAGCGCATTCCGGATCTTCGCATACTGCTGGCTTCGGGCGTCAGCAGCTTCGACAAGTTGTCTCGATTGAAGGAGTCCGATCTTGAACAGGCCGGTTTCGACCGAGCCGGTCGTCGTCAATTGGCCCTGGCGCTGGGCGAAACGCTGCCCGAGCTGTTCGGTGACCTGATCTGGCAAAACATTGCTGGCCCGCCTGCCAGCGAAAAGGGCGAGGTCTCCCCGAAGCATTTCGACGCCTTGCACAAGCTGGTTGCCTGGATGCTTGCCCAACTGAGCCCTGGAGCCGGGTCGAAAGGCGCTGGTCTCGAAGCGACCCGCGACCGTCAACGAATCCTTGCGCGCCGAATCGGGGAGCCGTTGATTGCAGGATTTGGCAGCCTGCAGGAAATCACGCCCGATGTCTTTCATGGCACTGTCAACAGCGGTGAGCGCACGCGCCAGTTCCAGATGCAGGTGATCAGCGAGTTGAAGGGCAATCCGAAGGTGGCCAGCTTGCTGGAAACGCTCGAACAAGCCATCAATACCGAGATGCGGCGGCGTGATGGCGTGCTGCCGTTGGGGCCTGGGTGCCCGATACCGGCGCTGGTCACGACAGACAACAGGGCCGTTGAACGGTTTCTGAAATTGTTCTTTCGCGATGGCCGGCTGGCACGTTATCGCCTGACCGAGGATGGCTCGTCGCTGTTCAAAGTGGATAGCCAGGACAGCCGGGACAAGGTGATCGTGAACTTGCTCGAGATCGTCCGGTCCAGCAAGGCGGCCGAACAACGTCTCTGGCCATCGATCATGCCGCGACTGAAGTCTGTGACAGGTTCCCTTTCTTCGTCTGCACGCCGGGCAATCGACCGCTGCTTTTTTGCCACCTTGAACTGGAGCGAAGCTCCGTCGGCAGCCAATGCCCGGCTCGTGTCGAGGGGTGATTCGTCGGCCGCGGTGGTGGTTGCAGTGCTGGCACGCGAAGGCCGGGCGATGGCCAGGGCCGAACTGGTCAAGGCCTGCGCCCGGCCACCGTTCCGCTTGAGCATCAAGGCGTCCACGCTGGGCAATGTACTGACCACGCTGACGGCCGACCCATGGCATGAATCCAACCCGGATGTCTTCGAGGCGGTATTCCAGGTCGATACCGGGCTTTACGCTTGCCAGGCCGACCTGCCGCTGGCGATCGAGACGGCGCGCCCACTGGCTGTGCGCGCGGCTGAACTGGTGCGCGATGGCAGGCGATCCATCCGCCACGACCCGCAGTACGGCGATCGCTTCCAGTGGCACTGTGCGGACCTTGTCGAGAGTCTGCAGGCATCAGGCCATGGCGATGAACTGGCGCCGTTCGATGACCGCCAGCGCTGGCATTTGCTGGATGCCGTGCTGCGCTATCACCGGCCCGAGGGCGTGGTCAACCTGCACAAGGGCTACTGGATGGCGCAGGTACCCGATCTGCCACCCGATCGGCACGAAAAGGTCGACCAGAACGATGTCGTCGAGTGGGTGCTGGAAAACTTTGCCGAGGGCCAGGCGATGCCGATCGCCGAGGTGCGTGAGCAGGTCGCCCGGGTGCAGAGCCTTGGCCCGACCGGCCAGCTTCAGGCCGCCAGCAGGATTCCCGAAGACCGCCGGATGGAAAAGGTTGGTCGCGGCCTGCTGCGCCTGAAGCCTGAAAAGCGGGAAACTGAATCAATGGAGGAGAAGTGCTGATGGCCAACGGTGGGCCCGACAATTGTTCGAACTGCATTCACAACCGCGCCGTGCGTGAGGTGGAAGCCGGCAACCTGGCCGGGCTGGAGGAATTCATGCGGCGCTCCTGGTGCAGTCTGCGTGAGGTCAACATTACGCGGCCGCACTGGACCTACTGCGCCAATGCCGCGTCGCATCCGCCGTCCGATGGGTGTGAACCCAAAGGCTGGATAAGGGCCAGTGGGTTATACGAGGGCTACGTGCGGATTCCCTGGCACGGTTCGGTGGAGCCGCAGGTCGAGGTTCCGGCCCGGTGTCATGTTTGCCGGCGGGAGACCGACCAGGGCATTACCATCGACGATGAAGGGCAAACCCTGGGCTTCTGCACCAATCGTCATTACGTCGAATGGTGGCAGACCCGGCACGAGGATCCCGACCTGGACCCGGAGGCGTTCGAAACACCCGAAGAACGCTTCGGCGACAGGTAGCCAGTTTCGGGCACCCGCTTGTTCCGGTGTCGTGCTTTTCAACCACCCTTGTTCATCATGCATTCGGTGCCGAAGAAAGCGCCACGAACTAAGGACGGCTTGACCCAGCGTGTTGATGTGCATCTGGTCGCGATGCATAAGACAGTCCATGTCGGGGCTCGGAAGACAATGAGTTTTCAGGACTTGTGCGCATGGACGCGCGCTTCCCCGATTGCTTCCGAAATAGAGGATCGATGCCATGCGCAACGAAGCCCCGGCTCAGCCCGCACCCGGTCGGTGGTTGACACTGGACGGCCTGCGCGGCCACGTGGAGGCCGGTCGTGATGAAAAGGTGCGACGACGTTCCTGGCTCAGCCTGGCAAACTCGCCGGACCTGGCCGTGCTCGATCTTTCCGGCCATCCCGGGCGGATCGACCTGCAGCTGTGCGAGTCGGCCATGCCCGAAACCGTTATCCTGCCGAAGGGCGGTGCCTTCGTGCACCTGCGCTGCAGCGGATCCTGTCTGCCCGACCTGGAAATCCACGGTGCTATCCAGGGTTGCCTGGTCGAACACGCCGGTGACGATGATCGGCCGGCAGCCCACCGTGCCTTTCTGCTCGGCGACAGCAGCGGCCTGGTGCTGCAGTCCGATGACCCGGTGGAACCGCGGCCCGGTATCCAGCGCCATGTCCGGCTCGACCAGTCGGACCGCGGTCTGCAGGTCAAGGATCTGAGAAGGGGAGTTGCGCCCGGGCAGGTGTTGTGGCGCCTGGTCGAAGCCGCACGCGCTGATCGCTGTCCGCGTACCCGCCTGCTGTGGCTGGCTCGCCAGCCGGGCCGCCTGGATGACAGGATTCTGGGCGAATCCCCCGAGCTTGTGCGCCTTCGTCGCGACCTCCTGCAGGCCATGCTCGAGCCGCCCCCGGTAGACCGGCCGTTTGCAACCGATCGACTGCCGATGGACAACCTGGTCCTGCTGGCCTGGCTGGCCCGTTCCGGCCAGGACCTGGAGTCGTTGTGGTTGCTGCGCTGCGGCTTGCAGCACCTGGTGACCGAACAGCCCGGCGAGGCCGGCAGCATCCAGGTCACCAATTCGGCCAGTCCGTACTGGCCGCATCGCACCCGGCGCCATTTCCGCATCGACCAGTTGCCGGCTGCCGATCTGTGCCTCCATGCGCAGTGTCAGCACCTGCCGTCTGTCCGGGTCTGCAATACCCGGCTTGGCCGATTGCAGTACCCATCGCAGGTGCTGGCCCTGGCCATGCAGGCCGGACACCCGGAAACCACCCCGGCTGCTGTGTGCGAATTCCGAAGCCGGCTGACCGATTCGATTGCCAACCTGCGCCGTTGCGCGGCCGCCGACTGCCGGCGCGATCCGCAGGTGCACGGCGGGGAGTGGAGCCTTGACCATGTCGAGACCCGGGCGCTGGACGAACTGGCCACGGCCCTGGCCGTTCTTGGCCACGAGCCGGCAATCGAGGGCTTCATGACCCTGGGCGACAAGGCATTCAGCTGCGGACGGCGCATAGAACACGGCATCATCTTTCACCGCCACGGACTTCGCCAGGGGCGACACCTGTTGGCCCGCTGCCTGGAGAGCGGTGGCCGCATTTCCGAAGACAGCCGTCGCCGGGCCATGGAGTGCCTGCTGTCTCCCCTGCCAACCCGAAGCGACGTCGATCTGCCGTCGATTCTGTCGTAGGCGACTTTCCGTGTCGGGGGTGCATGAGAGCATGGCTTCAGGATTTCAGGAGGTGACCCCATGGCTATTCGGAGAAGGCGACCCCGGTCGCGATTTGCAAGTGAAGAAAAGGTGCTGGACGTGAAGCCCTCGGAGGTGCCGGTGCATGCCGGTTTCGAACCGAGGCTGCGCTTGTGGCTGCTGCGCATGCTCTGTGACCTGGGCGTGGCCTGGAGCGAAGATTTCAACCGGCGGCGCTTCGTCGACGATACCCGTTCCCTGCTGCCCGTGCCGGACGAACTGGTCGACGACCAGCCAGGACTGGTTCGATACTACCGTGAGGTACTGGAAAGCCATCGTGGCAGTGAACCGGAAGTCGACGGTGTCCTGGCCAGCAACCTGTCGATCCTGGGCAATGGCCTGCGCATGGGCCGAACAGAACGTGACGTGCTCGCCTTTCTGCTCATCTACGACGCCTTGCCCTACTTCGAACACGTGGTCGACATTGCCCTGGCCCGGACCGATGCCGCGCGTGCGACCTGGCAGCTCTCGGCCATTCTCGGCGTTAGCAACAGGGACATGGAACAGGCCTTCAGCCACTCGTCGGTGCTGCTTGCCGCAGGCCTGGTTCAGATCAACGAAGGCATGAACAACATGCCCTTGTCCATGGTGATGGAGGCCAATCGTCGTGTCACTCGCCTGCTGACCCATGTCAGCTTCGAGGTCAACGACCTGCTGCACTACGCTGCCCGTGCCGGCCGCCGTTCGTCGCTGGTGCTGGAAGACTTCGAACACATGACTTCCCAGCGTGACCTGGTGGCCAATTACCTGGCCGCGGTCCAGCGCGACCGGGTGCGCCCGGCCTCGCTGTTGTTCGATGGACCACCCGGCGTCGGCAAGACCGAACTGGCGCGCCTGCTGGCCGCCCAACTGGGTTTCAACGCCTGGGAGATCAACGAACTGGACTCCGACGGTGCCGCCGCCCGGCCCGATGAGCGGATCCAGTTTCTGCGCATTTGCCAGCGCCTGGTCGAGCGGTCCGACAACCCGCTGATCATCTTCGATGAAGCCGATGCGGTCATCGGTGGCTCGCTCGACCATTCCAGCCGGGCCATGGGCAACAGCAAGGCGGCGATGATCCATCACCTGGAGAACCTGAAGGTGCCGGTGATCTGGATCACCAACTACGCGGAACTGATCGACCCGGCCATCCAGCGTCGCTTCGATTTGCACGTTCGCTTCCGGCAGCTTCCGGAGGCGGCCCGCAAGCGCATGCTCGACAAGGCTTTCCAGGGCGTGGAAGGCAAGCCGGAATGGCTGACGGCGCTGGGCCGCGAAAAGCGGATCACCCCGGCCCGGATTGCCCAGGCTGACCGGGTCGCACGACTGATCGCCGGTGACGATGCCAGTAATCATGATCGCCTGCTACGCCAGGTGCTGCACGAAAACCTGGACCTGGGACAGGTGCGTCCTTCCAGGGAAAAGGATTCAGGCCTGGAGTTGCCCTATCGGCTGGACACGGTCAACGCCGACGAAGACCTGCCGGAACTGGTTGCAGCACTCAAGCGCAGTCCACGTGCCCGCCTGTGCCTGTATGGACCTCCCGGCACCGGCAAGACTCGCTTCGTCCGCTACCTCGCTGACACTTGCAGGCTGAAGCTGCACGAATACCGTGCCTCAGACCTGCTCGACAAGTACCTGGGCGAATCGGAGCAGAACATCCGGCGCATGTTCGAAGCATGCGACAAGCCCGGCCGGCTGTTGTTTCTCGACGAGGCCGACAGCCTGGTCGGTGATCGCAGTGGCGCCCACCAGCGCTGGGAAGTCAGCCAGGTCAACGAACTGCTCAAGGGCCTGGAAGGCTTCGATGGCCTGTTCGTGGCCAGCACCAACCTCATGGGTCGGCTCGACCCGGCGGTGATGCGCCGGCTGGACTTCAAGATCCATTTCGGCTGGCTGCAACCCGACCAGCGCTGGCGCCTGTTCCTGGACCTGGCCCGGCAAGGCAATGTGTCGGTGCGGGGCCTGGTCGCACGCCGGCTCAGGCAGCGCCTGGACGGCATGCGCTGCCTCACCCCGGGTGACTTCGCCTTGCTGGCAAGGCGCGTGGCCATTCGGCCGGTGGCCGATGCCCATGCGCTGGCCGACCTGCTGGAGCAGGAGACCCGCCACAAGCCGGAAATCCGCGCAGAGTCCGGCATCGGTTTTACCGCCCGGCTGGATCGAAAGGTGGCGCACAAGTGACAAGCGCTTCGATCGCAGTTGTTTTCGACAATATGCGTCGCGGGTGCGCGCGATGATTGGATTCGACAGACAAGCAGAAGGGAGTTGCCACCGATGAGCAAGCATGACCAGGCCGGCAAGGCCGTTGAGGACATCACCCGCCTGGCGGCCACGCCGGAAGAAACACGGACCCTGCTGGAGCATCAGCTCGACATGCTCTGGAGCCAGCCCGGCCGGGCCCGCCAGGTTGCGCCCATGATGCTGTGGGGCGCACCCGGCGTGGGCAAGAGCAGCATCGTTCGTGGCCTGTGCGAAGCCCTGGATATCGGCTTCATCGATATCCGCCTGGCGCAGATGGATCCTGTCGATATCCGCGGCCTGCCGGTGCCGCGCGATGGCATGGTCGACTGGCTGCTTTCAAGCCAGTGGCCGCGCGATCCGGCCAGCCGCGGCATCATCCTGTTCGATGAAATCACCGCGGTCGATCGCAGCCTGCAGGTCGCCGTCTACGAAATGATCCTCGATCGTCGCCTGGGCACGCTTTACGAAGTGCCGCCCGGCTGGCTGCTGGTTGCCGCCGGCAACCGGGGTGGGGACCAGGCGGTGGTCACCACCATGTCCTCGGCCCTGGCCAACCGCTTCTGCCATCTCGAAGTGCAGCCGCAGCTCGAAGACTGGCTGAAGTGGGCCGGAGCGGCCGGCATTCACCCGAACGTGACCGGTTTCCTGCGCTTTCGCCCGGAGTGCTTCCACGACATGGAAGGCGACCTGGAACGGGGCTGGCCCAGTGCCCGCAGCTGGGAGCGGGTCAGCGAAGTGCTGCACCAGGGCAAGCTCAGCGACCGTCTGCTGGAGCTGATGCTGGGCGGCCTGGTCGGCCCCGGCGCCGGGCGTGAATTGGCTGCGTTCCTTGACTGGGCCGGCAAGTTGCCGGATGCCGAAATGCTGCTGCAGGACCCGGAATCCTTCCAGATGCCCAGGCGTGCCGACCAGCGCTACGCGCTGTGCGCGGCACTGGTGCACTTCCTGTGGAGCGGCCCGACCGATGGCCTGGAAGCGCGCGTCGACGGATTCCTGCGTATCGGACTGAAGATGACCTCGGACTTCGCCGCCATGGCCATGATCGATGCCCTGTCCGCGGCCAGTCGCCGGCCAGAGGGCCTGGGCCTGCTGCTCGACCACTCCCTCTACGAACGCTGGACCCAGCGCCACGGCCAGGCCTTTCGTCGCCACCAGCCGGGGCTGGCGGCATGAGTGAACTGGCCCTGTCGCCGCCTGACCTGCGCTCCCTGGACGCGGGAGAAAAGGCGGCCAAGCAGGCCATGCTGCGCCTGCTGGAAGAAGACCGCGTCAGGCTGCTGACCCGGCAGCCATTCGTTGCCGCGCTGGCCATGCGCATGGATGTCCGGCCGGTCATCGACTTTCGCCTGCCAACCGCGGCCACCGACGGCAAGTCCCTGTTTTTCAGCGTGCCGTTCATGGCCAGCCTGGACGAAAGCGAGCGCCTGTTCATCATGGCCCACGAAGTCTGGCACTGCGCGGCACTGCACTTTGCCCGGCGCGGCAACCGCGAGCCCGAGCGCTGGAACATCGCCGTCGACCACGAGGTCAACCACATCCTCATCGAGCAGGGCTTCAGCCTGCCCAGGGGCGGCATCCACTTCCCCGTCCTTGCCGGGGAAAACGCCGAAACCGTGTACGAACGCCTGCCCGAAAAACTGCCGGATCGCGGCCCGATGGCCGACCTGCACGAACCACAAGCGGGTGGGGTGCCGACCGCACCCGGCGACTCGATGCAGTCCGACACCGATGACCAGGGAGGCCAGGGCTACAGTGCATCAGGGAGTCATGGCTTGCCGATCGACCCCGACTACGCGCCTGACCAGGACGGGCGCATCTGGCGCGAATGGCCGCGACGGGTTCATGCCGCCGCCCAGCAGGTCTACCGCCAGGCCGGCGATCGACCGGGCTGGTTGAAGGACTTGCTGGAAATGCACGGCCGGCCCAGCCTGCCGTGGCAGGAAATACTGCGTCGCTTCGTCGAGCGCATCCGCTCCGACCACTACCGCTGGAGCCCGCCCAATCGCCGCCACGCCGGCCAGGGCCTGATCCTGCCCGGCCGAAGTGGAGCGCGCCTGAGCCTGGCCGTGGCCATCGATACCTCGGGCAGCACCGCCACCGACATGCCCCGCTTCCTCGCCGAACTGCGCGGTATCCTGGCCAGCCACGGCCGCTTTGAACTGCGCCTGATCGGCTGCGACGTACGCGTCCACTACGACCGCACCTTCACCGACGACCAACCCTTCCCGGACCACATCGAACTCGGCGGCGGTGGCGGCACCGAACTGTCGGCCGTGTTCGAAAAACTGAAAACCGACCCACCCCGCGCCCTGGTCTTCCTCACCGACGGCTACACCGCCTCACCCGGCCCCAACCCCGGCTACCCCGTTCTCTGGTGCCTGACCACCGACGGCCAGAATCCATCGTCCTGGGGCGAGACGCTGCGGCTGCCCGCGAGGGGTTGATCGTTTCCTGGTTCGCTGGGCTTGCTCGGGCGAGAGGTGTGAGGGCCCGGCCCGATCGCTGCCAGGCGCATGCCACGCATCAGGCGCTGAACGCACTTGCGGTTGACCTCGTAGCCCTGGGTTCGCAGGTCGACTGCCATGAAGTGGACCCCGTAGGCTTGACCGATCGCATTCACAAGTCTTGAGCCCGTTGATTGCCTCGAGCCCAGCTTTCGCCTTGAATTCAGGGCTGTAGGAGTTCCGTTTCTCTCTCATCTTGTTCGTATCCCGAATCGGAGGCTCGGATCCAGCTTGAACTGTGGTCTGGATATTGGGGTCCACTCTATCTGATGGGTCACGCCGGCACGCCGCATCGGGCGATGTATGGCAAGTTGTATTTTGCCGGTAGTTATTGACAACTACCTACGTTTTGCAACATCATCGCAGCATGAGCAATTCACACCAGAGCATCCTGGATCTTGCCGCGAAGCGTGGCCTTATTCGCGCACGCGATCTCAATGAGCGCGGGCTGCCCACTGTCGCCCTCACGCGGCTGGTACGGCAAGGGCTGCTCCAGCGCCTGGGAAGAGGCCTGTACGCACTTCCGGAACGCTCGGTCTCGGAGCACGACGCGCTGGCCGAGGTGGCACGAAAACACCCGCAAGCGATCGTCTGCCTGCTGTCGGCACTGCGCCTGCATGAACTCACCACACAGTCACCGTTCGAGGTCTGGCTGGCAATTCCCAACAAGGCGCGCGCGCCAAAGATGGACTATCCCCCCCTGCGCATCGTGCGCTTCTCTGGCGCCACCCTGACCGAGGGGGTTGAGGAGCACCTCATCGGTGGTGTACCGGTGCGCGTGACCAACGTCGCACGGACGGTGGCCGACTGCTTCAAGTTTCGCAACAAGATCGGCCTGGATGTCGCGCTGGAGGCGTTGCAAGAAGCCTGGCGCGCCAAGCGCGTCACCATGGATGAGCTGTGGCGCCTTGCTGAGCTTTGCCGAGTGGCCAACGTGATGCGGCCCTACATGGAAAGCCTGTCATGAACCAGCGGCCATGAACCAACGCAACACTGCCGCCTCAGTACGCGCCCGGCTGCTCAATCGTGCCCGCGAGACCCGCCAGGACTTCAATCTGGTCCTGACTCGCTATGCCCTTGAGCGTTTGCTCTACCGGCTCAGCGTCTCACCTCACGGCGACCAGTTCCTGTTGAAAGGCGCGCTGCTGTTCGACGTGTGGTTCGACATCCCGTACCGTCCGACGCGCGACGCGGATTTCCTGGGCCTTGGCCCGGCCGAGTTGCCGCACCTCGAAAGAGTTTTCATGAAGCTCTGCGCCATAGACGTCGGCGATGGTGTGGCGTTTCAGCCGGACACCGTCCGGGCGACCGAGATTCGCAAGGAGGCCAACTACGCCGGCGTGCGCGTCACCTTGCTTGGACTGATCGATGGCGCTCGTTGCCCGATCCAGATCGACATCGGCTTCGGCGATGCCGTCACTCCAGGACCCGAGGATGTTCAGTACCCCGTGATGCTGCCGGAATTCGACGCGCCGAAACTGCGTGTCTATCCACGCTACACCGTAGTGGCGGAAAAGCTGGAGGCACTGGTCTCACTCGGCATTGCCAACAGCCGCATGAAAGACTACTTCGATCTGTGGGTCTTGTCGCGCTATACCAACTTCGACGGCGATACCTTGCGCCGTGCGATCCGGGCGACCTTCGATCGCCGCAAAACAGCGTTGCCCACGGACGCCCCCTTCGGCCTAACCGATAGATTTGTACACGACGCGGGTAAACAGACCCAGTGGCAGGCGTTTCTGGGGAAGAACAAACTCGAAGCGCTGAACCTGGAGGAGGTCGTGGCGACGCTTCGCGGTTTCCTGCTTCCCGTCATCGCCTCAGCAAGTGCCGACACCCACCATCCGCAGCACTGGCAGGCTGGCGGCCCGTGGTTGTCAACGGTGGGTTGAAACGCGAAGACGTACAAACCGGGCACACTGCTCATCCACAAAAGACGGGGACACCTAATTATTCCAAGACCTTGTCGGCCACTTTCATCCAGGCCTGACCCTGTGTGTCAACCTCGTCCCATGGACAGGGCCGAGGCGATCATGCTGCGTCCGGCAGTTTGCGAGACCGGTGCGTCAAGGCTGGAAAACGACCAGCTCAAGCCCGTCGATGAAGCGATAGTGGCGTGCGTTGGCAGTGACCAATGAGCAGCCCAGGTACCATGCGCTGGCGGCAATGAGCGAGTCGGCCATGCGTAGACCATGACCGAGGGCATACTCTTCCAGCCAGAACATGGCCCTGGCAGAGATATCCTCGTTGACGGGTTGAATGTCGGCATTCCAGAAACGCAGGGCCTGCCTCAACGTTCGCAACTCGCCCTTGTTGCGCGCGCCTTGTACAAGCTCCATCCAGGTGATGGCCGAAATGGAGAATTGTGAATGCGAGTCAAGCCATTGCGCAGCCCGTTCGTTGCCGCGCTGATTGAAGATCAGCACGTCTGTGTCGACCAGCATCAATCGAATTTCCGGGCTTGGCGAAGCGCGTCCAACTGGTCGCTGACCGAACCCTCCTGATCGTTCCACATGGCGAAAGCCGGGTTACGTTTCCTGTCGGGGGCGGTCGTTGTGGCCAGGGGAACCAGCCGGGCTCGCTCTCGTCCGCGGAAGGTGATGATGACCTCTTCGCCACGATCGGTAGCCGCGATCAACTCGCGAGTTTTGAGGCGCAGATCCTTGGTGGTTGCTTTCATGGGTTTGCTTCCGGCTTAGGTTTCACTTGGCAGTGTAACTCTGGCTGTCCATCGTTTTCAAATGGTGCGACTGATTGCTTAAGTTGACTGGCTCAGGATGCAGCCTGGTGTCTGAACAGGATCTGCAGTCCCCGGGCGCGGAGGTCGTCGGGCAGGTGGGTGCCTGATGCGAGGGCGGAGGCGATCATGCGGCGTCCGGCAGGTTGCGAGACCCTGGCGAGTTGAATGCCGCATTCGGCCAGCAGGAGGCCGTGGCGGGGGAGATGTTCGATCATGGCGTGTGCAAGTCGGCTGACAAGGCCCTCGTCGCCGATGCTGACCAGCCGCTCTACCAGCCCGGGCAAGAGGTGCTGGCCACGTAAATTCAACTGCACCAGGTAGTTGGGCATGTCGCAGCACGGTTGGGCGCTTTCCCTGGCAGCGGGGCCAAGAACTGCGACTTCGTCGTCCGGGTGTTGCAGGTCGAGTCTCCGCAGGCAGCCGTCGAGAAGCTGGAGACAATGCCTGGCTTCATTTGCGGGCAATACCTCGCCGGAGGATGCCTGCGCCAGCGCCGAGGCCGGGCCGATTCGATTTGCTGTTGAGAGCAGGCGCGTGAAGGGTCTTGTCAGGGGCAGTTCCCGGCAGCGGTAGTAGAGGACCAGGTCATGAAACCAGTTTATCGGTTGGCCCCGAGGGCCCTTCGGCCAGTCCCAGCGACTGCAGCCGCGGTGGGCAACACGTGTCAGGGCATCCTGGCCATGCAGGTAGAGGCTGGCCAGTGCGCAGCGCACCAGCCAGGCGGCCTTGCGGTCGGCCGGGTTGCGGGCCAGGTCGCCCAGCGCCTGCAGTGCTTCGGGCAGCTCACGACCATTTCGTTTCAGGGCAATGTTCTCGAGCCAGTGGGTGGCTTCCTGGTCACGCGGTCCGACCCGCGGTAGCTGTTGCATCACGTATTCGTGCAGGCTGCCGGGTTCGTGACCGAAGCGCGTGATCAGTTGGTCAGCTTCGAGTATCCCGCGGCCGGGCTTCATTTCGTAAGGCTCGTCGGCAGTGATGGTATGCAGCCTGGGCAATCGTTCCAGGTCCAGGTGGGTGCGCCGACGGATGGCCAGTCGTTCGGTTTCGCAATCGAGCATCGAGGTCTTCAGCCAGCGGCCGTCGAGGGCCAGGCTGGGAGCATGAAGGCAGGCGAGCTCCAGGTGACGACCGCTGCCGCCGATTCGTTGCAGTTTTCTGCATACCGACAGGCTTGCCTTGCGGGCCTGGAATCGCCCGGTTATTTCTTGCAGCCGGCGGCATTCGCTGACATCGAGCAGGGCCAGGCTGGCGTTTTCCAGGTGCAGTCGTTCGACCTGTGATCCCATGATGACCAGGCGTTCGATGCCGCGGCAGTCCAGTTCGAGTTGCTCCTGCTTCAGTGCCCGCCCCACCAGCACATGGGCGGCGGCACGGTGGCTGCCGGGCCTGGCGTTGGGTGGCCCGACGAACAGACCGTCGAGCGGCCGGTGGCCAAGCTCATTGCCAACGCGCCAGGGCAGAACCAGCCAGGCGGCGCAAAGGCCGAACTCGGCCACCGGGCCCTTGATGGCAAGCGGCTTGATGGGTTCGAACCGGTCTGGAAGCTCCAGCTCCACCGTGGTGCCAACGGGGCCTTCCGGCAGTAGTATCCAGCGAAGTTTCCGGGGCTTGACCAGTCGCACCCGCAAGTCGTCCCTGCAGCCCGAAAGGTCAAGTCCGATCAGATCGGGACTGTCGGCCAGGTCGAGCGCGCGCAAGTGTCGGCTGGCAATGCGGACATTGCCGCTCAGACCGGACAGGCCGATACCACCGCCGCCATCCAGGGCTTGGTTGTCGATCGCGAAGGTTGTTACCTGGTCGCTGCTTACCTGGTCCCTGGTTACTTGGTCATTGGAGTGGGTCATCATCTGCAGGCCACGGTCATCAAGGCGGGGGTCAGCTCCATGGTGCAGATGATGCCGACACCCAGTGTCGGGACGCCGTCCGACGACAGCGGGAGCCTGGATGTTCAGGTCAGTCCTCACTATGGGCTGACCAGATGGCGTGGAGGCTGGCGAGGATGAAGATGAACAGAAAGCCACCAACCAGCAGGACACCAAGGGACACGCCCATGTCCATGACCAGGTGAATGGCATGCAGGCCCAGGCCCAGCAGAAAAACGACTCCCAGCAGGCCAGCCATCAGAAGCAGCCAGACCAGGCCTCCCCATATCAACAGCAGCAGGGCACCCAGCAAGGTGGGGGCGCCACTGCTGGTTGACAGGAAACGATTGCTTGCCATGAAGTCGCTCATGATGTTTTCTTCCCTGAATTGTTAGGTCGAATGTCGTGATCAACTGCTCGGGCTTTCGCTGGATGAATCACCTTTCGTTGCCCATCAGCACCATGGTGATGACCAGGCCGACAGCGACCAGGCCGAGCAGCACGATGAACAGGGTTCCGGCCGTGCCCGGGCCGATTCCGACAAGGCTGGTCATGAAGAAAAAGGCGTAGAAGCCAAATCCTGCAACGCAGGTCAGGACGAACACGATGATCACCAGGATGACCGCCCCGGAAAGGGTGCCGACGATCGTGTCGGCTGCGGCAAGGTATCCCCTGATGTTGGGCAGGGCGTTTTTCATCTGATGCGTGGCCTCCTCGACTGCTGTTCATCTGCGCGTGGTCCCGGTCTGTCGATCCGGTTGATTTCGATTATGCAGATGACCCCGACGCCGACTGTCGGACGGCCAGGAGGAAAGCGGCTTTTATCCCGAGTGAAAACCACGGCGGACCAGCTCCGGCCCGGACAGGGCCGAAACAGCGCTGTGGTTGATGGAGCGGATCAGGCGATGACGGGCGGGAACTTGGGCACGCAAGTGTGAAAAGGGCAGGAGTCGTTTCGCAGCCTCCACCCGTTTCTCCAGGGCACGGCTTGGGCACGGTTTGGGCACGGAATGGGCACGGGACAGCAAAACGGCCTTTTCCAGGGCCGTCGGTCAGCGCCGTCTGGCTGCGCCGAAGGGCGCGGAAAAGGTATTCAAAACAAGAGGTTGGGTGCGGAGTGAAATGATGGTGGGCGATGCTGGGTTCGAACCAGCGACCCCTGCCGTGTGAAGACAGTGCTCTCCCGCTGAGCTAATCGCCCGTTTCCGGACGCGGTATGATACTGGGTCGGGTATCGATTGGCAACGGGCGCGGGGTTTACTTGGGTAGGTAGAGCATGCTGTTGCGCATTTTGTTTCTGGCGCTGCTGGTTTATGTAGGGCTGGCGCTGGTGATTTTTCTGTTTCAGGGCCGGCTGGTTTTTCTGCCGCACGTGGCCGGGCGTGACCTGGTTGCCACGCCCCACCACCTGGGGCTGGTGTATGACGATGTAGAGCTGCATACGGCCGACGGCGAGACGCTGCACGGCTGGTGGCTGCCGCATTCGCAGGCGCGCGGCACTCTGCTGTTCAAGCATGGCAACGCCGGCAATATTTCCCATCGCCTTGATTCGCTCCGGATCTTTAACGAGCTGGGGCTGAATGTGCTGATCTTTGACTATCGCGGTTACGGTCAGAGCAGCGGGCGGCCCAGCGAGCAGGGAACCTACAAGGATGCCCGGGCGGCCTGGGACTGGCTGATCGATGAGGCCGGTGTCCAGCCCGGCGAGGTGATCCTGTTCGGACGTTCCATGGGCGGGGCCATTGCAGCGCAGTTGGCAACCGAGGTCCGTCCGGCCGGCGTGATCGTGGAGTCCAGCTTCAGCTCGATTGCCGATATTGCCTCGGAATACTACGGCTGGCTGCCCGTGCGCTGGCTGACCCGGATTCATTTCCCCACGGCTGACTTCCTGGCCCAGACCGATGTGCCGGTACTGGTGGTGCACAGCCGCGAGGACGAAATCGTTCGCTTCGAGCACGCCGAGCGC
>RECK01000437.1 GCA_007694055.1 Wenzhouxiangella sp.
GCTTTTCAGTCGGGATGATCTCGAACTGGCCGGAAAGTGGTGGCACTTCAAGTTCGTAGGACACCCTTGCACGACTGCAGTCAATGAATTCAAGAGTGACGACACCAACCGGCTCGGTGGCCTGGAACTGCGTCCGTGGACGATTGAATTCACCGCCAGTGCTGGCAAATAATGTTCCGACCACGGTGGTTTCGCCGGGTCGGACATCAAATGTCGCTGTCAGCCAACGATTGTCCGGCGCGCCGACATCAGCATCAAAATCAGGACCACTGAGCTTTTCATCCGATGAATAGGTAAACCAAGCCATGAAAAGCGTGTTGGCAGTCGAGAGGTAATCGAAGAAAATGCCAGCAGCATTGTTCCCGCCAGCATCGTCATTGACCCAGCTGTGACCCTCCACGAGGAAAAAATCAGGCTCGTAAACGCTTGCAAGGAAGCTGTCAACAACACCACCGGTGAAAGTCACCTTAGCAATTGGTTGCTTGGTATTGAAATTGACGAAGTTTCGAGAATCGCCATAGTGCGAAGCTGGCCGGCTCCGCACCATGTCGAGCACACGCCCTTCAGAATCGTAGGCAACGGCAGTACCCTGCCCGAAATCACCTCCATGCACGAAAAAGAACCGGGCATTCATGATCGGCGCAGCGAATTCCGCTGTTGCTGCAGATCCCGTGATCACCATCGCCTTGTCACCGGTGGAGCGAAACTGACGCTCAACTGTGGTCACAGTCCCGCCGGTCCAATTCACTTCAAGCCCGGCTTCATGACCCTCAAAGTTGATATTGATCGGTGCTGCCATAACGCTCGCGGTGAAAAACAGCAAGCCAATACCCGAAACTACCGCAATCATGCTCTTCATCAATCTCTCCCTCATTAAACTGAAGTTCTCGGCCAGCACAGCAGAAATTCCATCCAATTCAGTGGGATAGCCGGTTTTGGCTATGTTCTGTCTGGCTACACCCGGATTTGGGTGGCCAGATCGAGTGCGCGTTGTTGGAGTGGGCTGGGCGTGGTGATGATCTCGAAGGTGGGCTGCTGATCGCTGCTGCCGGGCGTACGGCAGATGTTGCGCACGATGCCGGCCAGTTCGGCGAGCAAGGTCTGGAAGCTGTGCAGGGGTTGGCCGGCGTCATTGAGTCTGCTGGCGACCTTGGCTTCGGCGGCCGCTGAGCGGCGCGCTGGACGGACCGGTTCGCGCTGAGCTTTGGCCGCCTGATCCTCATCGGCAAACAGTAGCGGCTGCCAAGCCTCGCGCAGATGCCAGGCGACGTATTCGGCCAGCATGCACAGGAAGATATGAGCCCGGACCCGGTCGGCCAGACGATGATGGATGGGCCGGACTTTCAGGTCCATGGTCTTGAGACTGCGGAAGGCGCGCTCGACCTGGGCCAGGGCCTTGTAGTTGCGCACACAGTCCGACGCGTCCATTTCCTTTGCCTCGACGCTCGTGCGCAACACATACAGGCCGTCCAATGCGGCCTCCTGGTGGATTCGCTCGGCATGGCGCTGGAAGATAAAGCGCGATGCCTCGATCTCGAGCACGAAGTGCTTGCCGACCTTGTAGCGATCGAGCACTTTGCCGACCGCAACTCCGATCTGATCAGCGCCCTGAAGACGGCCCTTGTCGACCCGTTCGCGGATCTTGCCCAACTGGGTCTCGGTGGCTTGCAGCAACGCCTCGCGCTTGGCTGCGCGGTGCTCGGCCAGGGCTGGGTTGCGGCAGGCAATCAGGCGTTCGCCGGGATAGTCCGGATGATGCACCTCAAACAGGTTGCGCTCATCGAACAAATCCAGTTGCACGGTCTGATCCTGCACCAGCTTGCGGATCGAGACACTCTTGAGTGCTGTAATCCAGCTCAGGCCCTTCAGTTGACGCAAGTGCTCGATATGGGCCTTGGAGATCATCCCACGGTCACCGACCAGTACCACCTCACCCAGCCCGAAGGTCTGGCGCAATCGAGAGACTTCGGGCATCAGGGTCGCCGCATCGGACGTATTGCCCGGGTAGACCGACACCGCCACCGGACAGCCCCGGCGATCGGTCAACAAGCCATAGTTGACCTGCAGCTTGCCCTTCTTGCCATCGCGGTTGTAGCCCCGCTGGGCCAGTGGACAATGGCGGCCTTCCAGATAGCTCGAAGACAGGTCATAGAGGACCATGGCACCGGCCTGCAGGTGGCGGGCAGCCAGACGCTTCTGGATCGCCTCCTGGCGTTCCAGCAGCCAGTCCATGGCGGCATACAGATCCTCAGCCTGAGCATCGGCCACATCGAAGGTATCGGCCAAGGTGGACTGGTGCCAGCGTCGGGTCGTAGCCAGCTTGGTATCTGGGCATAGAACGCGGGCGGCGATCATGGCCAGTACCCGATCACGCTGCGGACAGGCCGAGCCACCCAGCAAGCGGGGCATGCCCAGCTTCTGCATGGCTACATGCACGGCCTGGACATGGCCGCAGGCCTTGGAGGCCACAGCCTCGAATAACTCCCCCGCCGGACGCACAGTCTCCCCGCGCAGGATCGCTCGAATGCCGTTGATCTGGTCCTCGGACAGGGCCGAGAGGTTGGCCAGGGTGCGCTTGCGGACACGCTTGCCTTCGCGGTAGGACTCGCGCAGGAGATAGGCGGGGCGTGAGTCACGATTGGGGACGACGTCGATATGCATGGCTACAGTATAGGGCATTAAGGTATCCAAATCAACCCTAAAAACCACTTTACATGGCTACAAAAAGACCTCTGGACAGCACACAAAAAAACAAAACCCCTCGACGGATCAAGGGGTTCTGGCAGAAATGGCGGAAAGGGGTGTTAGAACTTCAGACTAACTGCGCAAATAATGCGCAATTGTAGCCCAGAAGATCTGCAAGTACGGACCAGCGCCTCACACCCTGCCGGTTCGGCTCAAGCGACCACCAGGCGGTCCTTGCCGGCGCGCTTGGCCTGGTACATGGCCTGATCGGCCCGGGCCAGCCATTCAGACCAGGCCTCACCCGAGCGATAGGCCGCCACGCCGATCGACACGGTGACCGGACCATTGGGGCTGCGCAACTCGGCGCGCACCAGTGCCAACAGCTTGTCCAGGGCGGTGATCGCGCCGTCCTGGTCGGTGTGGTTGAGCAGCAGCACGAACTCCTCGCCGCCCAGGCGATAAAAGCGATCGGCCTTGCGGCAGTGTCGCTCGACGATGCGGGTCAGGTCCACCAACACGACATCGCCCACTTCATGGCCTTGGGTGTCGTTGACCTGCTTGAAGTTGTCCAGGTCGAGCAGGGCCAGCACGGCGGGCTGGCCGAACCGGTCGGCCTGGCCGATGGCGTCGGACAGATCGGCGCGCAGTACCCGCCGGTTGAGTGCGCCGGTCAGCGCATCGCGCGACACCATCTCGTGCAGGCGGTCGCGGTGAAAGTTGGTGATGATCACGAAGATCAGCGAAAACAGCGCGACCATGGTCATGACGGCCACGTAGCTGATCATTTCATGGGTATTGGCGAAAAACGGCGCGCTGACCAGCACGGCCAACACCATCAGAACGTTGACCGGCAGCGCGAACCGCCACGGGACCAACATGAAGTTCGAGACCAGGGTGGCAAAGGTCCAGTACGGCAGCTCGACAACCGCCACCGACAGGTAGGTGCTGGACACGGTCATGGCCACCACTACCAGCCGGCGC
>RECK01000146.1 GCA_007694055.1 Wenzhouxiangella sp.
CGGGTCGACAGTCACGAACAAGGTGACGAACGCTGGCACAAAGATCTCGAGCATGGCACAGGCCTGATAACGGGTGCGCGCATCCTACGCGCCCATTTGTGCTGAAGCAAGCAAATGCACTTGCCGACACGCACTTCAGATCAATTGCACATCGGCGAGCTCAGGCTCTTGACCTCTTGACCTGGTAAAGCGCCTGGTCAGCCTGCTCGAAGACTTCCTCCCAGCTTTTCGGCGCGGCAACCGAGGCCACGCCGACTGAAATACTGAGCGCCAGACCGGGCGCGATGTCGGCAAGCGACGCCTGGCGAACGGCCGTGGCCAGTTCGCCGGCCCGATGCTGCGCCGAGTCCGTATCCAGCCCGGGACACAAAACGACGAATTCATCACCACCCAGCCGGAACACGGTGTCAACCGAACGAACGTTCTCGCGGATAATCGCGGCCACGCGTTGCAGCGATCGATCACCGGCGGCGTGGCCGAACTGATCGTTGATCTGCTTGAAATCATCCAGATCGATGGCCATCAGGGTCATGGGTTCCCCACTGGATTGGCACCGCGCCAGTTCGGCTGCAAGGCAGCGATACATCTCACGTCGGTTGGGCAGCCCGGTCAGCGCATCGTGGTAAGCCATGCTGGCCATGCGGTCCCGCTCGTGGCGCAACTCCTCGGTGCGTTGGGCAACCAACAACTCAAGCTGGCGATTGCGGGCGGCCAGGGTGGCCCGGCCGAGCCGAGCCGTGAGCAATAGAATGGCGGCTGCCAAAACCATCCACACCAACATGGCCGGCGTCGACAGGTACCAAACCCGCGCTACCGAAAAGTCGAGTTCAGCGACCGGCGAAAGCCGCCCCAGTCCGTCGCGGGCCTGGACCTCGAGACTGTAGTGACCGCCCGGCAGGTTGGTGAAATCCCGAAACTCGGCGGTTGTCCAGTCTGACCAGTCATCGTCAAAGCCGACCAGGCGCGACCGCCAGACCCGATTTTCCGAGAAATCGAACAGCGGCAAGGCAAACTGAAAGCTCAGCGAGCTGTGCTCGCGCGGAAGGATACTGCCAGCCAGATCTATTCCTGACAGCGCACCGTCTCCAATAACCCGCACCAGCGGAGCTGACGCCGGCGGTGATGAGTGCTGCAATTGATCCAGATCCACATGAGTCAATTGACGAATACCATGCAACCAGACTCCGTTGCCATCAACCACATAGCCTTCGCTGCGCGACCAGGGAAAATTCTTCAGGCCGGGATCAGCAGCCTGATACTTACCCCGGGCATCGCGGATGAAAACCTCGGTCCAGCGTCGATCGCCGACAAGCAGCTGGGCGAAGATGCGCCCCTGCTGATCTTCGCCGGTTACAAACCAGCCAAGGTCGCCATCCCGGTAAATCTCCGGAAAGTCTGTATCCGGGATCAAGCGCCGCTCGCTGTCGTCGGGTCGAAACACGCCAAAGCGCGTGCCGATCCGGATTCGCCCACCCAGGTGGTAGGCCTCGGCATAGTTGCTGTCCGGCAGGCCCTCATCGGTGCCCAGGCGCCTTACATCCAGGCTGCCAGGGTTGAATGGACAGGCCGAAGTCAGCCCGCTGATGCGAAAGGCCGCTCTTGCCAGTGAGCCCGCCCAGACCACCCCCGCCTCGCTTACTGCCAGACTTCGGATGATGGCATCGACACCCGGCACAGCAGCCGATTGCCAGGCCTGGCCGTCCCAGCACACATGGGTCAGACCCTCCGGACTTCCTGCCACCCAGTGACCACCCGTAATCGGCCTCAGACTATAGGTCGTCGGACCCTCCAGGACGGACTCCAGCTGCTCGTCTTGCCACCACGCAAGCCCTTGATCATGGCCAACCAGCAGGCCCTCTGGTTCATCGATGCCGCTCAGGCTACCCAGCCGCCAGGACTGTACGATCAGACCGGCAACCGGCTCGAATCGGCGATTCTGAAAACGCATGACGCCTGCAGAAGTGGTAATCCAGAGCTGCCCCTCATGGCGAACGGCGTGCTGAACCATGGCGCCCAGGTTGTGACGCTCATCCAGACGACGGACGCCCTGGTGAATGGCGGCGCGGGCGATGCCGGCCACGGTAGCCATCCACAGCCCACCCTCGCGGTCTTCGGTCAGGCCCAGCACCGTGTCGACGGGCAAACCATTGGCGGCATCCATTCTCAGCTCCAGCTCACCGCAATCGCTGAAAATGAAAACGCCGGCCCGAATCGTGGCTATCGCTATGCGATCGTCAGACAGCCGAAGCACGTCGTAGACGCGTTGGTCGACTAGCATGGACAAGGCCTGCTGCCAGTTGTCAATCTCCGTCAACGGCCGGGCGTGGAGTCTATCGGAATCGAATGTCAGCATCAGCCCTTGGGCTGCGCCATTGATCATCATGTAGCGACCAGGATCGAGACGCTGAATCAGGATCGGGCCCTCACCGAGCACCACCGGATGATCAAGAACCAGTTCCAGTTGCTCGCCAACCACTTCAAGCAGACCCCGCCTGTCATCCACGATAAACAGACGGCCGTTCATGACGTAGATCTGGCGAATACTGCCTTCTTCCAGCCGCATGATTTCCGTGGCCTGATCATCGTCCAGGCGATACAGGGCAACATCACTGACCAGCCAGGCCTGCCCTTCCCACATGACGCCACCGATTCGATGGCGACCGCCGAAGATGTCCTGACCCAGCACCGTGACATACCTGAAACCGCCGCCTGGTAGCGCCACGAGTTCGCCAAGCTCAAAGCTGCCGCCCACCAGGATCCGACCGGAAGGCATTTTCAGAAAGCCGTGCACATTGAATCCATCTGCTGGAATCAGCTGCTCGAAGCGCGCACCGTCGTAGATCAGAATCCCGCGATTATTGGCCACCAGCAGGCGACCATCGTCGAGCTGGTGGAATCCCCAGTTCTGACCATGCGCCTGGTAATCATCCGGCCCGAAGGTCTGAATCGGCGGGGCCGAGTATCGGAGCTCAGCGGGAACCTGCGCCAATCCGGGCACGGCAAGCGCTAGACAGGCGGCCAGCAAGACAGCCGGCAAGGCCCTTGTACACATTCCAAGGCATGATTCCATGGGAATTGCGGTCCAACCCAGCGTCAACAGAAAGATCTTGCCGTATTGTTAGGCCTCGGTCTCCGACCTGCAAGCGCCAATCTCATCAGAGCAAACCAGGCTGATGGCAATCCGGCCCGCACACAGGTCTTCCGGACCACTGCCGAATCGAGGCATCCTCAAAACGAATGCATTCGATTGTGATCGCCGGTACAATCGGCAGGGCATGCAGTGGGCTTGCGTCAGCCAATTCCGACCCGGGAGTCGATTGAAGTTTTGTGGATAACATCCCGGGTCATTCTAGGGAGTGCAGTCCTTGTCGATGACCAATCCCATCTCATGACCAAGGATGACACCAAGCCGAGACGCCTCAAGCCTGGGCAGTTCGCCGATCTCCTGAGAGTCAACGACGAGCTCTATGGCATTGCTGGGGCCGACTATCTTACCTGTTGGTCAGACAGGCATGCCTGGAAAGGCACGGTCTGGGACGTGATGCGATCGAGGGCCGCAGGTCGAGCGGTGCGCGTCCTACGACGAGGAGGTGCAGACTTTCGCCGCCAGGGTCAGACGAACCTCGTGTGATCGGCCATCATCGATGAAAGC
>RECK01000137.1 GCA_007694055.1 Wenzhouxiangella sp.
CAAACAAGTACAAGAATCCGACCGGAAAGGCTACCGCGAAGCGGTTTAGTTCAACACCCTTTGCATAGCGTATCGCGGTCTTGCAAAACAGCGATGGGCCCTATATCCCACCTGGCCGCTATCAATACGACCCACCAATTGCCACGCACTATTGACATGAACAAGCAAAGCCCTGCCCTGCTTGCCACTCGGGGCGGAATTGGTTTGGGATTGGAGTCTTAACTGCGACTGCTGGCAGGCGTGCGGCGCCAGCCTGTTTTGATTTCGAGAGTTTGGTGCACTGCCCTGCCCCCTTGCGAATCCCTGTTGCCAGTTTAGACGAAGGTGGATTGGGGTGCAAATGGGGAAAAGCCTCGGTTTCGGGTTTCCGGTTTCCGGGTTACGGAAAAAAGTAAAAGAGCAGGTTTAAGGATTCAGGGTTCAGGTTCCAGGTTTCAGGGGCCGGCTCGTGGGCCGGATTAGTGCGCCTTTATCATGAGCAGTTTGCTCTGCGCCTCTGCGGCTCTGCGCGAGAAAAATTCAGTTTATCGTCTGTTGTCTGGCCGATCTTTCCCTTTCTCCAGGTCATACAGCGCCTCCAAAACCATATCGGCATCCAGGGCCTCCCCGCCCCACTTTGGTATGCACGTTTCCGCGGCAACGTTCAGGCCCTTGCTGCGGTTTTCAGTGGTCAGCGCGAAGACGTTACCGCGGTAACGAGTTTCGGGGGCCGGTGGCACGAGCTTTCCGTTGGGGTCGCGGAATTCGGGTTGGGCATTGGCTTCTAACCAGAGGTTTCAGGTGTCAGGCTAACTGAAAGCCCAGGGATCGATCAGTTCGATTCCGCAGTCGACAAAGTCCTTGATATTGCGGGTGGCCAGGCTGGCACCACGTGATCGGGTGATAGCGGCGATCATGGCGTCGAATTGACTGATGGGCTGACCGGCGGATCGGCGGGATGTGGCGATCTCGGCATAGGCATCGGCGGCTGCGCTGTCGAAGCTCAGAACTTGTCCGGCCAAGTCCTGATCGAAGATATCGTGGGTGGCGTTCAGGAGCGATGTCCGGCGCCGGCCCTCAGGCAATAAAAGCAGGCCGTAAAACAATTCGCCACGCGTGACGGTGGTGGTGAAGAGCGTCGGGCGGGGCTGGGTGGCTAGCCAAGCCATGACCGTTGCGTCCGGCGCGGGGCGCAGGGTTTCCGAAAGCACGTTGGAGTCGAGGACAATCATCCGTCAACCCGGATTACAGTCCCGATTGAAATGGATCGCGGATCGCTTCACGTTCGGGAAGCTGCAGTTCGACCCCGCCCAGTGGCTCGATGCGCTTGCGAATGGCTTCTGCCAGCGATGTCGTCTGGGCCGGCTCGGTCGACAGCGCGGTACGCAGGATGTCGCGCGCCTCGTCTTCCATCGAGCGTCCATGCCGGGCAGCCTGAACGCGCAGGCGGGCCTTGAGTTGATCGTCTATTTTCCGGATGGTCATGGTTGCCATTTCGCGGCCTCCTGCCGGCGCAATTTGCAGTCAATGAGTGTATTTTAGTCATTGACTGCAAGTAGGGCAAGTGGGTGGCCATCAGCCCCGTACAAGCCGGTTTTTCTGCAGGTTTGGGCGAGATGATGCGGCTCTAGCGCCGGTCTTTAGGTCGTTCCGGTCTTTTCTCCAGGTGGTACAGCGCGCCCAAAACCATATCGCAATCGAGGGCCTCCCCGCCCCAGCCAGGAATACACGTTTCAGCGGTAAAGTGTTTCGGGGGCCGGTTGACGACAACTATTCTGGCCGGTTTTTCATTTGAGGCAGAAAGGGTTTCTTCGTTGGAAGTACTCATATCAACCTCGGGGGGAGGCTTTTTCTATCAGTTCGGTCGCTTCATCATTATCGAAGCAGTCCGGATGTCGCAACCCGATGTCGATGGTGTAGGTGCCATCCAGTGCAAGCATGCGTTCCTTGCCCTCAGAGTCCTTGTATGCCACGACTGGCAGTTCATGGAGCATTACGGAACGATTGAAATGTATGTCTGCGTCCTCGGAGTACCTTGCTGCCTCAGCGGGCTTGCCTCCGGCTTTCTGGAGATGAAGGTATGCAGCCATACCACCGGCAAGATAGGCATCAATGACCTGACCGGTCCGAACCTGGTCTGATATCCGGTTGGTCAGATCGCGCAGTGCTCGATACGGACCGGTTGACATCAGACATGTCCGGTCAGCGCGAGCTGGCGAAATCTGCGGATATCGGCACCGCGGGTGAGCCCCCACTTTTTGGCCAGGTCATCGATGATTGGTCCTTGCACACGCTGGCCGGCGCGCAGTGGTTCAGGCTCAACGCGTCCGTTTAGCCGCTTGCCTAACTTTGCGGCTTCTTCGAGCAGCCGCTCTCGCTGAGGCTTGAAGCGCGGTCCACCCAGATGAGCGATGAGTTCCAGCCAGTAGCCTGCGCGCTGCAATACCAATGGCCGAGAAGTCCGACCGGTGCGGGGCAATTGCCCGCGCTCGATCTGTTGCAAAACAGCAGCGAGATCAGCCTCAAGTTCCCGCTGGTCGGCGTAGGGCATGGGTTGTCGGATCAGGCGCTGCCAGGGGTCCGGGTGCTCTTCCTTTCCAGCGAGCTTCAGATCTATCAATTCCAGGGCCATTTCCGGAACCTGGTTGGTGCCACTCAGCCAGCGGTCCACCGTCGAGTTGCTGTATCCAACTGATGCTTTTTCTGTCGATCCGGGTGCAGCCTCCACTACTTTCTCTCGATGGCTTCAGATAGATCGACCTCCGCTATCCTGGTGAGCACATGAGCTTGGCCTGGCGCATCGGTCAGTTCGTGCTCGAAATCAGGCCTGAGCCGTTGTGCCTCGGTCGTAGATACCTCGACCGTAGATACATTGCCGATGATGGCCGACAATGGCGTGCGGTCGAAGAACTGGCGTACCTCGTCGTCTTGGCCCGTCATTTCGTAGCGGATCAGGGCGATGGGCAAGCCGCCGGCCGCCATGAACTCATCGTGAAACTCGCGCAGCACGAAGTCTTCACCAAGCTGGCGCTTGCGGTCGGCGAGCAGCTTGTACATCTGGAAGCTGCCAATGGTGTAGCCGAGACCGTAGCCCGGCGGGCGGCGCAGGTAGATCTCGGCATCGACCCGGGCAACATCCACGTCCAGGTAAGGAGTCTGGTCCATCCAGTAGGCGACCGCCTGGTCGGCAGTCATTTCGTTGCGCTGCAGCCAGACATCACCCAGCGTGCGTGCGGCGCGGAACACCGCGAAATTGTAGATCAGCTCGCGGGTGCGCTGACGGGTCTCGTCGTAAAACCCGAGCTGCAGCGGCGCCTCTTCGAGATACAGCGCCCAGCCCTCGGCCCGTCCGCCATCGCGGATGTGACGACGCACCGGATGGGTGTTGCGCGCGAGCACGCGGCCATCGAAGCGATGGCCAGGGATCACCGCGTGCCAGTGGTCGGGTGAGGGGTCGCGGTACTGGATCTGTTCCCAGTAGTTCGGTCCGCCATCACGCACCTGCCAGGGCACGTTGAAGCCCATCTCGCGGAAATCTTCCGGAATGTAATCGGGAATGGTGATGAATTCTTCTTCGACCAGAAATGCGCGGATTTCGGCATCGACAGCGGCGATACGCTGTTCGTATTCCTCCCTCGAGGTCGGGAGTTCAAGCTCTGGCAGGCGACGGTGGCGATGGCGGTCGAGGGTCATGAAGGCCCAGGTGCGCTCGAGCTCACGTTGGGCCAGGACCGTGATGTCATGGGAACTGTAGGGCATGTACTTGACATGCATCAGGTACCAGTCGAGCAGTTCCTCGCCAATTCCGGCCCGGGCGGTCATGTCAGCGCGGTTTTCCAGCAGCCAGTCGTTGAGTTCCTGCGCTGCGGCTCGGGCCTTGTGGATTTCGTCGGTCAGCTCGGGCTGCTGCTCCTGGGCGCGACCGAGCAGGTCATCGAACCAGCCGAGCACGCCGTCGGGCGGTACTTCGCGGTAGGGGTGTCCGTGATTGACGCCATCGGAGTTGGTCAGATTGTGCAGAGCCAGATCGGCGAAATCGGACGGCACATCGCGCAGGTTGGCCTTGGCGCTTGCGGTCAAGTCACTGATTCTCTGCAGCCGCTGGACCAGCAGATCACGGTCTTCGCCCGCTACCGGCAGCTGGGTGAACGACACCCGCTGCATCTGATCGACATAGAACCCGGGGTCGCGTGACCACGGCCGATAGACGCGCAGCAGAAACTCCTGTTCGTCCAGCAAGGCGAGTGCGGCCAGGTAGTCGGCACGCTGCGAGCGGCTCCAGTCGACCACGCCCATATCGGCGATGCGGTGCTGAAAGTCGTGGATTTGCCGGATGCGCAGGTCGATGGCCGCCTGGCTGTAATCCGGCACGGCCAGGTCGGCACGCTGAGCCTGACGCCACTCGGCAAATTCCTGGAACAGCTCGACGAATTCGTCGTAGCTGCCCTGTCCTGCCGGCAGCTTGTCCTCGTAGGCAAGTGCTGAGCCGAGGGTGCACAGGCAGATAGCCAGCGCAACGGCAGTGCAGCGGGTCAAAATGGAAGGTGCGGGGCGTACTCGGCTCACTGGCTCATCTCCCTGGCTCGATCGAGTGGTCAGGCAGTCGAGATTAAACCACTTTGCGATGTCGGCGCGATCAATCTTTACCGATTCGCAAGCCTCAAACCTAGTCGATCCATCCCGCCTTGCCACGAACGCTGAGTCCGCCTTATTCACCCCCCTCTGCCCTTCCCTGCCGGTCTTGGCACTCAAGATGCAATGGATCCGGTTCGCCGGAGTCCTCTATTGCCTGGCGCATTTTCACGGCAAACCGCGAATGAATACTGGACCGCACCCAGCCGAGATGATGGTCCCAAGCCGCCAAAACCTGTGATGCAGCACGGGTTTCACTTGCATTTTTGACCGGCTTGGCAGACACTCAAGCGGCAGGGGTGCTCAGCGTATAGGCTGATTGATTTAAATCTGAAATATAAGGCGTAACGATGCGAATCTTCTCTGCGGTTTTTCTGTACGTCGCCGTTATCTTGCTGACCCTGCTGCTTTTCCAGCCGCAGGCACTTTCTAGCCAATCCTTGCTACTTCCTGCCCAAAGCGGGCCTCCCGAAACGCTTGCCACGGACAGTTTTCAACTGGTTGGTGGTATTCGCGGTGCCTTCGACGAGATTTTCGCAGACGCCTTTGAGGATGAATTTGGCAATTGTTCCGTGGGCAACTGGGGCGGCTCCGTGGGCTTATCCGATGGGGACGCCGGTGTCCAGTCCGAATTCAATCGACGTTATACCGGCCGATGCGGGCTGCGCATCACTTCGGGGGATGACCGTTTTTTGACTCATGAATTTGCCGAGAGTGAAGCTTTTATAGCGGTTCGCTTCTACTTCTTTGTGGAGCAGGCGCTGACCGCTCCCTTGCTGTTGTTTGCTGCGGACGATGGCTCGATCAATCAGATTGAGGTTTGGTACGAGCCTGGACCGGGGAACCTGGTGTTACGTGTCTTTGATACTGCTGAACAGCCGAACGATTTGGTTTACACGGACCTCGACGTCAATCGATGGATTTCGGTCGAGTTCGTTTGGGAGGAGGATCCCAATGCCACCATCTTGCTGCTGGTCGACTCCGATCAGGTCGAAGACCAACAGACGATGTTCGTAGACACCAGTGAAACGTTTCTTTCTAACCTGGACCTGGGCCTGATCAACGGTGCCGGGGTGGGCGTCGGCAACGTGATTGACTTCGACGGTTTCGACTCCAGACGAGTTACCCGACCGCTTCGGTTACTGGAGGGCGATGTCAATGGTGATGGCGTATTGAATTCGCAGGACCTGGTCAAGCTGATCAACGAGTTCAACGACGACGATTTCGGTGACGGTCAGCCTGACTGCAACGAGGACGGCGCAATTGACAGCGATGATTTCTTCTGCGTCCTCTCCAACATTCTGACGCAGGGAAGTCAACAGCCATGAAAAACCAACTCACACTTCCTGCCCTGCTTCGCCTTGGCATCGCCAGCGCTTTTCTCGTCATGGCCAGCGCTTCTCTGGCCCAGGTCAGTGTCACCATTGGCGTGGACCAAGTCGGTATTGGCGACTCGGCCGAGGTGCCGGTGTCTTTTCAGAACGTCGACAATGACCCTGACAATAGTAGTGTGGTGGCCTTCAACTTCGACATCCTGTATGACGATTTCGCTTTCTCAGGTGTAGATATTGCGACAGCGTGTGACGGGGTCACTCTCGACCCGGGTGAGGTTTTCTGCTCTCTGCCTGAGCCTGGTGTTGTCCGCATTGTCGTGTTTTCTTCTGACCTGACCCCTGTTGAATCCACCGTGATTGCAACACTGGGCTTCCTGACTGAGAGCTCTGCGGGAGGCGGCGTACGCGAGCTGAGTTTCGATCAGGACACTCTCTCGTTCAGCGATGATTTTGGCAATGCCATCAATATCGACCCGGATTTCATCACTGATGGTGAAATCATCGTGGGTCAGGGGGGCAGCGGCGACCTGATAGTCACGCCCCCAGTCATCGACTTCGGTGAGCTGGCGCAGGGTGGACCTCCGGTGGAGGGATTCATTTCGGTAGGAAACGATATCGAAGAAGAAGACCTGCTGATTGACGGCTTCATCCTGGACGGTGATCCCGGCTTCACCATCGGTCCGGAAACGAATTGCCCCGAACCCCCGTTTACATTCTCTGGCCTTGACAGCTGCATCGTCCAGATCATTTTCGACCCCGCTGATGCCGGATTGCAGTCTGCCGAATTCATCGTCGAGTCCGCTACGGCCTTCGAGATCCTGTCTGACAGGACTGGTTTGGTTGCCGACGTGCTGCTGGGCGAGGATGCAGAACTTGCCGTATTCCCGCTCGGCATGGATTTCGGCACTCTGGTTGCCGGTGGTGCCGGTGCCTGCCAGGAGCTCACTGTCGAGAACATTGGCTCGAGCGGAATTCTTTCAATCGTGGATTTCGTGTTTGACGGGGCGCCGTTCGAGCTGCAGGAAAATACCTGCATAGATGTTTCGCTTGAGCCCGAGGAGTTTTGCACCGTTGACGTTTGCTTCGTGCCTGAGGAAAGTGATGTCGGCTTCTTCAGTGACCTCCTCGTCGTTGTCAGTGATGTCAATAGCGAATTCGTTGAGCTTTCGGGTACGAGCGAAGAGCCGTCCAGCGATGCCTTCCTGCAACTGAATCGTACCTTCATTGATTTCGGCACCCGGACCACTATCGACCCGCAGGTGTGCGAGACGACCATTGCCAGCAACTCGGGCAGCATTGGCGATCTTGAGATAACGGAATTCATCAATCTGTTCAGCTCTCCGCCCTTCTTCTTTGGTTTCCAGAATTGTTCTGGCCTGACCCTGGGGCCTGGTGAAAGCTGCAACTTTTCCATCTGCTACAACCCGGATACCGCGGGTGAATTCAGCGGCACCGTAGGTGTCATCAGCGATGTCAATTCTGTCGACCTGAATCTGCTGGGCACCGCAGAGCTACCTCCAAACAATGCCTTCCTGCAGGTGGCACCAACCGTCATGGACTTCGGCACCCGGGAACTGGATGACGACACCATCTGCCAGACGGCTGTGGCCAGCAACAGCGGCACCTTTGGTGCATTGGAAGGCCTGAGTGTTTCCTTGCTTACCGGCGCACCCTTCTCCATTGCCGCCGACAGTTGTACCGATGCCAATCTGGCCCCGGCAGCCAGCTGCACCTTCTCGGTCTGTTTTGCTGCATCGGAGGCTGGCGATTTCGGCGACCAGGTGATTGTTTCTTCCAGCGTCAACGATGCCGGCATCCTGGTCCAGGGACAGGTCGAGATTCCGCGCCCGCCGGGTGTGTTGGTGATTGCGCCCGACAGCCATGATTTCGGTGCTCGCCTGGTCGGAACGACGCCTGTCTGGACCAGCTTCCAGGTAGCCAATGCCGGGCCGGAAGATGCGCTTGATATCGTCGTTGACAGCGTTGAGCTCAGCGGCGACGAAGGCTTCACCATCCTTGCCGTCAGCGCCGGAGATGGCTTCTTCCTGGGTGACGGCTGTCAGGCCGGGACTACGCTTGTCGCTGGTGGTCCGAGCTGTTCGATTGCGGTTGCCTTTGCTCCAACCCAGGCCGGTGACCTGGCTGCCACACTCGAGGTGCAGGCCGGAGGCGATCAGTCGGTTCAGGCCGGGCTCGCCGGTGCCGGTCGGGTTCTGGACAATGCGCTGCTGGACGACCTGATCGTCTTCCGCGGCGAGCGCTTCCTTGATTCGGTTGGCAGCTCACTTGATTTCGTTCGCGGCTTCATCAACTCCGGGCGATCCGAGTTGATGTTTGGCGCGCCGGGCGGATACGACGGTGCCCCGGGTGCGGCATGGGTGATTTCGGACATCCTGCTTGGCCTCGGCTCATTCGCCGACTCTCCGCCCTTGCTCGAGGATATCGCTGCCTCTGATGGCGAAGCCGGCGTTCGCATCACTCCCGAGTCAGTGCCTGTCAGCACCTGCTTCGGTGCCGGCCAGGGCTTTGGCTACGGCGTGGCTGGTCTCAGGGACGGTGGGGATGACGATGCAGATTCCCTGATCGCAATCAGCGCCCCCGGCTGGGCAGGAAATGCACCCTCCGGTCAGTCCGCTTCTCGCGGTGCCGTGTTCCTGCTTTCCGGTTCGGCACCAGCCGGCCTGGGCAGTGTTGATGTCGGTGCCTGGCTGGTAGCCGACGAGGATCAGGCTCGCCAGGGCGTTCGACTGCTGCGCCGAGCGCAGTCGGGTGCTTGCATCGGTTCCGGCGTGCGCGCACTGGGCGATATCGACGGCAGCGGCGAGTCTGTACTGGCCTTCCAGGATCTGCCGATGAGCATCAGCGGACCCAGTGGCGCTTCGGCCACCATCCAGACCACTTACATCATTCATCAGCCCGGCTCACTGATCGGCGGCCCGGATGTTGATTTGATTCAGGGCCATGCCAATCTGAGCCGAATCCGGGTGCCGTTCAACGAGGGCGTGTTCTACCCCTCGGTAACCACCGTTGCGAATCTTGGCGATTTCAACAGCAGTGGCTTCGACGATGTCGTTCTGACCGCGCCAAACGCTCGCTTCTACAGTACGGATACCGACAGCTGGCACACCGGCGCGGCCTTCGTCCTGTTCGGTCGCGAAGGTGGCCTGCCCAATGAGCTGACCATTCCCACCGAGATTGGCGCCGATACCCTGGAAGACATCCTGGTGATCTTCGGCCCCGAGATCGACGGCTCGATCTCCGGCAGCGTCATCGGCCTGGATTGGGCGCGCTTTGGCGCTTCCGTCGATGGAGCCGGTGACTTCAACGGCAACGGCTTCGCCGACCTGGTCATCGGCATTGGTGATGCCGAAGGCCTGCCGGGCTCGGCGGCGGTTATCTTCGGTGGCAATCATGAAGGGCCGCTTTTCATCGACCAGCTGGCCGAAAGCCAGGTACTGCGCCTGTTCTCTAGTGACCCGTCTGACAACAAGTTCGGCGAGAGTGTGCGCGGCGTCGGCGACATCAGCGGCAATGGCCTGGGCGATATCCTGATCGGCGTTCCCTGGGCTGACCTGACCGGCGCCGACGGCGATCCCGCCGAAGCCGCCGGTCGCGTCTACCAGGTCAACGGTCGCAGCGGCCAGGCCGGATCGGCCAACACCCTTGATGTCGCCGCGGCGCCAGCCGATCGGGTGCAGAACCTGTCGCTGGCCGACAACCTGCCCGGTGTTGCCCTGGCCAACAGCCGCTTCGGCCTGGTCATGGCGGGTGCCGGTGCTGATGTAACCGGTAACCAGGCGTTCGACCTGGCCGTGGGTGCATGGCGTGGCCTGGCGGCAGATGGAAGCTCTTCGGGCGGCTGGGCGGTTGTATTGCCTGGTCAGGCCGAACCGTCCGCCCTCTCACTGGCCGCACAGGCCGCCCCGCCAATTGCCCTGATTCCGGGGCGTCCGGTTGTGCTGAACGTGGCAAACACCGGCCCCGCTCGAGTCAACGAGCTGACTCTGACCGTGACGATGGAAGACAGCTCCATACCCATCGAAGCGGCCGTAACCCGGCTTCAGGCCTGTGGTTTTGACGGCACGGGCTTCCGCTGTGGCAGCGCCACCGAGTCAGCCTGGCAGTGCGAAACCGGGATGGGTAGCGCCGTATGCACCCTGCCCTCGCTGGGCCAGGGTCGCACGATCGACCTGCTCCTGGCGATCGGCGGCGAAGGCCCGGCAGACTTTGTTGTCGAGGTCCAGGGCAGTAACGCGGCAACGGTTGAGTTGGCCACCGGCCTGGAGTGATCAAGGGCATGGCCTGGCCCCTCGCGGGCCAGGTCATGCAACCGGCTTCAGGGCTGCCATCCAGCGTGTCTGTTAACGTAGAAAACCCTGCGCGCCGTGGGCAATACCTGCATTCGCCTGCCGGGAGGAATAGGCCAGCCCTACTCCTCTATGCGCAGGATGCGGAAGTCGAAAACGGCGTAGAGAATGCCAAGCAGCGGCACCAGCAACAGGAAAAACGCGTACGGGGCATAGGCCAGCGGGCTGACACCCAGCACCCCGAACATGTAGACCCCACAGGTATTCCAGGGAATCAGGGGTGAGGTGATGGTGCCGCCGCCTTCGAGACTGCGTGAGAGCACGCGCGGATCCAGGCCGCGCTCACGGTACTCGGCGCGGAACATCCGACCCGGCAGGACAATGGCCATGTACTGATCGGCGGTCAGCACGTTGGTGCCGAAGGCGGTGAATATGGTGGTGGTGACGAGTGATGCGGTGGAGCGGACCATGCCGATGACACCGCGCAGCAGTTTCTGCAACAGCCCGGTGCACTCGACTACCGCGCCGAAGGTCATGGCGCAAATCACCAGCCAGACCGTGTTGAGCATGCTCGACATGCCGCCGCCGCTGAGCAGCCGGTCCAGATCCTCGTTGCCGCTTTCCACCGAGGTGCCGTCGGCCAGGGCCATCCAGGCAGCCTGTATCGCCCGCAGCACGCCATCGCCATCGGCCAGTTCGGCAACCCGCTCTGGCTGGAACAGGACGGCCCACAGACCGCCCAGCAACGCGCCAATGAAAATACTAGGCAGGGCCGGCTGCCCGGCCACGGCCAGGCCGAACAGCACCAGCAGCGGAATCAGCATCAGCAGGTTGATATTGAACAGGGCCTGGAGCTGATCCTGCATCTGGATCAGGCCGAGGGCATTCTCCGCTCCACCGCCACGCAGGCCGATGAGCGCGTACAGCAGCAAGGCGATCAGCAGCGCCGGCACGCCGACCCAGGTCATGTAGCGAATATGGGCGAACAGCTCGGTCCCGCTGACCGCCGGTGCCAGGTTGGTCGTGTCGGAAAGCGGCGACATCTTGTCGCCGAAATACGCCCCGGAAAGCACGGCACCGGCGGTAATGGCCGGCGACATGTCCAGACCCACACCAACCCCGATCAGGGCCACACCAATGGTCGCCGCAGTCGTCCAGGAACTGCCGATGGCCAGGGCAATAATGGCGCAGATCAGGCAACTGGCCGCGTAGAACACGGTTGGGTTGAGCAGTTCCAGGCCGTAGTAGATCATGGTCGGCACGATGCCGGCCAGCAACCAGGTGCCGATCAGGGCACCGACCATCAGGATGATCAGGATGGCCACCAGGGCGACCGAGATGCCGCGGACAATGCCGTCCTGGATTTCCGTCCACGAGTAGCCGTTGTACAGACCGATGATCGTGGCGATGGCTGCGGCAATCAGCAGCGCAATCTGGTTGGGCCCGTACGAGGAATCGTCTCCAAACAGCCAGACCGAACTGGCCAGCATCAGGATCAGGGCCAGCAGCGGCAGCGCCGCCTGCAGGTAGGACGGTGACTTGGAACCTTCACTCATGCCGGGTTTCCCAGGTTTGTGTTTTTATTGAATCCGGACAATACCGCCTTGCGCGGAAACCCGGCCCGCGCTCATGTTACAACACAATTCCCCGGGCCCCAATTCCCGGCCGGAGCATTCTGCACCTGATCCCTTCACTGACGCAGGATCTTTTCCATCCCCTTGCCATTGGCCAGCTCGTCAATCAGTTTGTCCAGGTAGCGAATCTTCTGCATCAACGGATCCTCAACCTCTTCCACCGGCACACCGCAGACCACGCCGGTAATCAAATCGCAATTCGGATTCATCTCCGGCGCCTGGTCAAAGAAGTTTCGGAAATCGGTATTCGCTTCAATCTGCTCCTCCAACCCGCCCTGGTCATAACCGGTCAACCAGCAGATGACCGCATCCACCTCCTCCTTCGAACGCCCCTTGCGCTCCGCCTTCTGAACGTACATCGGATAGACCTTGGCAAAGGGCATCTTGAAAATCGGATGTTCAGACATGGCTGCACCTGACTCTGCGGATTGAAGGCAAGGCCCTGGAAATACTGCCGGTTTTCGCCCAGGCTTTCAATTGCAACTTTCTCTGGAACATTGTTGGGTGACAAGCTGCCGGGTCGAGGATCAACGCGGGGAGACCGGATAAACGGTTAATCCGGGCACGCGCTGAAAATCGTCGACGTCACGGGTGAGGACTGAAAAGCCGTTGGCGAGTGCGGTGGCTGCGATCAGCAGATCGTGCGCGCCGCTGCGTAGTCCGGCGTCCAGTTGCGCTGCATGCAGTTGCGCATGAACGCGTGCCGCTTCGGTGTCTATTGGTAGAACCGGGAAATCGGCCAATATGGCCTCCACGAAGGCCAGACGCCGATTGCGACGAGCAGGAGAGTCCGCTCGGTATACACCGACGAGCAGCTCAGAAACGGTAACGGCGCTGAGAAACAGGTCTTCGTCCGCTGGCAACCCGTCCAGTTCAACCGCTTGAGAGTTGCGTTCAAAAGCAATGAATACGCTCGTATCAACTACGACTCCCATGCATCACCCTCAGGGGCCGGTTCGGCTGCTTCTACGTCCTCGGCGAATGCAGCCGCGTCGTCGGCCAGGTCGGGCAAATTCGCTAGCAGCTTGTTCAAATCCTTGAGCTTGACTCCAGCTTTAGGCTCAATCGGGATCAGCCTGGCGATCGCGCGACCGCCACGGCTAATCTCCAGCGTTTCATGGCGGTATGCGACGCGGTTGAGCAGGTCGGAGAAATGACGCGCTGCCTTGGTTGCGGTAATCGATTCCATATGCTGAATTCCATTATAAAAATTTGATTATCATATTATCTGATTTTTACGCAAAACGTCAAACTGCAGCGACCGAGTCTTCTATGGTCTGGCCCGACGCCCGCGAGCCCTGCCTCCTTGAACGGTTCCGTGCCCACTCGCCGCTCGAACTGGCCCTTTGCAGCATCGTCCGTGCCGAACTGCTCTGGGGCGCGCGCAACAGCCGGCGTGTCGCCGAGAATGTCGAACGAGTCCGCCTGTTTGCCGAGCCCCTCAGCTCACTGCCCTTCGATGACGACTGCGCAGAACACTATTCAGTCATTCGTGCAGACCTGGCAGCTCGCGGCACACCGATCGGACCCAATGACACATTGATCGCCGCCATCGCCCTGGCGACGAATGCCGTGCTGGTCACTCGCAACCAACGCGAGTTCCAGCGCGTCGAAAACCTTCAAATCGAACACTGGTGATCCCTTGGATAAAGCAACCCCTGTTCTGTAAATTTGCTCATCCTTCCATCGGCACTATTGCTCCATCGTGAGATAGACCCGTCCGGTCTCTCACTCCTCGGAGATTTCCATGGCAACGGCTGAGACCAGTCTGAGGCATCAGCGCATGCACCGGGCTGCTGGCTCCGCACAATCGATCAGAAATCGCGAAAAGTGGCTGGCCGTATTGCCTTTATCGTCACTCAATCTAGCTTTAGACCGAATTCCTTCTTGGTCATTGGAAAAGACTCGATCTTGCAGCCTCGACCTTAAACAGCTAACATAGCTAAAACAGCTATCGAGAGTCGCCATGAAAACATTTACTGCACTGGAAGCCAAGAACCGGTTTGGGCAGGTGATCGATGCCGCCCAGCGCGAGCCCGTTACGGTGACTCGCCAGGGCCGCCCGAGCGTGGTCATTCTGTCGGCGGAGGAGTACCAGCGCCGCCAGGATCGCGCCTGGCGCAACCTGCTTGGTGTGATGGAAGAAGCCGGCCGCTACGCCGCCGCACAAGGCCTGACCGAAGACATCCTGGACAAGCTGCTTGCGGATGAAAGCTGAGCGGGTGGTGGTCGACACCAATGTGCTGATCAGCGCCTTGTTGACACCGCAAGGCAAGGCTGGCCAATGCGTACGCGTGCTTGCCGCTTCCGGGGCGATGCTTCTGTTCTCGCGCGTTACCTTTCTGGAGCTGTCATCCCGGCTCGCGCGGCCGAAGTTTGATCCTTATCGGACGGTGGAGCAAATGAACCGGTATCTCGACTGGCTTGCCGAACTGGCGCAATGGGTCCGGCCCTCCGTTCGGATCGAGGATTGCCGCGATCCGGATGACAACCGGTTTCTCGAGGTACTGGTTGACGGCGAGGGCGAGCTGTTAATCTCCGGCGATTCGGATCTTCTGCAACTGCACCCCTTTGAAGGCCGCCCTATCATGACTCCTGCCGGGTTTCTGACCAGCCGGGACTAATGGTCTGCCGGTAAAACAATGGAAAATCGGACATCTCAGGTTGGTGTTGACAATCACGGCCTGTGAACTTGTCAGTGCCGCACAGAAACGCCCGTCGAACGCAGCATAGGCAATGAAACCAAGGCGGTTTGCATGCGTAGCAGGCAAGAAGCCTTGGCGGAGTGCCGTCATGCGTGCGTCACGACATGGAAATACATAACCTGGTTCACTCGGCGGAACAAGTTGGCGGCGTGGATAGGTCATGCCGGCAGTGTGCCAAGGCGTCCGCGCCGAAACCATCGGAGTTTTGCCTGATCAAGCGTAGGGGGGGGTGCTATATTTCGTGTGTGTCCCGTAGAGCTGGGAAGAGCAAGCCCAGCATCACGATTCAGAAAATCCTGCATCGAGTAGCACTTGCCTTACTTTTGGAGCATGTGCTGGAGGGAACATCTTCTTGTATAGCACTCGAACTTCATCAAATTTGATTCTTTCAAACTCATGAAGCTCAACACGCCTGAGAGAAACAGCCGGTCTAGTATCTGCACCTACGCACCCTGCATACATGTACTGAGCAAATGCATCAAGCCACAATAACTCCGAGGAAGTGAGGTTGTCTGGTTTGCTGTTTAAATTGACAACATACCTCTTGTGGAAATATTCATTCAAGTTCTCAAAAACAAGTCCATCGATATTTGCCAATATCGCAACGAAGGCGCTAAAAAGATGGACGATAATATTTTCTTCTGAAGCATACGTTTTTGCTTTTTTCAAAAGGCAATATGAATCTCTATAGTTACCCGCCTTGTATTTTAGAAGAGCTCTTATGAAATAGAACTTGTAGGCGACTGCGCTTATAGTCATGTTCATCTAGTCCGAATGCCAAAATGCTTCGAACAATGCCCTTGCCCATTCAACCGTCTCTCCCGCCGCTTCAAGTTTAGCTCGACGAACATCTCGTTGTCTTGACGCCTCTTGAGTACTCCTGAACAACGCAGAAGAACTCGGCCAAGCCTTTTTGAAGGGTGTGGCTGCTGATCTGGCGAAGAAAATCCTGCGCGAACGACCTACCTGAGCCCTACCCCAACAAAACTTCAAACCCACCGGCTGGTTCCGAGGTTTGTTGTGTCCAGGATCGAGCATTTTTCAACCATCCCCGCACTATTGGGCGCCTCACGGACGGCAATTATCTGAGGGTTCAGGCGCTTTCAGCAGCAAGTAGTTGTCGGAACACCGTTGGGAAGCAGCTTGCCGGCTCTTTCAAAGGAAGTCTGTCCTGGTTTTTCAGTTTTCGTTGTCCGGTTGTCGGTGTCTCATTTCGCCTTCTCCGCCTTGAAAAAGATACGAAAAACCGAAAGAGTAGAGGCAATTAGAAAAAAAATAAAGGAAACCACAAAGGCACCAAAACCAATTCTGTCTTCAACGATAACTTCTCCAGTAATCGGATCCGAAAAGGAAACACCTAAAACTGGAATAAAGGCAGCAACTACAAAGATTGCACCAACGGGCCAACATAGTGCCTCCCAATAGCCCATATTCCACCTGCGACGCAAATAGCACTGTGTCGGATAGCCAACCAGCGCGTAAATCAAAAACAAGATAAATGTAAGAATCATTTGAGGGACCCCATCATCACACCATTAACAGTCATCATGAGCAACACAATCGTACGAATATCTCAAGCTGCCACCCAATAACCTGCCAGCTTCGTATGGCCTCAAAATTGAAAGCTCGCTCACAATAAAGTCTCCGGGATGCAACCCTCCCTCTAGACCTTTCCAAGCACCCACGCCAGCCGAGATCCCAGAGAATCCGATTGCCAGATCCCCAGTCCCTGTAGCAAGCTGTACTGTCCTATAGTAAGCCCTTCCCTTCGCTGATTGATATGACAAACCAATTTGATTGTACAAATCGTACACGCGGGCCCGCTCCCCAGGCGTAATCAACCCACGCCCGGCAACGGCTGTCTGGAACGGGTTAAACGATTCAGGGCGTGCTTTTCTTGCGGCAAGCAAATGACCAATATCTCCAGGCTTCAGGCCCATAGCCCGCGCTTGGGCTTTTGCGCTTGATACGGCCAGCGCGCCCCCACCAGTCATCGCACCAGCAACCATAACCCCTGCTTCAATTCGAGCCTGTTGCTGAACCGATGCCGATGCTCTGGGGCCGCCCAGTGTCGTTCCAACCGTATATGCTACTGCCGTATCCGTCGCGGCAACGGAATCCCATGCGAATTGAGAAGGGCCCAACAACGCACGGCCAGTTGCACCCATCTGTTCCCTGCGGCTACGTAGGTAGTCTGCCATTTGGTTTGGCAATCGCCGATCCCGAGAAGCCTGATCAGCCCCACGCACCTCTCCGGATATGTCAATGATTTGTCCAGGGCTGGCCTGCTGGCCCAGTGACTTGGCAATCTGGTTGGACATGATCCCACCAAAACTCCCAACCTGCCGCAGATACTCAGCCGATACCGACTCCGCGGTGTCATCGGACTCCACGATCAGAAACGCATGCGGGGCAT
>RECK01000150.1 GCA_007694055.1 Wenzhouxiangella sp.
TTGAAATGGTTCAGGTCAGCCTGCGGGGACGCCGACTCCGGATGGTGTTCGGGATAACAGGCAACCTCGATATGGAAGCTGTCTCCGTAATGGCTGCGGATGAATCGAACCAGGTCGATGGCATAGTCGAAGACACCACTGCCACCGCCCGATGGCCGATCACCACGAAGGACAACCAGGCGCCGAACCCCGGCATCCCGGTAGGCGTCAAGCAGGTCGCGAATGCTGCCCTCGTCCTCGGCCATGCAGGAAATATGGGGTGCGGCCGCAATCGGTGTTTCGCGCTGGATCTCGAGTACGGTCTGGCGCGTTCGCCCGCGGGTCGAGCCGCCGGCGCCGAAGGTGACCGACATGTAATCCGGACCAAGCGCGGCCAGACGATCACGAGCAGCACGAAAAGCGCTGACCTGCTCATCGCTACGCGGCGGGAAGAACTCGAAGCTGAGATGGGGAGCGGAGCGGGTCATGGATTGGATCCTTGACGGTGCTGAAAGGAGGGGGAGAGGGGGAGAGGGGAGAGGGAAAAGGGAAAAGGGAAAGCCTCTCGTCTGCGCTTGACCCTTGACCCTTGACCCTTAATCCTAAACCCTCACCTTCATCCATCAATACCGGTAATGTTCCGGCTTGTACGGTCCTTCCACGGCCACACCGATGTAATCGGCCTGTTCCGGCTTCAGTTCGGTCAGGCGAGCTCCGACGCGCTCCAGGTGCAGGCGGGCTACCTTCTCGTCAAGATGCTTGGGCAGTACGTAGACCTCGTTGTCGTAGCGATCACCGTTCTTCCACAGCTCGATCTGGGCCAGGGTCTGGTTGGTGAACGAATTGGACATGACGAAGCTCGGATGGCCGGTGGCACAACCCAGGTTGACCAGGCGGCCACGCGCCAGCAGGATGATCTTCTTGCCGTCGGGGAAGGTGATGTGATCGACCTGGGGCTTGATTTCGTCCCACTCGTAGCCTTCGATGCTGCAGACATCAATTTCGTTATCGAAATGACCGATGTTGCAGACAATGGCTTCGTTCTTCATCCGCACCATGTGGTCGTGATTGATGACGCTGTAATTGCCCGTGGCGGAAACAAAAATGTCCGCAGCCTCGACCACGCCCGGATCTTCCAGGTTGACCACCTTGTAGCCTTCCATGGCAGCCTGCAGCGCGCAAATGGGATCGACTTCCGTGACCCATACGCTGGCTGACAAGGCACGCAGCGACTGGGCCGAGCCCTTGCCGACGTCGCCGTAACCACAGACGATGGCCGTCTTGCCGGCAATCATCACGTCAGTTGCCCGCTTGATGGCGTCAACCAGCGACTCGCGGCAGCCGTAGAGATTGTCGAACTTGGACTTGGTTACGGAATCGTTGACGTTGATGGCCGGGAACTGCAAGGTTCCTTCCTTCTGCATCCGGTAAAGACGGCTGACACCGGTCGTGGTCTCTTCGGTCACGCCCTGGATGTTTTTCAAGGCCTCCGTATACCAACCCGGGTTGCTGGCCAGGCGTTTCTTGATCGACGCAAACAGGGCCCGCTCTTCTTCACTGCCAGGGTTGTCCAGCACTGACGGGTCGGTCTCGGCCCGAGAGCCCAGGTTCAAGAGCAGCGTTGCATCGCCACCGTCGTCAAGAATCATGTTGGCAGTGCCACCGTCCGGCCACTGGAAGATACGGTGGGTAAATTCCCAGTATTCGATCAGGTTCTCACCCTTGAAGGCAAACACCGGCACGCCGCGTTCAACCATGGCGGCTGCGGCATGATCCTGGGTCGAGTAGATATTGCAGGAAGCCCAGCGCACATCTGCACCAAGCTCGATCAGGGTCTCGATAAGAACCGCAGTCTGAATCGTCATGTGCAGCGAGCCGGCAATGCGCGCGCCCTGAAGCGGCTTGGCGTCGGCAAATTCGGCGCGAGTCTGGACCAGGCCCGGCATTTCGGTCTCGGCAATCGCAATTTCCTTGCGACCAAACGCAGCCTGGCTCAGGTCTGCAATCACGTAGTCCTTGTCGACCGGCGCAATGCTGTCGTCGAAGAGGATGCTGTTGTTGGAAGTCTGTGGGTTGGCGCTCATTGTTACCTCGATTCAATAGTGTTTGGGTTCAGGACCGGATGCGGTCGGCAGCTCCGTCCGGTGCGCTGGTTGGCGATCGTTCAAAGCCCTGCGGCGCGTCTCAGGTCGTCGGCTCGGTCAGTCTTTTCCCAGCTGAAAGTGGTGTAATGATCCTCCAGCTGCTTGCCGTCCTGAACAACCCTGGTTGAGGTCGGTTCCGGATGACGTCCGAAGTGGCCGTGCGTTGCCGTCTGTCGATACATGGGATGGAGCAGATCCAGGGACTTGAGGATGCCATAGGGGCGTAGGTCAAAATGTTCACGGATCAGGGCCTCGATCTTTTCCTCGGCGATCTTGTTGGTGCCAAAGGTCGTTACCGAGATCGAAGTCGGCTCGGCCACACCGATGGCGTAGCTGACCTGCAGCTCGCATTTATCGGCCAACCCGGCTGCCACCACGTTCTTGGCCACGTAACGCGCAGCATAGGTCGCGGATCGATCAACCTTGGAGGGATCCTTGCCGGAAAAGGCACCGCCGCCGTGCCGGGCCATGCCACCGTAGGTATCAACGATGATCTTGCGCCCGGTCAGGCCGGCGTCACCAACCGGGCCGCCAATAACGAACTTGCCCGTCGGGTTGATGTGGTAAAGCGTTTTCTCGTGCAACCACTCTGTCGGCAGCACGGGATTGATGATGTGCTTGCGAACGCCTTCGCGGATCTCATCGAGTTCGATACCTTCATCGTGCTGGGTCGACAGAACCACCGCATCAATGGCGACCGGCTTGCCGTTTTCGTAGCGCAGCGTAACCTGGCTCTTGGCATCCGGGCGCAGCCAGGGCAGCGGGTTGTCGGCGTGCTTGCGCAGGCGGGTCTGCTGCTCGACCAGGCGATGGGCGTAATAAATCGGTGCCGGCATCAGCTCCGGGGTTTCGTTGGAGGCATAGCCAAACATCAAACCCTGGTCACCGGCGCCCTGGTTCTCGGGAATATCCCGATCCACGCCCTGGGCGATGTCGGGTGATTGCTTGCCAATCATGTTGATGACCGAACAAGTGTGTCCATCAAAACCCACGCGCGACGAGTTGTAACCGACATCCACAACGACGCTTCGAATCAGATCCTCGAGATCGACCCAGGCCGTGGTGCTGATTTCACCACCCACGATGACCGCCCCGGTCTTGATGAAGGTTTCGCAGGCGACGCGGGCATACCGATCCTGAGTCAGGATGGAATCCAGAACGGCATCTGAAATCTGGTCTGCCAGCTTGTCCGGATGGCCCTCGGAAACGGATTCGGAAGTAAACAAGTACGCGCTCATGTTGGCAAGTATCTCTTGATGCGGATAGAAAGATATGCAGTCTACCGCAGATCGGGTGAGGATGCACGCCCTGCCCCATCCGGCGCGTCGCAAGCAGGGGATCTGCCGGTCGCGCATGGCTCAGATCACCACCACGCTCGCCTGGTCGCAGCTATGATGGTCCGCACGCTACTGAAGGCTGGTCGATGCTCAGAGAAATCGCGCTCCCGATTGTCCTGCACGCCGTTCTGGCCACGCTGACCGCGCTGCATGCCATGCTCTACAAGCGTGACCCCCGCGCGGCCTTCGGTTGGATCGGTGTCTGTCTGGTACTGCCGCTGGCCGGCCCCATGCTGTATATCCTTTTCGGTCTCAACCGCTCTCGCGGCCGCGCCCAGCGCCTGGGTCTGCGACGATTCCAGGTCGACTACGAACGCGGCCTGCCACCGCAGCCGACGTCAGATCCAGGCCAGTCGGTACCGCGTGCTTATCGCAACCTGGTCCGCGTCGGTCAGGCCTTGAGCCGGCATGAACTCAGCCTGGGAAACCAGGTCGAGGTACTGGTCAACGGCGACCAGGCCTTTCCGGCCATGCTCGAAGCCATCGCCACGGCCAGCAGCCACATCTTGTTCAGCAGCTATCTGTTTGACAATGATCGGACGGGTAGGCGCTTTCGCGAGGCGCTGCAGGCAGCCGCGGATCGGGGTGTGGATGTACGGGTCCTGATCGATGGTTTCGGCGACTGGTATTCCTTCCCCAGGGCCAGCCGGCGCCTGCGCGGAAAGGGGGTTCGGGTCGCACGCTTCCTGCCGCCGCGACTGTTGCCGCCGTCCCTGTCGATCAACATGCGCAATCACCAGAAGAACCTGGTGGTCGATGACCAGGTCGCCTTCACCGGCGGCATGAACATCGGCGATCGCCATTGCCTGGACACGATCGGCAACCAACGCCCCACCGCAGACCTGCATTTCCGCATCCGTGGACCGGCAACTGGGCAAATGCGCAGCGAATTTCTGCGCCTGTGGCGATTCAGCACCGGACAAACCGACGTGCCGACCGAACAGGTCTCGGCGCCAGTCGGAGACCTGGCCTGTCGAGCCATGGCTGATGGCCCCGATGAAGACCTTGACCGGCTGACCGTCCTGCTGTGCGCGGCCCTGTCCGAAGCGCGTCACTCGATCCGCATCATGACGCCCTACTTTCTGCCGCCGCGGGAACTGGTCGGCGCCATTCAGTCTGCGGCAATTCGCGGTGTGAGCATCACCCTGGTACTGCCCGCGCGCAACAACCTGCCCTACGTGCACTGGGCCACGCGCAACATGTTGTGGGAAGTGCTGCTGCACGGGGTTCGGGTGATTTACCAGCCGCCTCCCTTCAACCATGCCAAGCTGCTTGTCATCGACGACCACTACAGCTTGATCGGCTCGGCCAACTGGGACCCGCGCAGCCTGCGCCTGAACTTCGAACTCCAGCTTGAAGTTTACGGCCAATCCTTTGCTTCAGCCCTGGTCCACTACATCGACCAGGCCGCCGCCAGCGGGCGAGAGGTCACCCTGGAGGAGGTCGACCAGCGCAGTCTGCCGGTGCGGACGCGGGATGCTTTCTGCTGGTTGTTTACGCCTTATTTGTGAGGGGAAAGGGGAGAGAAGGAGAGAAGGAGAGAAGGAGAGAAGGAGAGAAGGAGAGAGGGAGAGAGGGAGAGAGGGGAAGAGGGTGGCAGTCCAGTTTGGTTTGGAGCTCGGCCCCCGCGTTCGCGACGGGGGTGACTCCTCAGGCGGGGACTGCGCGGCTGGAGGCCCAGTGGCGAAGTTCGGCGATGGGTTCGGCCATCAGCACCGACAAGGGGCGGGTCTGGGTAATTTCGGCTTCGAGATGCTCGGTTGTCAGTGGTTCGCCCTCGGCATGGGCAACGTAGAGTGCGGCGACGACCAGGTGTTCCAGCTCGGCGCCCGAGAAACCCTCGGTGGCGGCAGCCAGCTCTGCCAGCGGATAGAGCTGCGGCTTGAGTTCACGGCGCGCCAGGTGAATGGCCAGCACCTCCTCGCGGGTCGCCCGGTCCGGCAGGTCGACGAAGAAGATTTCGTCGAAACGCCCCTTGCGGACCAGTTCCGGGGGCAGCAGTGAAATGTCATTGGCGGTGGCCGCCATGAACACGCGCGACTTGCGCTCGGCCATCCAGGTCAGCAGCGTGCCCAGCATTCGGCGCGACGTGCCACCGTCGCTGTCCGACACCGAGAGACCTTTCTCGATTTCGTCGATCCACAGCACACAAGGCGCCATCAGTTCTGCCGCACGCAGGGATTCGCGCAAGTTGCGCTCGCTTTCGCCATGGTAACGATTAAACAGCGCGCCGAAATCCAGATGCAGCAAGGGCACGCCAAACAGACCCGCAGCGGCGCGCGCAGCCAGCGATTTACCGCAACCCTGCACGCCCAGCAGCAACATGCCCTTGGGCACATCCAGCCCCGGCGGCGGCTTCGGCGAATTGAAAACGCCGGCCCGGATTTCCAGCCAGCGTTTCAGGCGCGGCATGCCAGCCACCTGGCTGAAACGGGCAGTTTCCATTTCGAAAGCCAGGATACCGTCGGGATTGAGCAAATCGAACTTGGCCCGCATCACCTCCGGCAAGTCGGACTCGTCAAGCACGCCGTCGTCCTGGATCGCGTTGCGCGCCAGGCGACGCGCATCCTTCATCGTCAGGCCCACGAGATTATTGACCAGCCGCTCCAGCGCCTGGTCGCAGATCCTGGAGCCACTGATTCCGCGCTGGTTCGACCAGCGTCGCGCCTCGTCGCGCACCATCTCTGCCAATGCCGGGCGATCCGGCGGATGCAGCTGGAAGCGCCGGGCCACCGACTCCAACTCACGCGGCAGCTTGAGCTCGGGACTGACCATGACCAGGGTGCGGGCGTGAATGCCATCATCCGGCCGCGCCATCTCCCGGATCTGGCGCACGGTGACCGGATCTTTCAGGAACGGGTGAAAGTCCATCAGCAGGTAAATCCCCCGATCTCGGCGCTGGCGGATGTGATCCAGTGCCGATTCGATTTCCTTGAACTGGGCCGCAAGCGGCTGGTCGCGCTCAACCCACTTCAGCCCCTGGGCCGCTGTCCATTTGAACAGCGGCCGCTGCAACGAGCGCCGCAGCTCCGAGAACAGGGCCATGGCGTGCGGCTCATCATGGCTTTCGATCACGATCAGGGGGGCACCTCCCCGGATCAGAGCGGCAAGCTCAGACATTTCGGCTGGGTTGACGGCCGCTTCAGACCTGACGCTGGATACATTCATATGCTGGGATGCCCTGAAAGCTCAAGTGGCGATTATCCGGCTTTTCCAAAGCCTTGTCACGACGACGGCGAGGGCGCGCCTGTGGCAGAATCGGCCAATGGCCGATGAACACCTGCTGCGACCCTACCCCGCTTTCGAACGCCACCGTCGAGAACTGGCCCAGGCTGACCGACGCCGGCGAACGCGCCTGCTTGGCGGTGGCGCGGCCATGCTGTTGATGGCATTTGGCGCCTGGCTAGTTCACCCAATGCTGGCTTTCATGGTCGCCGGTATCGCCGCCATGGTTCTGTTTTTCAGCAGTCTGAGCGCAGGCTCAACGGTAGCTCCCGATGAGCTTCTGGGCATCGAAGGTGAGCTGCGGGCCCTGAAGTTCCTGCGCCGACTGTCAGATGATTACTTGCTGCTCAATCGTGTTCGCATCGCCGACCCGACGTTGCCGAACGGAGAACGGGAACTGGACTTCCTGGTTCTCGGCCCGAATGCCCTGTTTGTGGTCGAAGTCAAGAACACCCCTGGTCTGATCCATGTTCAGCCAGACAGCGCCCACTGGCCGGTTGCCAGCCGCGGTGGCTGCGGCTCCAGCCCATGCTGGAACAGCATGCCGAGCCCGCTGCGCCAGGTTCAGGCCCAGGTTGCCGCACTGGACCGCCTGCTGCTCAGCCATGGCCTGGGACTCCCGATCAAGCCGATCATCTGTTTCGCGCGACCTGGGGTGGCTCTGGAGAACGTCGCCAGCTGCCCGATACCGGTGGTGGTCCCGGAACAGCTCTCAGGCCTGATCGAGTCGGCCAGCGAAACCGGTTCGGCACCCGCGGCAACACGGGCGGCCACGCGTAAACTACTCGGTCAGGTCGGCGCTGTTCCAGTCTCAACCCAGGCCGCCTGACAGCCCAGCCCAGCCCGACTCAGGGTATTGCAGGCGCGGTCTGGCGCGACCTCCTAAAGTGTCAACCCATCACAACGGTCTTGGTACTATCTAGCCCATGCGCTACGTGATTTCGCTCTCCTTGCTGTTGGTGGTTCTGTGGCTCGCCATTTCTGGCGTCTACAAACCCTTGCTGTTCGTACTGGGCGGGGCCTCCGTGATCCTGGTGGTCTGGCTGTCCGTGCGAATGGATGTGGTCGGCGTAGAGCACAACCCGGTGTTGTTCTCCTGGCGTCTGGTCGTTTACTGGGGCTGGTTGATGGGTCAACTGATCAAGAGCAACCTTCACGTCAGCAGGCTGGTTTTCCAGACCGGGAAAGTCAAACCCAGGCTACTGAGTGTGCCGGTCCCGCATGAGGCTGCGGTTTCTAAAGTCACCTATGGCAACTCGGTCACCCTGACCCCCGGCACCGTGACCCTGAAGCTCACAGACCATGTGCTCGAGGCGCATGCGCTCGACGAAGAGTCGGCGCGCGAACTGGAGGCTGGCCACATGGCGCGAAAGATATGCTGGCTGGAACGCCAGGGGGAGAAGGAAAATTGAACATCGTGCTGACAGCTACCACCATGGCTGTCTTTCTGACCATGGCCCTGGCGCTGGTCCGGGCGCTGCGAGGGCCCACGCTGTATGACCGCATCGTCGCGGTCAACGTATTCGGAACCAAGACGGTCCTCGCGGTCGCCCTGATCACCTTCGTCACCGGCCATGCCGACCTGATCGACGTTGCGCTGGTCTATGCCCTGATCAACTTCATCGCCATTGTCACGGTACTGAAGCTGGTCAAAACGCGTGACCTGGCTTCGGACGAGAGCACGGAGCAGAGTTGATGGCATTGATCATTGATGTCATTTCCTGGATTCTGCTCCTCACCGGCGGCGTCTTCGGCGTCATTGGCGCCATCGGCATGCTGCGGTTCCCCGACTTCTACACGCGCCTGCATGCCAGCGGCATCACCGACACGCTGTGCGCAGTACTCATCGTAGTCGGCCTGATGCTGCAATCGGGGCTGTCGCTGCTGACCCTCAAGCTACTGCTGATCCTGCTGTTCCTGCTGTTCACGACCCCTACAGCGACACACGCCCTCGCCCGCGCAGCGGTACTCGATAATATCGAACCGGTGCTGGCTGGCAACGGCGAGCAAGGCAGTGAAAACCCAGCTCAAACCGGAGAGCCGTCATCGAAGTCCTGATCGACATTTCCCTGCTGCTGTTCCTGGTCGTGGTCGCGGTCGCCATCGTTCGCGTCCGCGATCTGTTCGCTGCCGCCATGCTGTTCGCGATTTACTCTCTGCTGTCGGCCGCCCTGTTCACGGTACTCGATGCTGGCGACGTGGCCCTGACCGAGGCCGCCGTTGGTGCCGGAATCAGCACCATTCTGGTGCTGGCTGTGCTGGCGCTCGCCCGTCGTTTCGAGCATCCGACCGGAGGGCACAACCTGCTCGCCCTGGCCGTGGTATTCATCACCGGCGCGGTCCTGATATACGCCACCCTGGACCTGCCGGAATACGGTCTTCCGGACAACCCTGCCCAGGTTCATGTCGGCCCGCACTACATCGAGCACAGCTACTCGGACATGGGTGTTCCCAACATGGTTGCTGCGGTGCTTGCCAGCTATCGCTCCATCGACACCATGGGTGAGGCGTTCGTGATTTTCACCGCCGGACTGGCCGTTTTCGCCCTGCTGTCCGTAAGACCGCGTCGCCGTGAGGCTGGCATCGTCCCGCGCCGTCCACCGCGCGACAGCGAAGACAGTGACCAGGGAGACAAGGCCGATGAGTGACAACGGCATCCTGCGCGTCGTCGCCCGCTTCCTGATCCCGCTGATCATGCTGTTCGGGCTCTACATCCAGTTCCACGGCGAGTATTCGCCAGGCGGCGGCTTCCAGGCCGGTGTGGTTTTTGCCGCCGGCTGGATCCTGTTCGCCCTGATCTACGGCCTGGAAGATGCCCTGAAAGTGATACCGCAGCGCGCCATGTATGTTCTGGCTGCTGCGGGGGTGTTGCTGTATGCCGCCGTCGGCCTGCTCGGTGTCGCCATGGGCGGTCGCTATCTCGACTTCTATCCGCTGCTGGATTCGCCGCATGCAGCCCAGCAGCTCGGCATCATTACCGTCGAGTTCGGGGTCGGCGTTACCGTTGCAACCGTCGTGATGCTGATTTTCACCATGTTCGCCCGCCGCAAGTCGGAATGGAAGGCGATTCTCGAAGAGGGTGACGAAGAAACATGAGCACGGTACTGAGCTTCTTCAATTACTGGGTAGTCGTCGCCCTGATGATGATCGGCTTCTACTGCGTGATTGCACGCGGAAACATGATCAAGAAAATCATGGGCTTGAATCTCTTCCAGACCTCGGTCTTCATCCTGTTCGTCACCTCCGGCAAGGTTACCGGCGGCTCGACCCCGATCCTGCGCGAGGGCGTGGAGCTGTACTCCAACCCGCTGCCTCACGTGATCGTGCTGACCGCGATCGTCGTCGGGGTGGCGATCACTGCCGTGGGCCTGGCCCTGGCGGTCCGGATCCAGGAAGCCTACGGCACGATCGAGGATGATCACCTTGGCGACGACGATGATGATGAGCGGCTGGCCCTGGAGGCGAGGCAGCGCCGATGAACATCGTCGACCTGATGCCATTCAGCGTGCTGGTGCCGCTGATCGCTTCCGCCGTGGTCGCCATGTTGCCCGGCCGCACCCTGCCCTGGGCCCTGACCTTTCTGGCGACTCTGATCAGCGCGGTGATCGCCGCACTGGTGCTACCGGCGGCCACCGATGTCACCCTGTCCTACCCGTTCGGCAATTGGCCACCGCCCATCGGGATCGAATACCGGGTTGACGCAGCCAATGCGTTCGTGGCCTTGCTGGTGTCCGGCATGGCAACCCTGGCCCTGCTCTGGGCGCCGATCAGCGTCAACCGTGAAGTGCCCAAGCGCCAGGGACCTTTTTACGCCCTGTTTCTTCTGGCCTTGTCCGGCCTGCTGGGCATCACCCTGACCGGCGATGCTTTCAACGTCTTCGTTTTCCTGGAGATCTCGTCGCTGGCAACCTATGCACTGGTTGCCTATGGCAGCGACCGAAGAGCCCTTCTGGCCGCGTTCCGTTACCTGATCATGGGCACCATAGGGGCAACCTTCCTGCTGATCGGCATCGCTTTTCTCTACATGATGACCGGCACCCTGAACATGGCGGACATGGCGGAACGGCTACCCGAAGTCCGCGACACTAGATCCGTCCGCGCCGCGCTGGCCTTCATCATTGTCGGGCTGGGACTCAAACTGGCCCTGCTGCCCCTGCACCTGTGGCTGCCCAACGCCTACGCCTACGCCCCAAACTTCGTCACCATCTTTCTCGCCGGCACGGCAACCAAGGTTGCCTTGTACGTGATGCTGCGTTTCATTTTCACCGTATTCGCGCCCGATTACAGCTTCGTGGTTCTGCCTCTGGCTACCGTTTTGATGGTGCTGGCCGTGGCCGGCATGTTCGCCGGCTCGTGGGTGGCCATGTTCCAGGTCCACCTCAAGCGCATGCTGGCTTACTCATCGGTTGCACAGGTCGGTTACATGGTACTGGGCGTGTCGCTGGTGACCGCAGCCGGCCTGACCGCCGCCTTCCTGCACCTGTTCAACCATGCTCTGATCAAGACCGCCTTGTTCATGGCTATTGGCACGGTGATGTACCAGACCGGCTCGGCCAAGATCGATGACTTGCGCGGCCTTGGCCGGCAGATGCCCTGGACCATGACCGCCTTCGCCCTGGCCGGACTGTCGATCATCGGCGTACCGACCACCGCCGGATTCATCAGCAAGTGGTATCTGATCCTGGCGGCTGTCGAGTCGGGAGCCTGGTGGCTGGTCGGCTTGATCGTGCTGACTTCGATGATGGCCGTGGTGTACGTCTGGCGGGTCATCGAGGCCGCATGGATGACCGAGCGCCCGGCCAATCTGCCCATGGTGCGTGAAGCGCCACTGGGCCTGCTGGTGCCGACCTGGATCCTGGTGGCCCTGAATTTCTACTTCGGTCTGGATACCCGTCTGACCGTAGGCGCGGCCAGTGCCGCAGCCGAGGTCATGCTGGGCTCAGGCGTGAGCGGGGTGAACCCGTGAATCTGCTTGCCATGCTTCCCCAGATCAGCCTGGCAGGCATTGTCCTGATTCCCTTCCTCGGTGCCGTGGCCATTGCCCTTGCCGCCGGTCGTGCCAGACTCAGAAACATCTTTTGCTGGGCCAGCTCGATTATCTTCCTGCTCGCTGTACTCGGCCAGGTTGCGCCCTTTCTTGAAGGCGAAACGAGTCGCCAGGTCGCCTGGCAACTGCTGCCGGAGCTCACCATCGCCTTCCAGCTCGAACCGCTGGGGCTGGTTTTCCTGTTGCTGTCATCCAGCTTGTGGCTTTTGGCCACACCCTATGCCATCGGCTACATGGCGCATGGTGGCTATACCAATCTAAGCCGATTCTTCGCTTGCTACGCCATTGCCCTGGGTGCCGCCGCCGGCATCGCCCTGGCCGACAACCTGCTGACGATGTTCGTTTTTTACGAAATCCTCTCGGTTTCAACTTACCCGCTCGTCGCCCATACCGGCACCAGCAAGGCGCGCCGCGGCGCACGCGTTTACCTCGCCCTGCTGTTAATGACCAGCATCTGTTTCTGGCTACCAGCCATGATCTGGGTCTGGGCCAGCACCGGCAGTATCGATTTTGCAGCAGGCGGCATCCTCGAGGGTCAAGTCAGCCCGGCAGTGGCCGGCTGGATGCTGGTCCTGTTCATGTTCGGCACCGGCAAGGCTGCCCTGATGCCTTTCCATCGCTGGCTGCCCGCGGCGATGGTTGCCCCGACTCCGGTCTCCGCGCTCTTGCACGCAGTGGCCGTGGTCAAGGCCGGCGTATTCGTGGTTCTGAAGCTGGCGCTATACGTGTTTGGCATCGATTTCCTGCGCGAGATCCCCCTCACCGACTTCGTGCTCTACGTTGCTGCCTTCACCATGCTCGCGGCCTCGCTGATTGCCATGCACCAGGACAATCTCAAGGCTCGGCTGGCCTACTCCACTGTCAGCCAGCTGTCCTACATCGTGGTCGGGGCGATGCTGGCCACCCAGGTTGCTGCCATCGGCGGCGGCATGCACATGGTCATGCACGGCTACGGCAAGATCACGCTGTTTTTCTGCGCCGGCGCCATTTACCTGGCCAGCAAGAAGACCCTGGTCAGCGAGCTCGACGGCCTGGGACGCCGTATGCCCTTCACCATGGGGGCCTTCCTGCTCGGCGCGCTGTGCGTGATCGGCATACCGCCCCTGGGCGGGTTGTGGAGCAAATGGCACCTCGTGACCGGCGCCTTTGATGCCGGCCATGGCATCGTACTGGTCGCGTTCCTGGTCAGCACGCTGCTCAACATTGCCTATCTGCTGCCGCCGGTTCTGCGTGCTTTCCTCAAGCCACTACCGGCAGGCGAAAGCAGTTCGATCAAGGAAGCACCCTGGCTTTGTGTCGTGCCCCTGACCCTGACTGCGGCCGGAGCGATTGCCCTGTTCTTCTTCGCCGGCATTCCCTACGGCCTGATGGAGGCAGTGTTCGAGTGAAGACATCCACTACGACCCCCGTGAGCAAACAAGGAGTCTGAAGTCATCATGGATCTGGGCTACTGGCTTGAAAAACTGGTTCGTCGCGGACGGCTGCTCAGCTTGCTGATGCTGGGGCTGATGGCCATTCTGGTGATCATCGACATCATCGTGCCGCCTGCCTACACGCGATTTCCCTGGGATGGGCTGGGCGGATTTGCTGCCGTGTACGGCTTCGTTTCCTGCGTGGTCCTGATTGCTGTCGCCAAAGGCTTGGGCCGTCTATTTCTGTACCAGCCCGAAGACTATTACCCGGAAAATGACAGTGATGATTGATTTCATCCATCCATCACTGATCCTGTTCCTGGGTGCGGCGCTGTTGCCGCTGTTCAAGGGCAGCGCGCGCAAAACAGTGCTGCTGCTCGTGCCGGCGATCGCACTGGCCCTGATCGCCACCCTGACACCCGGCGAGTACGGCCAGTTCGAGTTTCTCGACATGCAGCTCACCACTGGCCGTGTCGACGCCTTGAGCATGGTCTTTGTCTGGGTATTCGGAATCATTCTCCTGATCGGGGCAATCTATGCCCTGCACGTCGATGACTGGATCCAGCACTCGGCCGCCCTGGGCTACGCCGGTTCGGCCCTGGGCGCGGTCCTGGCCGGGGACCTGCTGACCCTCTACGTGTTCTGGGAACTGATGGTCATCACGTCGGTGTGGCTTATCTGGCGACGCGGCAGTGGCGTTTCCTACCGGGCCGGGATGCGTTACCTGATCGTCCATGCCATCGGTGGTGTTCTGCTGCTGGCCGGCGTCATCATCTTTTACCAGACCACCGGCTCGCTGACTTTCGACCAGATCGATGTCGACGGCCCGGCGTTCTGGTTCATCCTGCTGGCCTTCATGATCAACGCAGCGGTTCCCCCGCTGCATGCCTGGCTGGCAGACGCCTACCCCGAAGCCACGATCACCGGCGCCATTTTCCTCAGCGCCCTGACGACAAAGACCGCGGTTTACACGCTGATGCGCGGGTATCCCGGTGTTGAACTGCTGATGTGGATGGGTGCCATCATGACCTTGTACGGCGTTATATACGCGGTGCTGGCCAATGACATCCGACGCATCCTCGCCTACCACATCATCAGCCAGGTCGGGTACATGGTGTGCGGTGTTGGCATGGGGACACTGATGGCCCTGAACGGCGCCGGCGCGCATGCCTTCACCCATATTCTTTACAAGGCGCTTTTGTTCATGGGTGCCGGTGCCGTGATCTACATGACCGGCAAGTCCCGTCTTACCGATCTTGGCGGACTCTACCGATACATGCCATGGACATTCCTGTTCTACATGGTCGGCGCCTTGTCCATTTCCGGATTTCCGCTGTTTTCAGGCTTTGTAAGCAAGACCATGATCGTCGAAGCGGCGGCCATGGATTACCGCGCGATCATTTTCCTCATGTTGCTGATGGCACCGGCCGGCACTTTCCTCAGCATTGGCCTGAAGCTGGCCTGGTTCACTTTCCTCGGGCGTGACTCGGGCCTGCGCCCGAAAGAGGCGCCACCCAACATGCTGCTGGCCATGGGGATTGCCGCGTTCCTGTGCTTCGCCATCGGCGTCTACCCGGCCCCGCTGTACGCCTTGCTGCCAGGCCCGGTCGACTACAACGCCTACAACATCGGCCTGATTCTGAAAGAAATGCAACTGCTGCTGTTTACCGGCCTGGCCTTCTTTTTGCTGATCAGGTTCGTCGGCGGAAAGAGCTACATCACGCTGGACACCGACTGGCTCTACCGGGGCGGCGGAAAATGGGCGGCAGTGTGGGTGCGAAACGGCATCGTGGCCGCCAATATCCAGGCCAGAAAGAGCGTCATGGCTGTACTTAGAAACCGTGCCCACGGCATACGAAGCCGTTATGGTCGTGACGGCAAGCTGGCTCGATCCTGGCCGACCGGCTCCATGGCCATGTGGACAGCCATCCTGCTGGCGTCACTACTGTTGTTCGGGATTCGCCAATAGCCCGCCATCGGGGTGGCAGGCAGCTACCGAGTAGCTACTGGTCGTCGCGTTTGTCGCGCTCTCGATGCACGACCCGGTATTCGACCTCAATCGGGCCTCCGTCTCTATCCCTGCGCCGGCGCTGGCCCAGACCGAGCCAACGCCTGACGGTCAGGGCAATGACACCGACCACGGCAAGACCCATGGCGATGGCCAGAACGAACAGCCCGAGCAAAAAACTGAGGGCCAGAATGCCAATACCGGCGAGGGCCAGACCAAGACGAGCCAGCGGGCTGCGGGGCGGCTGGTAGAATTGATGCCAACGAGGATCCATCTTAGGAAGACAGCTTGAACGCACACGAGTTCCTGTGCGGTTCTACCGATCTGGACGAGGGACAGTTTCGGGAAAGCCGCGCCACGATCGATGGTGAGGTTCGATACCTGATCCTGACCCGGCACCAGGACGCGGTTCGTGCCTGGCTCAACGTATGCCCGCACCAGGGACGCCCTCTCAACTGGGCTCCCGACCAGTTCCTGACCGACGGCAACGGGAACCTGGTTTGCGCTGTCCACGGCGCTGTTTTTGAATGCGACCAGGGACGCTGCGTCAGCGGTCCATGCCGAAATGCCAGCCTGACTGCCGTCGAAATCGAAGAGCGGGAAGGATTCGTCCGGCTGAAATAATTCGCCATCGGCAGACTGCCGCACTGACCCCCGCGAGTTTGATGATCCGTTTGTCCTGAGCTACAGTGGTCTATGTAGCACATGGGAGCAGGAGTAACCGGAATGAGCCATATTCGCATCTTTCTGATCGGCGTGTTTGCATTGCTGATCGTTGCTTGCCAGCCCGCTGAGGAGCCTGGGCCAGCCGCACCGGCCGAACCGCCAGCCGAGCCGCTCGCCCAGACAGCAGACCCCATTGAGCCTGAAGCTGTTCCGGGTGACTGCCAACTCAACATGGGCTGGGATCCCTGGGAACCCTATCACTTCGCCGCAGCCGGCGGTGGCGTTCAAGGCCTGGACATTGACCTGGTGGAACTGCTGGCAGCAGAAGCCGGGTGCGAGATCGAATTCGTGCAGGGCAATTGGGCCAGTTTGCTGAGACTGCTCAGCGTCGGCGAGCTTGACCTGCTTCCGGGAGCCACCCACACACCCGAACGCGAGGCATTCGCTCATTTTTCCAGGCCCTACCGCGAGGAAACCTTTTTCCTTTACGTCCGTGATGACGATGCTGAACAATGGCCGGAAGACAGCCTTGCGGCCCTTCTGGAAAGTGGCTTTCGAGTCGGAGTCACCCAAGGCTACATCTACAGCGAGGATGTCAACACCCTACAGATGTCGCCCGAATTCCAGGATCTGTTCGTCGAGGCAGCAGTTGGCGAGCTCAACTTCACCCACCTGCTGGACCACCGCATCGACGGATTCCTCGAAGACCCATTTGTTGCTGCTGCCATCCAGCGCCGCCGCCACTGGGGTGCGGACATCAGACCGTTGCCCATTGATTTGGGCACGGGAGAGGTTCACTTCCTTTTCAGCCGCCAGAGTGTGGACGAAAGGATAGTCGACCGCTTCAGTCAGGCGTTGCAGCTGATTCGCGAAGATGGGCGCCACGAGGCCACCCTGGCTCGCTACCTGGACGACTAAAAAACGGTCTATCCGAATCTCGCAACAGACAGGGGACCATCGGGAGCGGAGGTGGACTCCACTGCTCGTAGCGCACAGTCGCGGCTTGAAAAGAGGTTGAAGGGTGGAGGACAGCTGCCGAGCAGGTTCGGGTTCATGCCCATACGTTTGGAGACAATCCGAACATGGCCGCCGGGGACGTGGCCCCGGCCTACGCTGGTCAGGCAGGAGGAGGTTGGAAGATAAGGAAAACCCTTCCGAAGCCCCGCCTTTCAGCCTCC
>RECK01000264.1 GCA_007694055.1 Wenzhouxiangella sp.
CCGCCTGGAGCAGCACCTTAGCGAGCGATTGTTTTCCCGCACGTTATGGCGCGATATCCGCCGCATATACGGCAGTCTGATTGAAAACGAAATTGATGCCGAGCTCTACAAGACGTTCTTCAACACGGTCACGCGTCGGCTTTTCAAGACGCGCGGCGTAGACCCGGCGATTGAATTCGTTGCCCTGGATATCGAGCCCACCGACCGCATTACCCATCCGGTAGCCCGCCACAGTTATTCGATCAGCGGTGATTTGAAGCGTGCCTTCGCCCAGATTCTGGCCGATCAGCACTTCAACTTGCCCTACGGAGACCTTGAGGCGGATGCAGCCACCCTGGCAGGGCTCCTTGGTCGGGCCTTTGCCGAGCGCGGCGAACACCAGGTGATCGCCATAGAGCTGCTCGATACCGTGTTTTACCGCGAAGGCCGTGCCTACCTGGTCGGCCGCGCATTTGGAGCAGGCAGCTACCTGCCGTGCGTGATTGCTCTGCGCCGGATCGACGATGCGATTCGGGCCGAGGCCTTGCTGACCCGTCGGCAGCAGGTCAGCATCTTGTTTGGCTACACTTTCAGTTACTTCCTGGTTGACCTGGAAACCGTGGGTGATGCGGTGGTCTTCCTGCGCACGCTTTTGCCTGACAAACCGATGGAGGAGATCTACACGGTGCTGGGTCGGGCCAAGCAAGGCAAGACCGAGCGCTACCGGGTATTTTTTCGCCATCTTCAGGGTTCCGGCGACGACAAGCTGGTCGAGGCCGATGGCCAGCGCGGCCTGGTGATGCTGGTTTTCACCCTGCCCGGTGTGCCGGTGGTGTTCAAGCTGATCCGGGACCGCTTTGCCCCGGTCAAGAAATTCGGGCGGCGCCAGGTGCTGGATCGTTATCGCCTCGTTTTCCGGCACGATCGGGTCGGCCGCCTGATCGATGCCCAGGAGTTTCGCGACCTGCGCTTTCCACTGGAGCGCTTTGCGCCGGCCTTGCTGGAGGAGCTGCAGGCCGAGTGTTCGCGCATCATCCAGTTCGACGGTGACTCACTGGTTATTCGACACTGCTACGTGGAGCGTCGGCTGCGACCCCTTGACCTCTACCTGGCAGAGGTGGATTCCGATGCGGCCAGGGCGGCGGTGATCGACTATGGCCAGGCCCTGATCGACCTGGCCCGCTCGAACATTTTCGCCGGTGATCTGCTGTTGAAGAATTTCGGTGTAACCCGATCAGGCCGGGTAATTTTCTATGACTATGACGAGCTGCGCCTGATGTCGGAATGCCGTTTCCGGCGCTTGCCTCCATCGCGTGACGATTTGCACGAGTTCAGTGACGAGCCCTGGTTTCACGTGGCCGACAACGATGTGTTTCCCGAACAGTTCCCGCGCTTCATGGGCCTGAGCGAAGCCCACCTTAACCTGCTGGCCGAGCATCACGGACAGATCTTCGATCCGTGCTGGTGGCAGGATGTGCAGCAGCAGCTGAAAGAAGGCGGCACGCTGGACGTGCCGCCTTTTGGTCGTGAAGCCTTGCTGAGGACTTGATCTCAGGCCGGCGGTTGAGCCGCCGGTGGTGCGCCGAAGCGGTTGTTTGTCACGGCTGCCGGGCAAGTGCTGCCAAACCGATCGAGATATAAGCTGCTCGAGCTTGTTTGGATAGCGCTCGAGTGGTAGATTGCTTGCCGGGTGATGGCGGTTTTCTCTCTGTCATTTAGCCTCTGGAAGTCATGCTGATTCGGTCAGCCGTTGCCTCGAGGGATTGATCAGGGGCATCTTCAGAGGTATTTCATGTCGATAAGCGAAGTCAATACAGGGGAGTTTCATGGAAAACATGAGTGAGCCACAGGATGCTGCTGGCACTGAACGAGAAGGCCCCCCTTGGGAGAACCCGAGTGCTGGCGACTTCTTCCAACGGCTCTGGCAGACTGTTGTCCAGGGTGTTTCGTCCCCGTCCGAATTATTCGCAAATATGCGCACTACCGGCGGCTTGATTTCCCCCTTGGTCTTCTACGTGCTCATCATCGGGGCTGGGGCGATCGTTAGTACCGCCCTGGAGATGCCGTTTGGCTTGCTGGGTGGTTCTGGCGGTGCCGATGCCATCTTAGGGTTTTTCCTGGTCTTGATTTTGCTGCCTGTTCTGCTGCCGATCGGGCTGTTTGTCAGCTCCGGAATAACCCACCTGGCCTTGATGGTGTTTGGTGGTGCCAATAAGCCATACGAAGCCACTTTCCGTGTCAATGCCTATGCTTACGGCTCCGTTGGGTGGGTTTGGGCGATTCCATTTTGCGGAAGTCTTGTTGGCGGTATCTGGGGCATTGTGCTGGAGATCATTGGTGTCGCCCGAGTTCATGAGGTTTCGACTGGAAAGGCGGCTGCGGCGGTGCTGGTACCATTGGCCATTATTGCGATGTTCGGAGCGTGTGTTGCCTTGATATTCGGCCTGGCTGTGTTTGGCATGGCTGATCATAGCTGAGGGCAGTTCATGAATTGTTTTCACGACTGGTCATGCGGCTTGTTTTCAAGGTAAAGCCCGAGCCCGATCTGGAGTTGATCGGTCTTGCCGTGGTGGCACTGGTCATTCCTGCCCTGGCCATCTGGTTGGTCGGTTTTGAAGGCAGCTTGCCGCGTAACGGGCTGCATGAACATTTGGGCATCCCGTGTGCATTCTGTGGCGGTACCCGCAGCCTCACCTACTTTTTTTCAGGTGATTTTTCGTCGGCTTTCGCAATCAATCCACTAGTTGCAACTGGCACGCTGCTTACGCTGGCCGGGTCGATTTATGCGGCGGCCGTAGTCGCCTTTTCCTTTCCCCGTCCAAGATTGATTCTGGAGTCGCTGTTCGAGCTTCGCTTGGTGGTGGCTCTATGCCTGTTTCTACTTCTATCCAACTGGGTTTATGTCTGGCTGATGGGTATCTGAGCGACGACGTGGGGGTGAATGTTGAAAACTTGCAAGCTGATGCACGAGTGCGTATCCATGCCATGAGGCTTAATCAGCAAATACTACGGTTGAAAACATGATTTCGCAGCGACCGGAGGAATCGCATTCTTCGTCGAGTCAACAGCCATCCGGACTGGGAGTTGCTTCGCTGATATCAAGTATCGGCATCGGTGTACTAATCGCTCTGCTCTTGCCTCTTGGTCTCGGGATTACCATTTCTGTCGGCGCCGGCTTCATTACTGTTTTTCTTATGCTGCTCGGCTTGGCTTTGGATTTTTGAAGGGTCTATCCGAATCTCGCAACAGGCCGGGGACCACCGGAAGCGAAGGTGGACTCCACTGCTCTTGGCGCAGGGTCGCGACTTTGGGAAAAGAGGTTGGAAGGAAAGGCCAGGTGTCGAGTGGCCCTGCCCGGTGCCGGGTCCGAGGTGAGCGGCCTGGTTCAAGGCTGCAAGCGCACAGGCGTTCGGGTGGCATCGAGACTGCCTTGCAGCTTGGGGCTGGTCTGGACGGGTAATCAAGCGTTGCAGGCACGTAGCATACTGAACGGTCAGTGCCGGTATCCGTCACCTCAAACCCGGGCCCAGCATCACGGACACATCTTCGATCCGCGCTGGTGGCAGGATGTGCAGGAGCAACTGAAAGAAGGCGGCACGCTGGACGTGCCGCCTTTTGGTCGTGAAGCCTTGCTGA
>RECK01000385.1 GCA_007694055.1 Wenzhouxiangella sp.
AGTTTATGGCACGCTCCAGGAGCAGAGAGGAAGAGATCCGTCGTGGCGTCGAGGCGCTTAAGAGCGCCCTGAAATGGGTGACTGAAGACGAGGCCGCGCAGCATAGTAGTGGCGCAGGGTATATCCGGGAATTCTTGCGTGCCTTGGCGAGCGGTTACAACGGCAAGTGCAACATCCATGCGCTGATGTGCCTGCTCGACGAAAAGCGGTCCATGTGGGTGAGAGATATCTTCGTCGGGGCGATGCGCTGCCGACATCCCAATGACATGTTGATGGCAGCTGGATTTTCGGGCGATTTTCCGGACCAGAGGGCACTGGATCTGATCAATGATACTGATCCGGAATTTGGTGCCACGATAAGCTGAGACGAGCCTGCACCGTCGGGCCGAGCGCGATGGCCCGGCTCGACCAGGGCCTGGGTGCATTCCCGAGTGAACCTGCCCGACAGGCCCGACACAGGGCGGGTGTGGTGATCAGTGCGTCCAGACTGAGTTTCGAGCCTTCACAAGTTGCAGGCATCCGGTTCGGCTTCCAGGAAAATGCACCGAAGACGCCGGGCCAGGTCCTCCTGGGCGGTCGCTGGCTCGAGTGCGTATTCAGCCTGTGAATCCATCTGATCCAGCACCCAGTTCTTGATGACGGCATGGACGGTCGATCCGTCGCTGCCGAGGATGCTCCTGAGTGCGCGGGCATCGGCATGGATTTCGATTTCTTCGAGAATGCGACTGGTCAGTTGCTCGGAGACGCGCAGTCTCTGAACGAGGCTCGGGGCATCAGGGCTGATGGTTTCCATGGCGCGGTGGTTGAGTTTGGGTTCATCTCTACGATCCGTCACCTTTTCGCATGCGCAATAGCTTCCCGACACCGGTCAGCCGGTTGAAAATGTCAGAAATTCGAGCCAATGGAAGCGAAACGGTTTGCTCGAAAGCATCCTGGTAGGGCTCGGTCGACCGGCCGGGTGGCTCACGTACACTTGCATCCGGCAGCAGTCTGATGTGCTGTTTTGGCGTCGTGGTCGGCATCACCCGTCTCCGACAGAATCGTGGGCCCAACCCGCATTGCGGGCGGTAACCACGCCGCCGGCGCCAAGCGGATACCGGCGTCACGTAAGCGTCCGGCCAACCCCAACACTTCCCCTTACAGGTTCGGCGTCGGAATTTTCAACATCTCCGGTGTGAGGCGGTGCGGCAGCAGCGCTTCGATGTCTTCCGGCTGCCGGGCATGAGGCAAGGTCTCGAACAGGTAGTTCAGGTAAGCACGCGGCTCGAGCTTGTTGGCCTTGGCCGTTTCAATCAGGGTGTAGAGCATGGCGCTGGCCTCGGCGCCGGCTGGACTGCCTGAAAAAAGCCACGCCTTGCGACCGATGACGAAGGGTCTGATGGCGTTCTCAGCCAGGTTGTTGTCGATCTCCAGATGTCCGTCTTCCAGGAAAGTGGTCAGGATCGACCACTGGTTGCGCGTGTAGTTGACGGCCTTGCCCAGTGTTCCCTTGGGCACGATGTTTGGAGCATGCTGATCAAGCCAGGCTTTGAGTTCGTCGATGATCGGACGCGACTCCTTCTGGCGGACCTCCAGTCGGCGCTCGGGCGATTGACCGCGGAGTTTTTTCTCAACCTGATAAAGCGACTGGATTTGCTCCAGGAACGCATGGGCCAATGCCGGCTGACGCCGACGATTGACCGCCTCCACGGCCTTGCGCCGGACATGCGCCCAACAGCCCATGTGGCCGAGAATGGGCGTCAAGCGGGCCAGCTCGTTATAGGACGGACAGCCATCCGTTTGCAGGTAAAACGCCGTCTCAGGCGGCGACTGACCCTCCGGGAACAGGAACTCGCACGGTACCGAGCCGGCCCGGCTGACCGAATACTCATACCAGATCACCGGTCGCTCCGGCGCCCCGCCTCGATAAACCCACATCTGAGACTTGGCTGTATTGTCTCGGCCCGGCTCATCCATGACCTGAACGGGTGTTTCATCGATCTGAAGGACGCGACCGCGATACAGGTGTTGCTTGAGGGCCGCCATCAGTGGCTTCAGCGGCTCACGCAGCTGAACCATCCAGCCCGAGAGGGTCTGGCGTGACAGCGGGAACCCTTCGCGCTTAAAGATCTTCTCTTGTCGATACAGTGGCAAGCCATCGACGAACTTGGCGGTGACCACATCAGCGATCAGCGAGCTGTGACCGATCGCCTTGGGCAGGATGCAGGCTGGACGGGGTGCGACCACGACCGTCAAGGGCTTTTCGGTCTTGGTCTGACGAATGGGTGCGTACTTCGCCCGCTTGGTCTTGACCACGTAGTACTGACGCGGCAATACGGCCAGTTGCTCGGACTCCTCAAAGCCCATCTCAACATGGGTGTTGGCAATCTCGGCTTTGTCGACCTCAGGCAGATCGATGATGCGCTCAACACGGGGCAGGTGGCTCGGCAGCGAACGGCGCTTGGGTGCGTCCTCTGAAGATCGCCGGGATGGTTTGGCGGGCGCCTTGGCGGCTTCGATCTGGCGATCGAGCTGTTCGATCAAGTCGTTGAGCTCGGCCTCATCAAACAGCTTGAGCTGGTCTTTGGATACCCGATCGGCCTTGGGGCCAAAACGCTGGTGGCGAAGCACTTCCAGGCGCTCGAGCAACAACGCAATCTTGTGGTCGCGGGCCGCGATCTGGGCCTGATATTGCTGCTCACGCTGGGCCAGATCCTGCTCATGTTCAGCCGCCATTTTTGCAATGATCGCCCGCAGTTCGCGGGGGTCATTGGACTGTTCAGAAGCGGCCTTTTCCATGGCCTGTATTTTACCAAAGACAGGCCATAAACGCTGCTATATCAACGACTAAATCTCTGAAAAAAGTGCACGTCGATGCCCCTTGATCTGGGTGGGATCCAGACCATCAAGCAGCCACTGCAACTCGCGCACGGACAACTCCAAAGCCTGTTGTTCATCACCACCTGGCCACCAGAAGCGCTGCTTCTCCAAGCGCCGATACCACAACCAGAAACCATTGCGATACCACACCAGGATCTTGAGCTTGTCGCGTCCGCGATTGCAAAACACGAACAGATGCGATGACAGCGGATCAGCTTGCAATACATCAGCGACCCGGGCCGCTAGACCATCGATCTGGCAGCGCATGTCCGTCGCCCCTCGCGCCAGATAAACCTTGGTGTGGGTGTCCAGCGCGATCATGTCGCACCCCGCAACACATCCAGCACATCTCGGAGCATGGTTGCCTGACACTGAGCACCGACTTCAATGCGCACCCCATCGGGCAGCACCACAGTCAGGTTGACGCCAGCGGGGAGGTCGTTGCCCTCAACCAACCGGACCGGCATGAATGCGGGTGGGACTCCCTGTTGATCACCGGCTTCCATGCGATCTGCCAGAAGACGCTTCCAGCGATGCAGGCTGGCCACCGAAATGCCCTTCTTACGGCAAAACTGTGCCTGCGTCAGTTCGCTACGTTCACAGCCCTCGACCAGCCGCCGCCACTGCTCCGGAGTGCGCTGCTTCCAACCCATGATGAACCTCCTTTGAAACTTGGGGGCTCATCATGATCGGCTGGGACGAAAGCCAATGGAAGGCTGTATTTGGCCGGACGCTTAC
>RECK01000172.1 GCA_007694055.1 Wenzhouxiangella sp.
GGATATAACCAAAAAGCCAGGACGGTCCGGACACTGAGACACGACGCTAATCAGGTTACCTTTTACCTTTCACCTTTTACCCCCTTTCAATGCCTCCAGTACGAAGGCGTCAGCAGCACCAGTATCGTGAAGATTTCCAGCCGTCCCAGCAGCATGGCGAAGCTCATCAGCCACTTGGTGGCATTGCTCAGGGGGCCCCAGTTGGCACCGGCCTCGCCCAGGGCGGGGCCCAGGTTGTTCATCGCCGAAAAGACTACCGATACGGCGGTGACCAGGTCTTCTTCGATACCGGATACGATCAGGGTCAGGATGACGACACAGACGATGTACAGCGAGACAAAGCCCCAGACGGCATTGGCAACTTCCTGGTTGAGGGTGCGCCCGCCCAGCTTCAGCGGCACCACCGAGCGCGGGTGAATCAGGCGCTGCAGCTCGCGCAGGCCCTGCTTGGTGACCAGGTAGACGCGGATGATCTTGAAGCCACCGGTGGTCGCACCGGCGCAGCCGCCCAGGCCCGAGATCAGGATCAGCAGCAGCGGCAGGGTGCCGGGCCAGAGGTAGACCTCGGCGGTGGCAAAGCCGGTGGTGGTGGTGTAGGACACCGCCTGGAAGGCAGCGTATCGAATCGATTCCCAGACGCTGTCGTAGACCTGCTGGCGCCACAGCAGCAGGGTGATCAATACCGAAATGATCAGCAGCAGCGTGGCGAACAGCTTCAGCTCCGGGTCCTTCAAGTAAACCTGGGCGGTGGCCCGCCGCAGGGCCAGGAAATGGAGGGCGAAGTTGATGCTGGAAACGAACAGGAAAAACACCACCAGCCAGTCGATCAGGGCGCTGTCGAAATGGCCGATGGAGGCATCATGGGTCGAGAACCCGGCCGTGGCCACGGTCGAGAAGCTGTGGGTGATGGCGTCGAACAGGCTCATGCCGGCCGCCCAGTAGGCGGCAGCGCAGACCGCGGTCAGACCGATGTAGATCAGCCACAAGGCCTTGGCCGTTTCGGCGATGCGCGGGGTCAGGCGCGATTCCTTGACCGGACCGGTGGCCTCGGCCTTGTAGACCTGCATACCGCCAACGCGCAGCATGGGCAGGATGGCCACGGCCAGGACGATAATGCCCAGGCCGCCCATCCACTGCAGCTGCTGGCGGTACCAGCGAATCGAGATCGGCATGTCGCCGATGCCGGAAAACACGGTTGCACCGGTGGTGGTGATGCCTGAAGTGGACTCGAAAACGGCATCGGCCAGGCTCGCGTCCAGCCCGAGCACGAAAGGAATGGCACCAGCCAGGCAGACCGCAACCCAGCAGGCCACGACCACCAGGAAGCCGTCGCTGATGCGCAGCTCGCGCTGGGCCCGGCGCACCGGCCAGTACAGCAGGGCACCACCGACGCTCACGGCCAGCAGGCTGATCGCAAAGGCGTGCGCGGCCCCATCATCATTGACCAGGGCAAACAACAGCGGCGGTATGAATCCGATGCTGATGAAGATCAGCAGCACGCCAACCACGCGCTGGACCGGCGCATAGGCGCGCAGGCGAATCACATGAACACCGCGTCAACCGAGAACATGCGCTCGACCTGGCGAATCTGGCGCTGGTCGGCAACGAACAGGATGACATGATCATCGTTCTGGATCATCACATCATGATGGGCGATGATGACCTCTTCACCGCGGATGATGCCGCCAATGCTGGTATCCGGCGGCAGATCGATTTCCTCGATGCGCTTGCCCACCACCTTTGACTGTCCAGGCAGGCCGTGGGCAACGGCCTCGATGGCTTCGGCCGCGCCGCGCCGCAAGGAGTGCACACGCACCATGTGGCCCTTGCGAATATGGGTCAGCAGCGCGCCGATGGTGACCTGCTGCGGGCTGACCGCCACATCGATGCGATCGGATTCGACCAGGTCGACGTAGGCCGGGCGATTGATCAGGGTAATGACCTTGTCGGCACCCATGCGCTTGGCAAGCATCGACGAGAGGATGTTGGCCTCGTCGTCGTTGGTCAGGGCGCAGTAGACATCGATCTCGTCAATGCCCTCTTCATGCAACAGGTCTTCGTCGGCACAGTCCCCGACCAGAACGATGGTGGTATCGAGGTCGTCGGCTATGCGCTCGGCCCGGATCGGGTCACGTTCGATGATCTTGACGTGGTGCTTGCGCTCCAGTCGCCGGGCCAGGTTGGCACCGATATTGCCGCCACCGGCCAGCATGATGCGGGTGGCCGGACCGCTCATGCGCCGGAGCTCGCGCATGACCAGCGGAATGTCGCGGGTCGCGGCCAGGAAGAAGACGATATCGTCAACTTCGATAACGGTGTCCCCCTCGGGCATGATGGCCTTGTCATTGCGGAAGATCGCGGCAACTCGCGCGTCCACGCCGTCGGGCAGGTTCTCGCGCAGGGATTTGAGCTCGCGCCCGACCAGCGGGCCGTCATGAAAGGCGCGCGTTGCCACCAGCTGGGCGCGGCCATCGGCGAAATCCAGCACTTGCAGGGCGCCAGGGTATTCGATCAGGCGCTGTACGTGATCGGTGACCAGCTTCTCCGGGCTGATCAGGACATCAATGGGGGCATGTTCGCGATCAAACAGCTCGGGATGGGCCAGGTAGTCGGCGGCGCGCACCCTGGCCACCTTGGTTGGTGTGTTGAACAGCGAATAGGCAACCTGACAGGCGACCATATTGGTCTCATCTGAGTTGGTCAGCGCGATCAGCAGGTCGGCGTCTTCGATGCCCGCCCGGATCAGGGTCTGGGGGTGGGCGGCGTGGCCAAGCACGGTGCGAATGTCGAGCTTTTCCTGAAGTTCCCGCAGGCGATCGGGGTCGGTGTCGACCACGGTAATGTCGTTTTCTTCAAGCGACAGGCTGCGCGCCATGCCGCTGCCCACCTGACCGGCACCGAGAATGATGATTTGCATGACGGCGAGTTCCCTCGAATGTCTGGCGCTCAGACCTGCTTGGGGTCGACGCCGAGCTGACGGAGTTTGCGGTACAGATGGGTACGCTCCATCTCGACGACCTCGGACAGCTTGCCGACACTGCCGTCGACCGACTTGAGCTTGTAGGTCAGATACTGGCGCTCGAATTCCTCGCGCGCTTCGCGCAGCGGCAGCTGGAACAGCTCGGGAACCTGGTCTTCCCCGCCGCGGCGTCCGGTATCCGACTGACTGAGCGCCTCATCGACTTCGGCCACCGAGACATCGTCATCACCGCCGAGAATGAGCAGGCGCTGAACCAGGTTCCTCAGCTCGCGCAGATTGCCCGGCCAGTGATGCTGACGCAGCCGATTCTGGGCCGCGACGGAGAAATGCCGGTATGGAACGCCATCACGACTGGGGAAGTACTCGGCGTAAAAACGCACCAGGTCGGGCACATCCTCCTGGCGCTGTCGCAGCGGCGGAATCTCCAGCGGCACCACGTTGAGCTGGTAATACAGGGCTTCCGCGAACTGACCCGCCCGCACCAACCCTTCCAGGGGTACGGTGGTGCCGGCGATCAGGCGCAGGTCCAGCTGCGGACTGCCGGCCCGATCCGGGTCGAGGTGGCCGGATTCGAGAATTTTCAGCAGCAGACGCTGGGCATCAGGCTCCAGGCGCGAGACATCGTCGATGAACAGGACGCCGCCCTGGGCCTCGACCAGCAAACCCGGCTCACCGGCTTCTCCCAGCAACAGGCGCGCCAGGCCATCTCGTTCGGCGCGGGTGGGTGCGGCGACGAACGGGCCTTCCGAGCGTCGCGAATGAGCATGGATCCAGCGCGCGGCCGCACCCTTGCCAACACCGGCCTCACCGGTGATCAAGACTGCGGCGTCGTGTGCGGCGATGCGCTCCAGGCGCCGCTTGAGCTGCTGCACGGACAGCGATCGCCCCATCGGCTCCATCACGGCGGGCATGCGCCGGCGCAGTCCGGCATTCTCGCGCTTCAGGCGCCCGGCTTCGAGTGCATTGCCCACCGTCACCATGAGCTTGGCCATGGAAACCGGCTTTTCGATAAAGTCGAAAGCACCAAGGCGAGTCGCCTCGACCGCCGTTTCGACCGAACCGTGCCCGGAGATCATGACCACCGGACAATCCAGCGCCCCGGCCTCGGTCCATTCGCGCAACAGGCTGATGCCATCGGTATCCGGCATCCAGACATCGAGAAGGATCAGGTCCGGCTGCTGCTGGCCACGCAGCTCACGGGCCTCGGCGGCATTGGCCGCCGACAGGATGTCATGGCCTTCATCGGCCAGGATGTCGCCAATCAGCTCACGGATATCGGGCTCGTCATCGACAATCAGGATTCGGGCGCTTGCCATCGCCCTATTGTATCCGCGCCAGCTGTGGCTGTGGTTCAGCAGCGCGCAGCCACAGGTCAATTCGCGCTCCGCCGGCAGGATCGTTGGCCAACTCGATGTGGCCGCCGTGTTCCTCGATGATGCGGCGGACGATCGCCAGGCCCAAACCGGTGCCGCGTGGTTTGGTCGTGACGTAGGGCTCGAAGACCCGGTCCAGCATGTCAGGCGCAAACCCGGGGCCGTCGTCACGCAGGATCAGCCTGACACCGGCCTCGCCGTCGCGCTGCCTCGGGCCGAGATCGATGGCCAGGGTCGGCCGCGCATCGGGCTGGGCTTCCTGGGCATTCCGAACCAGGTTGAGCAGCACCTGGCGCAAGCGGTGCGGATCGGCCATCACCCGGCAATCGCTGCTGGTCGCGTTGACCTCGAAGCGCACCGGAACGGCGGCGCTGGCATACAAGTCCATGATTTCACTGATCATGGCTTGCAGGTCCAGCGGCTCGAGCTTGAGCCCGACCGGGCGGGCATAGTCGCCAAAGGCATCGACCAGACGTTTCAGGGTATCGACCTGGGCACGGATGGTCGTCGTGGCCTTGGTCAACAGTTCGACCTGGTCCGGCGCAAGGCTGGACTCGAGTTTGTACTGCAGTCGCTCGGCGGCCAGCTGGATGGGGGTCAACGGATTCTTGACCTCATGGGCCAGGCGCCGCGCCACCTCGGCCCAGGCCGCCTCGCGCTGGGCCTGATCGAGCACGGTGACGTCGTCGAAAACCACCACCTGCCCGCCCGTCTCCGGCGGCAGATCCGAACCCCGGCAAACCAGCACCAATGGCCGGTCCGGCTGACCCAGCTGGATTTCCTGGCGCCAGTCGCCGGAGCTGCCCGTGCGCCGATCAAGGACGCTGTCCAGCAGGGGCGCCAGGTCCGGGCGACGCTGACGCAGCTTGGCCAGCGGCAGTCCGCGGTCATTTTCCAGATCCAGACCCAGAATGCGCCCGGCTGAATCGTTGAAGGCAATTAAACAACCGTCGCCGTCGATCGCCAGTACGCCGGCAGACAGGCGGCCGAGCACGATCTCAAGATAGCGGCGCTGCGACTCCAGGGCCTGACGACTGGCGGCCAGTTCCCGGGTCATGACGTTGAAGGAGCTGACCAGGAAGCCCAACTCATCACGGCTGGTCACGGTCAACTCGTCGGGAAAACGACCGGCAGCGATTTCTTCCGTGGCCACGGCCAGCTCTCTGACCGGCTGCGACAGGCGACGGGCCGCGTTGAACGCCACCAGCATGGCCAGCAGCGCCGTCAGCAGCAAAACCAGGGTCAGGATCAGGACCAGGCTTTGCTGCAGGCGGTCACGCAGGAAGGCGACGTTGCGATAACGATAGTAGGCCGTCTCCACGTTGCCGGCCAGGCGGCTGAACTCCGGTGGCAACGGATGAATGGCCTGCAGCACCAGCGGCGAAGCACCCAGTTGCGGCGCTCCGAGCAGGACCAGGGTACGAATCCGGATCTCCTCCTGGTTCGGCTCAACCGCCGCGTAGACCTGGTTCTCCAGCGCCTGGACCAGGGCGAAACTGGACGGCAGGGCCGGGGTCAGCTGGGCAGGGTCGATATTGACGCTGACCTGGGCCTGGCCGGCGGCATCGAGTACGGCCAGCTCGGTGGGCCCTGATGCACTGACCTGGCGCAGCAGTTGGCGGAACAGCCATTCCTCGTCTTCCAGATCCAGCTGCTCGGCCAGGCGCTGGACCTGGCCACTGACTTCGCGGGTGCGCAGATCAAGAAACAGCTGGCCCAGCTCAATCGACTCCGACAGGGCACGCTCGGCATCCACGTCCAGCCAGCCCTCGACGGTGTCGGTCAGAAACTGAATGGCGAACAGGTACAGAATCACCACCGGCGGCAGGGCCAGGGCTATGAATACCGCGACCAGGCGGGCGGTCAGACGCGCCCCCGGCTCGGCCGCTCGCAAGCGCTGGACCAGGCGGACCAGGCGTCCGAAAATGACCACGATGAGCAGCAGCAGGGCCACGCCGGTGATCACGAACACCCACATCGCCATGCGCCCGAGCTGGGTAGCGTCCTGTTCGACGCTGGAAACCAGGTACAGCGATGACAGCAGTACCATCAGCACCGCCAGCAGCGGCAGCGCCCGCAGCACCCGGCGCAAGCCCTGGCGCGGCGACCGACGCGACGGGCGAACCGGGTTCGGTGACGCCTCTTCAGTCATCGCGGTACTCATCGACCAGGTCCCAACCCTGCCAGGGGCTGGCAGCCCGCCAGGCCGGATCGAACCAGACCGGCATACGCATCGGCGAAGGCAGGCGGGTGCGGTCCAGTTCGGCACGAATCTCGACCCGGTAACGAGCCTCATCCAGGTCGTCCAAGGTCAGTCCCGTGGCCCAGGGCTGCGGCTGCCGCAGACTGTCGGCAAGCATGTGCAGGCGCGGAAAATTACGCTGCTCGCCGGTCTTGGTGTCGGCAATCTGGTAACTGCGCAGCATGGGCAGGAAACGGACCTCGTAGCGGTGGTTGCGATCCCGGTCAAGCAAGTTGAGCCAACCATGCACGCGGAGGCTGCGCGTGGTGATGCGAACGGGTATGGCAACACCATGCTCCATGGCTTCGATCACGGCCTCGGTCGGCCGCCAGTCGACGCCGGCCACGATAACCAGTTCTCCGTCTATCCATGCCGGCGCGGGATCGACCAGGCTCAGCTGGCCGGTTGCGTCCGGATCATGCGGACTGCAGCCGACGCATAGCCAGATGGTAAAAACCATCCATATCCAGCATGCCCGGGAGGATCTGACGACCAGGCGAGCAGGCCAGGCCTGGGAGGTGGTCATGGTCGATGACTTCGGCGTCTTCATGTCGCTCCAGGAACGATCGGCCCTGGTCATGATTTTCGGCAGCCAGGACTGAACAAGTGGCGTAGACAAGGATACCGCCCGGAGCCAGCAACGGCCACAATGCATCCAGAATACGGGCCTGCAGATCAACCAGGGCGGCAATATCACCGGACTTGCGCAGCCAGCGAATGTCGGGGTGGCGACGAATGACACCGGTGGCCGAGCAGGGTGCATCAACCAGGATACGGTCGAATGCCTGACCATCCCACCAGGTCATCGGGTCGGCGGCATCGCCAGGGAGCAAGCGACCATCGAGCTTGAGCCGACGGAAGTTGTCGCCGACCTGATCCAGGCGCGCGGCATCGATATCGAGCGCGGTCAGGTCAACATCAGCCCGCTCGAGAATGTGCGCAGCCTTGCCGCCCGGGGCGGCACAGGCATCCAGCACGCGCTGCCCGGCGGCCAGCTCCAGGTGCTCCACGGCCAGCTGGGCCGCGCCATCCTGCACCGACAAGCCACCGGCGGTGAACCCGGGCAGCGCCGAGATCGCGGCCCGCCGGGTCAGGACCAGCGCATCCGGCAAGCTGGCGATCGAGCCGGCCTCATGCCCGGCCGCGACCAGCTCGGCCAGGGCTTTTTCCCGGGACCAGTAGCGTCGGTTGACCCGCAAGGAAAGCGGCGGCGGCTGGTTGCCCGCAGTCAGCACCCGCTCCCATTGCCCGGGCCAGTCGTGACGCAGACGCTCAATCAGCCAGGCCGGGTAGCCCCAGGCTCGAACCGGATCGGCCGCCAGGTCAGATTCGAGCACGGCCCGCTGACGCTGGAAATTCCGCAGCACCGCATTGGCAAGCCCTTTCAGGCGGGCCAGGCCCGCCCCGGCCACGGCGGCAACCGCGGCGTGAACCACGGCCGGTGCCGGCTCACGCTGGTCGCGCAGCTCGGCCAGGCCAACAGCCAGAATGAACCAGACCAGGCGATCCCGACGCGCCGGCCGGCGCTTGATCAAGGCCGACAACAGGTAATCCAGGGCCGGCCAGTCGCGCAGCACGGCGTGACTCAGGCGCCGGGCCAGGGAACGATCCTGCGCCGTCACCAGCCCGGCCAGGGCTGAGTCCAGTGCCATATCGAGATTGCGCCCCTGGTCCAGCACCTGGATCAGCGCACGCGCAGCGGCCAGGCGCGGAGCGCTGCCGTCGACGTCAGCCACCATGGCTGCCATATTCCAGCGCCAGGCGCAGGTGTGACGCTCGCATCATCAGCTTCAAGCCCAATCCGGGTGGGCGTTGAGCCAGTCACGCGCACTCAGGCGTTTGCGGTTCGGAGCCTGCAATTCGAATATTTCCAGGGCGCCCCGACCACAGGCCACGGTAATCCGGTCACGATGACCCAGGCCGCGCAACAATTCGCCCGGCGCAGCGGACAAGTCATTACGAGCCCTGGCCCGGAACACCCGGCAGGTCTGACCGGCGATCTCGCCATGGGCAATTGGCCAGGGGTTGTAGCCTCGCACCTGCCGAGCCAGCTGCCCGGCATCCGCAGACCAGTCCAGCCGGGCATCCGCTTTGTCGATCAACGGTGCGTGCGTAGCCAGCGCATCATTCTGCGCCACCGGTGCCGGCAGTCGGCCGCTGGCCAGTTGATCAAGGCCATTGATCATCAGGCTGGCAGCCATCCGTGCCAGGCGATCGTGCAGCTCGCCTGCGGTTTCATCTGCTTCGATCGGCGTGGCCGCCTGCAGCAGTACCGGACCGGTGTCCAGGCCTGCGTCCATCTGCATCAGGGAAATGCCGGTTTCGGCATCGCCGGCCAGGATGGCCTGGTTGATCGGGCTGGCACCGCGCCAGCGCGGCAACAGCGAGGCATGCAGGTTCCAGCAGCCATGAACCGGCAATTCCAGCACCCGGGGCGGCAGCAACAGGCCGTAGGCCGCGGTAATCAGCAGTTCCGGCTCAAGCTCGGTCAGGCGCACTTCGCTGCCTGCCGGACGCAAACTGGGCGGCTGCAGCACCTCGATGTCCGCATCCAGGGCAAGCTGCTTGACCGGACCGAAGCGCAACTTGCGTCCGCGACCGACGCCGCGGTCGGGCTGGGTCAACACAGCAACCGGCCGATGCTCGGAGTCGATCAGGGCCGCCAGGGCCGGAACGGCGAAATCGGGCGTTCCGGCGAAAACCGTACGCAGCGGCTTCACGCGCGCGCGGATTCCGTTTTTTCCTGGCGCTGTTGCTTGCGCAGCTTTTTCTCCACCATGCGACGTTTCAGGGGCGAGAGATAGTCGACGAAAACCTTGCCGTCGAGATGATCGATCTCGTGCTGGATGCACACCGCCAGCAGGCCGTCGGCCTCCATTTCGAACGCCTCACCGTCCAGACCCAGGGCGCGCACGGTAACCTTTTCAGCGCGCTTGACCTCGGCGTAGATGCCAGGCACAGACAGGCAGCCTTCTTCACAGACCTGGCTGCCGTCTCGATCGATGATTTCGGGGTTGATGAAAAACCGCGGCTCGTTGCGACCTTCGCTGAGGTCCATGACCACCACGCGAACCCCTTCATTGACCTGGGTTGCGGCCAGGCCAATACCTCGGGCTTCATACATGGTTTCGAGCATGTCGGCGGCCAGCTTGCGCTCGCGATCGGTCACTGATTCGACCGGTTTGGCCACCCTGCGCAGGCGCGGATCGGGAAATTCTAGGATGCTGAGTCGTGACATAGCGTGAAAAAAATCGCTTAAAGGTGCGTTTTACAATGATAATGTTTATGATAGCCTCAGGAAAATCAAGCCGTCGGCACCATTGGAGGGAATCGCTCCGTGAAACGTTTACTGATCATGTTGGCCGCGATGGGACTGGCCATCAGTGTACAGGCTCAGGATGTGCAACTGCGCGAAGACCATCCGCGGGAGTACATTGTCCAGCAGGGAGACACGCTGTGGGACATCGCCAGTCGCTTTTTGACCCGCCCCTGGCAGTGGCCAGCAATCTGGCAGGCCAACCCGCAAATCGAAAATCCGCACCTGATCTTCCCGGGTGACCGGATCTCGCTGGAATTCGTCGGCGGCGAACCGCGCCTCATGGTCGGTGATCGTCCACGCGACGAGGTTGACGATTCGGTCAGGCGCCTGTCGCCGGAAATCCGCCGGACCCCGGCAGATGGCCCGATCTCGACGATCCCCTTTGATGCCATCGAGCCCTTCCTGCGGCGGCCGCGTGTACTCAGCGCCGAGGAATTCGAGGGTCTGCCCTACGTGATCGCCAACGTCGAGCAGCGGGTCATGACCGGCCCGGGCGACCGCACCTACGTGCGCGGCATGGAAGATGCGCGGCCCGGCCAGGAAGTGATCATCGCCCGGGTCACCTACCAGTTCGAGGACCGCAGCGCCAACGGCGACGAAATCAAGTTGCGTCGCAACCGCATTCGCCACGGCCAGGGCGCAGTGCCGTCCAGCGAAAGGGCCCGCGGCAGTGTCTGGCAGAACACCATCGGCCGGATTGACCGCTTCAACTACCCGGTCATTGGCTACGAACTCTGGGAAGCCGCCCGTGCCCGCGTGCTCCAGGCCGGCGACCCGGCCATCCTTGAGCTGGTCGAGGGCCGACGTGAAGTGATGGAAGGCGACTACGTGCTGCCCATCGACTACCACGTCTACGACATGACCTTCATGCCTCGGGCCATGGACCAGGTTCCCAATGGCGCGCGCGTTCTGACCATCAGCGAAGCTTACTACGGGGTCGGCCACTACCAGATCGTGGCCATTTCGCTGGGAACGGCCGACGGCATCGAGCCCGGGCACACCTTTTCCGCCTTCCGTCCGGGGGCCACCATTCGCGACGATCGCTACACGACTTTCAGCCGCGCAGCCGATCGCAACGTGACCTTGCCCGACGAATATGCCGGTCAGTTGATGGTATTCCGCCCGTTTGAGCGGATCAGCTATGCCATCGTGCTTGACGGCCGCAACGCGATTCGCCCGCAGGACCGTCTCGACCACCCCGACCGTCGGCTCTGATATCCGCGGTAGCCGATGCCGGTTCCGGCCCGCGCCCGTGACTGGCTGGCCCTGAGTCTTGCAACAGGGCTCGGCGCCCGCCGGGCGCGGCGACTGAACGAGCACCTGGGCGGACCGCTGGCCTGGGCCGAAGCCAGCGACCGGGATTTGCGCGACTGTGGCCTGCCGGAGGCCTCCATCCGCGCGCTGCGCCAACCCGACCCGGACCGGCTGCAAGCCTGCCGGCAGTGGCTGAAGCCTGATCATCACTTCCTGATCACCCTGGAAGACGAGTTCTATCCCCCGCTGCTGCATGAAATCGATGATCCGCCGCCCTGCCTGTTCGTGGCCGGCGACCCGGCCTTGCTGGTCCGGCCCCAGATTGCCATCGTCGGCAGCCGCGGTGCGACCCGCGGCGGCCTGGACCACGCCGCCGACTTCTCCGCTACCCTGGCACGGGCCGGATTCACCATTACCAGCGGCCTGGCCGCAGGCGTCGATGCCCGGGCCCACGAGGGCTGCCTGGCCGCCGGCGGCCCGACCATCGCGGTGGTCGGCACCGGCCCCGACATCATCTATCCGTCGCGAAACAAGGCACTGGGGCAGGAAATCGTCGCCCGCGGCGCCCTGGTCAGCCCCTTCCCCCCGGGCACCGAGCCGCGTCCGGGAAACTTCCCGGCCCGCAATCGCCTGATCAGCGGCATGAGCCTGGGTACGCTGGTGGTTGAAGCCAGCGTGCGCTCGGGATCACTGATCACGGCACGCCTGGCCAGCGAGCAGGGACGCGAGGTATTCGCCATACCCGGCTCCATTCACAATCCGCAGGCGCGCGGCTGTCATGCCCTGATTCGCCAGGGCGCGCGCCTGGTCGAAAGCGCCGAGGAAATCATCGAGGCCCTGGCCCCTTTGGCGACAGAACTGGCCGGCTCGCTGCAACGCCTGCTCGACCGGCCAGACGCGCCGGACCTTGACAAGTCGACCGCCACGCCACATATCGAGGAAGATGGGGATTACCGGCTGCTTCTGGAAACCATCGGTTACGACCCCACGCCAATTGACGAGATCATTCGGCGATCAGAGTTGACGACCGCTCATGTATCCTCCATGCTGCTGATCATGGAACTTGATGGCCGGGTCATCGCTCACCCTGGCGGTCGCTATAGCCGCAGCAAATGAAACAAGCCCCCGACAAGGACCGGAGTGAATGAAGGAGAACGTACTCGACTTATTGATGTATCTGTTCGAGAACTATATTTACGAAGAGCCTGAACAGGCACCCGATCGAGAATCCCTGAGTGACAGCCTCGAAGAGGCCGGCTTCTCGAGCACCGAAATTGATCGGGCCTTCAGCTGGCTGGACGGCCTGGCAGTTCAACGCAGCCTGCCCGAGCTTGGGGGACATGAATCGAACCCGGTGCGTGTATTCAGCGACGATGAGTGCCGTCGCCTGGACGTTGACGCTCGCGGCTTCATTCTGTATCTCGAAAATGCAGGTGTGCTTGACCCGGCCCGTCGAGAGCAGGTGCTGGACCGTCTGGCTGCGCTGGAATTCGACGAAATCGACCTTGAGGACGTCAAGTGGGTCATCCTGATGGTGCTTTTCAACCAGCCCGGCCAGGAAGCCAACTACGCCTGGATGGAAGACCTGATGTTCGACGAAGAAGGCGAATACCGTCACTGATCGCTCCGGGCCGGCGGCCTGAGGGCGGAGCCGGCGGACCCGTTAACGACACCAACAATAAATCATGGCAAAGAATCTTCTGATCGTCGAGTCGCCTGCCAAGGCAACGACCATCAACAAATACCTGGGCAAGGACTTCGAGGTACTCGCCTCGTATGGCCATGTGCGTGATCTCGTGCCCAAGGAAGGCGCGGTCGATACCGAGCATGACTTCGCCATGCGCTACCAGATCATCGACCGCAACAAGAAGCACGTCGACAAGATCGTTGCCTCGGCGCGCAAGGCCGATGCCATTTTCCTGGCCACTGACCTTGATCGCGAGGGTGAGGCCATCTCCTGGCATATCGCCGAAATCCTCAAGGAACGCGGCCTCAACCAGACCAAGCCGATCAAACGCGTGGTGTTTTCCGAGATCACGAAACGGGCGATCGAAAAGGCCATGGAGAACCCGCGCGACCTGGCCGGCTCGCTGGTCGACGCCCAGCAGGCGCGGCGCGCGCTGGATTACCTGGTTGGCTTCAATCTCTCGCCGCTGCTGTGGAAAAAGGTTCGCCGCGGCCTGTCCGCCGGCCGCGTGCAGTCACCTGCGCTGCGCATGATCGTCGAGCGCGAGGAAGAAATCGAAAAGTTTGAAGCGCGCGAATACTGGACCATCGAGGCCGACCTGGGCGCCGAGGAGGCCGATCGTTTTTCGGCCAACCTGGTGCGTCTGGACGGAGACAAACTCGACCAGTTCGACATCAATAACGAAACACGGGCCGAAGAAGTCCGCAGCCAGGTCGAGCGCGATGCCCAGGGCGAATTCACCGTGGCCCGGATCAACAAGCGCCAACGCCGGCGACGCGCCCAGCCACCCTTCATCACCTCGACCCTGCAGCAGGAAGCGGCAAGGCGTCTGCGTTTCACTACCCAGCGCACCATGCGCATCGCCCAGCAGCTCTACGAGGGTGTCGACATCGGAGGCGACAACCAGGGCCTGATCACCTACATGCGAACCGACTCGGTGGCCCTGGCCAGCGATGCCATCAACGAGATTCGCAAGGTGGTCGGCAGCGAGTACGGGCCCAACCTGGTACCGGAAAAGCCGAACTACTACCAGTCCAAGTCAAAGAACGCGCAGGAAGCCCACGAAGCGATCAGGCCCACCTCGGCCAGCCTGACCCCGATCAAGCTCAAGCGCCACCTGTCGGAAGACCAGTACCGCCTTTACCAGCTGATCTGGAATCGGGCCGTGGCCAGCCAGATGATTCCGGCCGTCTACGACACGGTCAGTGCCGAATTCGATGTCGGCACAGCCACCTTCCGTGCTTCCGGCTCAACCTTGATCGAGCCTGGTTTCCTCAAGGTCTACCAGGACGCCCAGACCGAAAAGGACAATCGCCTGCCCCCGCTCGAGGAGGGCGACACCATCACCCTGGTCGGCGTTCGCCCCGAGCAGCACTTTACCGAACCTCCGCCTCGCTACTCCGAGGCCAGCCTGGTCAAGGCGCTGGAAGAGTTCGGCATCGGCCGGCCCTCGACCTACGCATCAATCATTCAGACCCTGAAAAGTCGCGAGTATGTCGACCTGGAGAATCGCCGCTTCACTCCTACCGCAACCGGTCGGGTGGTGGCCAACTTCCTGTCGCAGCACTTCGAGCGCTACGTGGACTACGACTTCACCGCCCGCCTCGAAGACGAGCTCGATGCCATTTCGCGTGGGGAGCAGGACTGGGTGCCGCTGCTGCGCGAATTCTGGCAACCATTCATCGACCTCGTGCATGAGAAGGACGAGAGCGTCAGCCGCCAGGAGGCCCAGCAGGCCCGAGAACTGGGCATCGACCCCAAGTCGGGAAAGCCGCTGATGGTGCGACTCGGACGCTACGGACCGTACGCCCAGATCGGAACCGCCGAAGACGAAGACAAGCCCGCCTTCGCCGGCCTGAGGCCTGGCCAGAAGATGGAAACCATCACGCTGGAAGAAGCCCTGGAACTGTTCAAGCTGCCGCGCGATCTTGGAGAAACACCCGAGGGCGAGCCGGTACAGGCCAACATCGGGCGCTTCGGCCCCTACGTTCGCTATGGCGCCCGCAACTTTGTCTCGCTCAAGGACATTGACCCGCATGATGTGACCCTGGAGCAAGCTCTGGAGCTGGTTGCGGCCCACAAGCAGATGCTGCAAGAGCGCATCATCAAGGTGTTCAAGGACGAGGGCATTGAAATCCTGAAAGGCCGTTACGGACCCTTCGTAACCGACGGCAAGCGCAACGCGTCGGTACCCAAGGACGTCGAACCGGAAACGCTGGACCTGGCCACCTGCCAGAAGATGCTCGACGAGGCACCGCCCCGCGGCAGCCGCGGCAAGTTCGGCAAGAAGAAGGGTGGCGGCAAGAAGGCGGCGGCCAAGAAAAAGACTTCCAGGAAGAAGACCTCGAAGAAGAAGACAGCCAAGAAGAAGGCGTCGAAGAAAAAGGCGGGCAAGAAGAAGGCTTCGAAGAAAAAGAAGGTTTAAGGTTGAAGGTTTAAGGGTTGAGGATTACGGCCCAAGAGGTTTCGGGGTCTTTGTGGCTTTTTACTCTCAGGAATTTTCGTGCCTGATATACATGCTGTTGCCGGGTACCTGACTGACTTGCAGGATCGTCTGTGTCGGGCCTTCGAGGCCTGCGATGGGCGGGGGCGTTTTCGCGAAGATGCCTGGGATCGGCCGGGCGGTGGCGGTGGCCGGACCCGTGTTCTTGAAGATGGGGCGGTTTTCGAGAAAGGCGGTGTCAACTACTCGCACGTGCATGGCGATGCGCTGCCGCCGGCGGCCAGTGCGAGACGTCCGGAGCTGGCCGGCAGAAGCTTCCAGGCACTGGGCGTGTCGGTGGTCATGCATCCGGTCAATCCCCATGCACCCACCAGCCACGCCAACGTGCGGTTCTTCCAGGCCGAGAAAGAAGGCGCCGAACCGGTCTGGTGGTTCGGCGGCGGCTTCGATCTGACCCCTGTCTACCCGTTCGACGACGACTGCCGTCACTGGCATCAAACGGCCCACGATCTGTGCCAACCATTTGGCGGGGAAGTCTACGCGCAGCACAAGCGCTGGTGCGACGAATATTTCTTCCTGAAACATCGCCAGGAAACCCGGGGTATCGGCGGCCTGTTTTTCGACGACTTGAACGCCTGGGGCTTCGAGACCTGCTTCGCCTACCTGCAGGCCGTGGGCAATGGTTACGAGCATGCCTACGTGCCGATCGTTGAACGTCGCAAGGACCATTCTTACGGCGAGCGCGAGATCAACTTCCAGCGCTATCGTCGCGGCCGCTACGTCGAGTTCAACCTGGTCTACGACCGCGGCACCTTGTTTGGCCTGCAGTCCGGCGGACGCACCGAGTCCATTCTTATGTCACTTCCAGCCGTGGCTCACTGGCGCTACGACTACCAGCCCGAGCCCGGCAGCGAAGAGGCGAGACTGGGGGAGTATCTGAAGCCCAGGGAGTGGGTGAAAGGGGAAAGGGGAAAGGGGAAAGGGTGAAGGGGAGTCTGCGGCGTGATCAGATTCGGCAGTCAACCAACCCCACCCTGACCTGTGGCACATGCGCGCAAGTTGGCTGCTGTGCTTGAATACAAACCTCAGGACTCAATCCCGCGATCACAGAGGAGCCAACCATGTATTCGATCTCGCGCAGCTCATGGGCCGTTGCCGTGGTTCTGACAACTGGGCTTGCGACAACGGCGCTGGCGTCGGAACTTGTCGACCTGGCCCCGGGCAATACCCACGACGGCCACTTGGAAACGCGCAATCATCCGATTAGCATTGGCGACCAGGCTCGCGTTGAAGGCCGCGTAACTAGTGGTCCTTCAACCTGATAAATTAGGATTCAGCGTTCCTGTGGCGCTTCGCTGCAAGGCGCCGTGCGCAGGGAATGGCCGTCGCCCTTTCCAAGCACGGGAACGACGCAGCGGAGCGCCACAGGAGCGCCCGAAGGGTTGGCCTGTCAGCGTCCATGGCAGCGTTCCGGCTCTTGTAAAGGGCGACGGCCATTCACTGCGAGCCGCGCCTTGCCCTG
>RECK01000102.1 GCA_007694055.1 Wenzhouxiangella sp.
CGGCAACGTGGCGGTTGCCACGGCTGATGGTCAGAGCGAGACGGTGGTGCTCAGTGGAGAAGGAGAACTGCTGCCGGCCGAGCTGGTGGTGGCGCCGACCGAGCTGGACTTTGGCGATGTGGCGGTGACGCTGGACGAGACGCTGAGTTTCGAGATCAGCAACGCCGCACAGAGCAACGCGGCCAGCCTGACCTTGAGTGCGATCAACCTCAGTGGCGCGGCGCAGTTCGCGATCACGGGTGGTGATTGCGCGGTGGGCGCGGTGCTGGCACCGTCCGAGTCCTGCACGGTGGAAGTCACGTTCACGCCGACCGCGGCCCAGACCTCGTCTGGTGCTGTGACAGTGACAACAAGCAGCGGAAGCGAGACGGTGATGCTGGACGGTGAAGGCTTCCTGCTGCCGGACGAGCTCTTCTCCGACCGCTTCGAGGCCGGGAACTGAGCCCCTCGGTTCCCTTTCAATCTGCAAACGGAAAATACAAGGGCCGCCCACCGGGCGGCCCTTTGCCATCCCAGTCTTGCATGAGATCGTCGTCTCCCACTAGACAGGAAGCAGACCCGGTCTGCGGCGCGAGGCTGCTGAAGCGCGCCATCCAGCAGAAACTGGAAAACGGCCTGGCCCAGCGGATACTGGGGGAATTCGGACTCTGGGATACCGTTCGGGTAGAGACAGCAGACAGCCTGGTTTCGGTGCCCCGCCGCCAGGGCATCGAAATCGCCAAGGCCTGCTGAGTTCCGGCGCGTCGGGTCTGGTCAGGCAGTCATTGAAACCGATCGTGGAAAATCTGGTCGGATGGTGCGCCCGGGGCCTCAAACGCGCCCGGATCGATGGCGTCGCCCTGGAGGCGGGGGGCGCCGGCCAGATCGCGGTCCGTTGCCGGGACGCCGCCTGCAGCGACATAAAGTGCCGTATTGCCAAAGTCGATGGCCGGTGATGAATCGGTCAGTCTGAAGTCACCTTCATCGGCTTGCACGAACTGGGGATCCTGATGCAGGGCGGCGCCCATGGTGAATGTATCGCCCTCGACGATGTCACCGGGTTCATTGGCGATCAGCACGTGATCGAGCTCGGTATGGGTCAGCGCGTTGCCGACGCCGTGAAACTGGCGTCCGCCCACGTCAGCCTGATTGCCCCAGATGATCGTGTTGTGGATGGTCGAAGTCGTGCCGATGTTCCACAGGCCTCCGCCTTCGTTGGCCTGATTGTCCGCGATGGTTGAATTGACCAGATGAAGCTCGCCGCCGCTGTTCATGATGCCGCCCCCAAACAAGGGGCCCGAGTTGCCCGCAAGCAGTGAGTTGATCACGGTGAGATGGCCGTTGACGTTGAAGATTCCGGCCCCGAACTCGCCGGCCTGATTGTTGCTCACTTCCAGTCCGATCAGTCTGGGCTGTCCGCCGCTGATGAAGATTCCACCGCCGCCGGATGTGGCCTGGTTGCCGGTAATGACCAGATTGGCCAGCACCGGCGAGCTGTCGACCAGGTAGATTGCGCCGCCCATGGTCGGGTCGATGCTGTATCCGTTGACCTCGATTGGCAGCGAGCCGCTTGCACTGCCATTGTCGATCAGGAAACCATCCAGCCGGGCTGCGCCCACGTCGCCTGCCGAGATGACGATGTGTCGGGCCACTGATGTCGTCAGGCGGGTTCGATTGGCCTGGAAATCCCGCTGATCAAGACTGGTTTCGGTCCCTGCGAAACCGCCATAGACCTGAACATTCGGAACCATCAGAAAGGCCGAATCATGCCCTCCGAAGGGCCCAACCAGGTCATGGGCCTGGTACGAGGGCTGCTGAAGGTTTTGGGTGACCCAGATCTGCAAAGGCTCCTCCTCACTCCACAAGCCGTCATTGCGGTGCAGGTGGGCCCACTTGAGCGCATCGGCCAGCGTGAAAATCCGGTTGCTCCATTGATTGCCAGTGGCGGCACCTGTTCCGCCCGGGCCTACATACAGGATGTTGTCCGCGCTGGGCTGGATCAGTGAATTGGTGGTAAAGCGGCGCACTTCGCTCCAGTCGCCATGGAAATCGCCGTGCCAGGCCCGCACGCGCCACTCGTACATGCGGAAATGCATCAGATTGGGCAGGGCCACGGACAGCTCCTCGGTGATCGTATCGAGCAACAGGTTGGTGAACGGATTGGTGGCCAGATGAGAGATCGGGGCCAGTTGGATCTCATAGGCCTGCGCATCCGGCCGTGCCAGCCAGACCAGGTTGCCGCCCGAGCGGGGCACGGGATAGGCATCGTGGGCGGGTATGCGCAGGGCTGGTGGCGACAGGTCGATGGGCGCACCCTGGTATTCGTAGGCACCCATGTCGATGGAGCCGCCGGGGTACACGCGTGGCTGGCCGGCGATGTCGGTATCGTCGGCGAGGTTGCCGCCGGCGTTGGTGTAGAACTGGTTGCGGCCGCCGTTGATGGCCTGCGAATCGGGGCGCAGGCTGAGATCCGGGGCATCGAGGGAGTCGTCCAGAAACCCCGGGCTGCCTGCGAGCGATTGGCTGTCGATAGTGAATCCTCCAGGTCCGGAAAGTAGACCAGGCTCACTGGAATAGACGGAATGGCGAATGAGCACAGGCGATCCCGAGGCGTTGAAAATCTGCCTGCCGGAATCCTGGGGTCCGAAGTTCATGCCAAGGATGCTGTTGCTCAGGGTCAGACTGCCACCTGCCAGGTAGATGCCGGCTCCGGTGCTGGCATAGTTATTGGCAATGGTGACATTGCTTGCGGTGACCGCCGTGCTTGTCGCATACAGCCCGCCGCCGATGTTGCCACTGTTCCAGAACGGCCCGTTGTTGCGCAACACTGCGTTGCGGAGCAGCAGGCTGCCACCTTGTTGATAAATGCCTGATCCCAGCGAAGACGCGACGCAGCCCCGGACCACTACGTTGACCAGAGCGAGGTGCTGCGCCCGGCTGTGAATGCAGCCGCCATCAAATTGATCGATGTTTACCGTGGCGCGTCCCAGGCGCATGGTCAAGTGCGACAGCCTGACCGTGAGCCCGGTATTGATTGTGAGAATCCTTCCTTCGGCTTGATTGGCATGATTGAAGGTGGGCTCAAGTGTGGTCAGATCAGCCCCGGCGCCAAGGATTTCGATGTCTCTGTCGATCGTGACCAGCTCGTTGAACTGGCCGGCAGCGACCACGATGCGATCGCCAGAAGCAGACTGAGACAGCGCGTAGCCAATGCTGGCGCACGGAAAACTTGTACAGTTACCGGCATCGATACCGTTGGTCTGCACATGGCGTTCAGTCTGGGCAGCGGCGACGGTCACCAGCGCCAGCTTGCTCCAGACAAGGAGTGCAGCCATCAAACCAAGTCTTGCAGACATGATCTCGTTTCCTCCAGAAGGGCTTCGGCCTGACCCAACGGTCATGGCTGGGCAACAGCCTGACATTGCCGGGCAGAAAAACTCTCTGAAAACCCTCCCAATTTGCTGAAAAATGGCTGCAATGGCCCGGCGTCACAAAAACCCGGACAGATTTTATTCAGAAGCCTCAGCGAGCCATTTTTCGTCGATTTCTTGCCGGCCTTTTGCTGACAGCACCGCCTGAATCCATTCGGAACCGCTCTGGAAAG
>RECK01000438.1 GCA_007694055.1 Wenzhouxiangella sp.
AGATCTTTCCCGCCGACGATCAGACCCTGGATACCTCACCCGACAACTACCCCAATGTCTGGCTGATGGAAGTCCATCCGGGCGAGAAGTTCATCTACTACGTCCGCCGCCAGGCCACCGAGCGCTACTACCACGTCGAATTCGACCTGCGCGAGCCAGTCGATCCGCCACCCCCTCCCTGGGGTTGGAAGGACTGAAACCCCCGGCTGTCAGGCGCCCGTTTCGGGTTCCGATTGCGGCTGAGCCCGCAGGAAGCTGCCGGCGGTCAGCAGCAACATCAGGAACAGCCCCAGCAACACCGCGATCGAACTGCTTGCCAGCAGCGGGTCCAGTTTGTCGATGTCTGCATGTCCGCCATAAAGCAGGAAAAGCCCGCACACCATGCCGATGACGCCCAGGTGGTGGAATAGCAATTGCACCAGCAGTAACCATCGACCCGCGTGCCTTATCCAGAGGCGCAGGATGATCGCGTAGAGAATCGAGAGCAGAAAGCCGACCAGCAGCAGGTGCGCGTGAGTGACCATCTGCGAGTGGTCCCTGGTCGCGGCCATGAGCAGGCCAAGCCCCATACCGGCCAGCCCGTAGACCAACCCGGCGAGGAGATGCGTGCGTTGCAAGCTCATATGCATGATCTGGAACTCCTTTTGAACAGATCTGCAATGTGCGCTCAATGACACTCAAAGTCTTCAAGAATGTCTCTTAAAAGCATGAAAAGCGTGGTTCTAGCCATATCTTGAAAGGACCACTAGCGGCCGGGGACTACTCGGACGGACTTCAATCATTCCCCCATGTCTGAAGGGGTCGGCGTCGGTGAGCCCGCGGGACTGCATGGCGCTCCTCGGCCTGAACGGGCATCAAAAATTCATTTGCGTTCTTGCTCGTTTACCGGTATTGTCAATTGCCATACCTGGCAAACGCCAAAAATGAGGAAACATTCATGACGCCTGATTGTGCCCGATCGTTGCCGATCACTGTCACTACCGCGCACTGCGACTTTGCGCTGCAACGGATCGGACTGGTTGGCGAAGCCGAGCAGCCCAGCTATGGCTGTTCGTGGCCCTGGTACGAGATGCTGATCCGGCCCAGGCAGCAATACTTCCAGGGCTCCCCGGGCGCTTTCATCGACAGGCTTTACGCCGAGCGGGTGCCGGTGGAGACCGATTCAGAGGTGGTTTCGCGAGCTCTGGGCTGGTTGATCGGTCGTGATCTGCCAACCCGTCTCAGCGTCAATATCCATCCCCAATCGCTGACTCGCGACGGGTTCATGGAGCAGGTGATTGATGTTCAGCGCCAGGCCGGTCTGGGCGGTCATTCGCTGTGCCTGGAGCTGGTCGAGTTCGGTGAATGCCCGGAGCGTTCCCTGTTGGCCAGCAACGCGCAGCGGCTGCGCGAGGCCGGCGTCTTGATCGCCCTGGACGATTTTGGCAGCCGCATCAACTGTTTTGATTTGTGCGCCCAGGGCATTGTTGATCTGATCAAGGTGGATGCCTCGGTGGTTCGCGGCATCCACCTTGATCGATATCGGCAGGCCATCGTTCAGAGCATCAATACCCTGGCCCACGGCATTGCGGCCAGCGTCATTGCCGAAGGCGTCGAAACCTTCGAAGAGCTACAAAGTCTGGCCCGTATCGGTGTCGAGTATGCCCAGGGCTATCACTTTCACAAGCCTGAAATTGCGGAGATCTGAAATGGCTGAAACAGCGGTCCGATCGAATGAAAGGGGTAATGTCGATTGGTTGGTCGAATCCATGGCCAGGATGATTCGGCCCATTGTCCGCTTCGCGATGGGCAGGGTTTCCTGTAGCGCCCTGGTTGACCTGGTGCGACAGATCTACGTGGAGGAGGCCCGCGATTACTTGCAGGCTGAAGACCCTGACCGCCGTGTAACGCGTTCAGCCTTGGCGCTGCTCTGCGGAATGGATGGTAGGGCGATCAAGAGTTTCGAAGACTCCGGAGACCGGGCCTATGCGCCGGCTGACATTTGCTCGGAGGCTGCGATTCTCGAAACTTGGATGACCGATGAGGATTTTACTGAGGCCGACAGTGATGAGCCGGCTGAGCTCTTGATTCACGGGCCGCAGGGCACGTTTCAGCGCCTGGTCAATCGGGCTGCGGGTCGGGCGGTCACGGCCCAGACTGCCCTGGACCGACTGCTGGAAAGTGGCAATGTGGCGTTGAATGATGCCGGTACCCATGTGCGGCTGGTCAACTCCTCCTACATGTTGGTGCCGGACTCCGAACAAGCCGCAATCAAGGCCGGCAGTTTTGCTGTCAATCGGCTCGGCAAGGTCGTTATTCATAACACCAGTCGTTTTCGCCAAGAGCAAGGCCCGTGGCTTCAGCAGGATCGCTGGTCATTAAGAATTCCCAGGGAGCGCTTGGAGTGGGTTCGCAGCCATATGCGAGCGGTGCTCAGAGCGCAGATTGAAGATATCGAGAAGATTCTCGAAGCAGAAGAAAGCAGGCCGGCCCGAACAGTTGAATGTTCGGTCGGCGTTGGCTGGTACTACTGGGAAAGTCAGGCCGGCGATCAGCTGGCACTCGATTGAGATTGGCCTTTTCTTGGCGCACTAATTGGAGAACATCATGAACAAGACTCGCATTACTTCACCCTTTGCAATTGGAAAAAGTGGAACCGGCATCGGAAAGAGCGGAACTGGTATTGGCAAAAGCGGCACGGGGAGTCGTTTTGCCGATCGTCTGCTTGCATCGATTGCAGCCTTGACGCTGGTAGTTCCACTCAGCCTTGCCGCTGAAACGCCGCCACCATTTCTGATGGACGTTCATGATGGCGTTGTCACGCTGACCTTGCATGACCAAGGTCGTGTGATCAGCGGCCAAGCCTCACTATCCTCGACATCTGGAAGTCTTGTCCGAGTGCCCATGTTTTCACTGGAGTTGCCGGGTAGCAAAAAACTGGAAAGGGGCGCGAAGGGCCGAGCCGGATGTGATGGGATCATGTACCACGGTTCCGGTAGTGGTGGTCAGAGCGTTGGCGATACCGGCACAGTCATGTATCACGGCTCGGGAAGCGGTGGCCAAAGCGTCGGAGGTTGCAAGCCGGGGCTCGCAGTTTGGGGTCACGCCGAAGTCCTGGCAGACGCCAGTGGGCTGAGCGTGGTGGTCTATCGTCTCGGAAGCTCAGGTCCGCATGAATTCTTGATTGCAGCTGCTGACCATACCCGGGATGGCAAGGTAGAAAACATCTGGACGGCTGAACCCTGATTCAGCGCCCGTCCGGGGGCGGGGGCTTGCGCCCTTTTCTGGACCTTGTTGATCGCAGCCGCCGGCATGGCCCGGCGGCGGTCTTGGCCATGAGCAATCCCTGTAAACCACCGCCGAAGCAGCTGCCGTTGTCTCAGCGCTCAGGTGACAGCCGGCCTATTCGACAACCGAAAAGCAGCGCGCGACCGGCGGCCAGCCTTGCTCCCGAATCTGGTTGAACTCCTGCCAGAAGGCGTCATCGATGGCCCGCAAGCTGGCCGGGTTATCTTCCCGGCGGTGCCGGCCAATATGACGCGGTCCGCCGTTGTAGGCGGCGTAGGTGGCGCGTACCAGGTTGTCAGCGCCACCCGGAT
>RECK01000425.1 GCA_007694055.1 Wenzhouxiangella sp.
GACGAATGGCTGCTGGCCATGAACGGCCTGAACCCGGATGGCACCCTGGTGCGAGACGGATTCCGGGATAACAGCATTCTGGCCAGATCGGCCTTCGGCCAGGACTACACAGGCCTGGATCGCGACGAGCGGCTCGAGCTGCTGGAGGATAACTTCGGTTACCGCGGCGACCCGTCCTGGGGTCACCTTGACGACTTCATTCAGTGGGTACGCGACACCCCGGCCGGCCCTGAGTTTGCAACCGGATTCGAAGCGCAGGTCGAGATCGACAACTTCATCGACTGGCTGCTGGTGCACTGGCTGATCGGCGATATCGACTCCTTTGGCGATGACTACTGGCTCTACCTGGATCACGATGACCCCGAGGCCAGGTGGCGCTTCATTCCCTGGGACAAGGACCTGTCGTTCGGCTCCCATTTCCGCGACGGATTCTTTACCGACAACGACTTCTTTGCCTACGAATACGCGCTGACCGGCGGCTGGGATAACCTGTTGATCGCCAAGGCCCTGGCTACGCCCACCTTGTCTGAAGCCATCAACGAGCGCCTGACCGAGCTGATGAGTGATCACCTGACGCGGGAATGGCTTGGGGCACGGATTGATGCCCTGGCCGAGCGCCTGGAAGACAGCGTCAACATCGGGCCAAGCGCCATGGCCTATGATCGTCATGACCAGAACCATCACGGTCTGCTGGGCCGGTTCCGCGACCAGGTCGAATCCATCCGTGACTTCATCGATCTGCGCTACGCCTTTATCGAGCGCAAGCTTGCCGGCGGCGGAACACTGATTGAACAGGCCGAGCGCCTGATTCCAGCGGGCAGCAGCGGCCGGTTCCTGCTCACCGACGATTCGGGTTTCAGCCTGGGTGCGATCCAGATCGATCAGGCACTTGAAGACGACATCTCGGTTAATTTGCGCGTTGATGCGATCGGTGGCGTATCAGGAATCGACCGGGAATGGACTCTGGGTATTGACGGAGAACTGGGTGAATTCGCCCTGGATCTGTTCTATCGCAATGATGTAGAGCAGTTCTGGCCCAGTGAAAACTGGTATACCGGCGGCCTGGATGCCATCGGCGAACAGGACCTGCTGAGTATCTACATTACGGGAAATGACCTCGACTGGGATCAGCTGCCAACTCACGTCAACCCCTACTCGAACAAGGCCTCTTCAAAGATCAGCGGACTGGCCTCGGGAGACTATCGACTGCGCCTGCTGCTACCCAATCCATGATGATGACTTTGACCGCCCGGCATGCAGACGCATGCCGGGCTGAAATTCGACCAGGTCATTGACTTCGATCAAGCAAGCCCGAACTGTTGCTCAGCACTCGAACAAATCTTCCGGAAGTCGGCACAAATCGAACAAGAACGAACTGGTCGGCATCTGGATGGCGTCATCGAATGGCTCCAGCACGAACACCGACCAGACCGTGCCGGCAGGTACGTTCAGCTCGTCGTCCGACACACCGATATCGACGGCGAACTGAATCAAGTCGCCATCACGCACCCAGAAGTCCACGACCGCATTGTCGTTCAGGTTTCCATTACCAAAGTCATCGTCGATAAGGACATTGCCAAGTCCCAACTCTGCGGCCAGCTGCTCCTGCAACCGTTCAACAGCACCCTGGGTGGTCAGGGCGCGAAAGCGCTGCAGTTGACCATCCTGCGCAATCCGGGAAAGCTGTGCGTCATTGGTCACGAAGTTCGACAGGATCGCAGAGATTCGGGTCATCGAGCTGCGATCAGGCACCAAACGGCTACTTTCGACCTGGCTCTCGAAGCCAGTCAGTCGAATGTAGCGCCCGGCCAGTATCGCGTCACGCAGATCAAATAATCCCAACTCTTCCAGCTCCAGGAAAAACTCATCCAGGACTTCCGTCCCGCCGGGAATGCGATCGATCGCATTGACGTCAAGCAAAACGAAAATCCGACCCTGGGCATTGACCAGCACCTCGCCCGGAAATTCCTCGGTCACATCCAGCACCGCTGCCATGGCGCGCTGGGTATTGCTATCGACACGGGCCAGGGCCTGAATGAGAAAGGAATCCAGCAAAATATCCAGATCCTGCTGATCGATCTCGTAGGCATTGCGGAAAGCCGCGCGTGAAGCCGGCGCAATGTCCATGAAGCCGACGTAAAGCAGCCCGGGCCAACCGGCAATCCGATTGATGGCGCTGGTCAACGTGGCGGTATCGGGGTCGGCAGCCGAGCGCGAGTCCAGGAAAACGAGACCATCCGACGTACTGATCGAGAATGCCATGCCGCGCGCACCCGTGGATCCATAAGTGGGTCGGGCAAGCACTTCTACCGAGACCTCATAGGGCTGTCCCAGGCAAATCCCGGCGAAACCGGTCGACTGGCTGCCGCCGGTGGCCCTTGCCGGATCATGGTAGCCGCCGAACACCGCGCCTCCCTGGAAACCACCGCCCGGACGGTTGGTGTAGGAAGTAAGCGCCGAGATTCCGTAGCTGACCGAGCTCGTGGCGCTGGTTTCGAAGGAAACAACGTAGAAACCCGGTGGCACGACCGCGCCGACGCTTGTGGTTCCGGTCGAAATCGCCTGGTTGATGAACATGGTATTGCCCTGCGATGAGCTGCGCCGCTCAAGTCGAATACGCCCCGGCGCACCGACCGTCACGGTCAGGTCGACTCTTTGCTGTTCATTGGCCCGGTTGGCGATCGAGAAAGCCGAGAAACCGTTGATTCCGGCAATGGCCCGTCCACCGAAATTGATGCCTCCCTGCAAGGTTCGAGACCCACTGCCCCGCAGCAGGATTTCGGCACCAAAGCGTCCCGGCTGCGAGTTGCTGCCCGGATGAGTACGAATCACGTAGAAACCTGGACAGCTGAGCGCAGGATTGGTGGGCAGAAAAACCTGTCCACTAGGTTCATCCGCAGTCCCGCCGACGCTCGACAGCCCGGCGCCTGCGGCCGAATGGGCGATCACGGATTCCGCGATCTGTACGGGGAACTGCGAAGGCTTCAGCGCAGCGCCGAAAAGGTCGGGACGCTGGCGCAACCCAGGCTCGTGCCCGAAACCGCCGGAGCTCGATTGCGGATCTGCCGCAAACTCGCTCCAAAGCGCCGACAGCTTGCCGGACGAAGCCTCATCGGCCTGCAGGGCAAAGGCCGAACCTACCCCCGCCAGCACCGTGATCGCCGTAAAAATCAAGCCCTGAAACAATTGACGAAACATGCAATCTGCCTCCCTTGCGGACAGTGGATTCGAAATCCTTCAAACTCTAATATAAGCCTGATTATTGCCTGGTGTCTACAGAATCGAGTTCCGTGGACTACTCGTTCCGAAGTGCCTGGATGGGGTCCAGGCGCAATATCAACAGGGCAGGCTGAACAGTGCACACAACAGCCAGAATCAGGGCAAGAACGAAGGCCTGCAGAAAGACCATGGGTTGCAGACCGGACAATACCCACCAACCCATTCCCTCCGGGTTGACCTGGCTGACGAGGTACAGGAAACCAAAGCCCAGCAGGCTGCCGGCGGCAGCACCCAACAGGCAGATCAGCAAGGCTTCGGCCAGCAGCGTTCTCATCACTTCCAG
>RECK01000441.1 GCA_007694055.1 Wenzhouxiangella sp.
GTGCCCGTATCGTTGCTCGTCACATACAATGCACCTTCCCAGATTGAAAAGAGCGCCACGACTTCACCCTGTCGCCTCGCTTGGGCGCCGCCACCTTGCGTTAACGAACGCCTGATAGCTGGGCCCATGTCAACAATCTCCCGTGGGGAAAATCCGACCCGGAGCATCGCGCGCGCCAGCGCTTCTGCCGGCACATCGCCGGGCTCTCCGACAGATACAGCTGTGACTGGTGCACTAACACGACTTACGTTCGAGTCCGCAGCGCATGCAGCGAGAAAAGCAGCAGCGGCAAGAGCCAAGGACACGCGCGAAATCGACATCTGTCTGACAGGACTTTCCATGGATTTTATCTTAGTCAATTGACTGCCCCATCCTGAGCAATGCAGCTTCAAGCTCTGAGCGGTATTGCTCATCGGACACGCTTCTAATCTGGTTTCGCCGAGATTCGCCGGTGCGCCTCTTGTGCCCGTCTGCGTCTACTAATGTCGCAGTAACAAAGATCGCAACCTGACGCGCTTGATGATTAAGAGAATCTTGTCCGAAAGCTCTTCCAATAAGCGGCAAGCGGCGCAAGGCCGGCGTACCGCTGTTACCGGCGCGCGACCTGTTATCAGCAAGCCCGGCGACTGCGGCCGTTCCTCCGTTCTCGATCCTGACAGTGCTGCTCGCCGTCCTCCGACTAACGACTGGCAGATTGTTTTCACCCCGGCCAATCACATCGGAGACTTCCAATTCCATGTTCAGTGTCATGTGCCCAGAGGACGCTACCCTAGGGGTGATGTTGAGAATTGTGCCTGTTTCAATTTGTTCAAGTTGCGCCCTGACAACGCCCGTAGCTTCTGAAGAAATTTCAAAAAATTCTTCTGTGGTGACACGAATTTCCGCTGGGAGGCCGTCTTGGGCAAGCACCTGCGGGCTGGAGACTATGGTCGCCTGGTTGTTTGCTGACAAGAAATTTAAGGACAACGAGAGAGCATTGGTAAATGCTCTGCTCGGGGAATATCCAATTCGAAGTTCCCACGGCATACCACTGACATTATCGCTAGCAAATGTGCCCGCTTCGACCGTGGGCCAACGGAAATCAGTGCCGAAGTCCAACAGATCGGTCCGCTCAAGAACCACAACACGCGCTTCAAGCATGACGTGTTGGCGGGGCTTGTCCAAGGATCTGATATCACTCACAATCCCATCGACAATGTGCCTTGGGGCGCTTACTGCCAGAACATTAGAACTGCTATCCGCCCGAACGAAAGCTTGATGGGCGTCCGACAGCAGCGCGAGGATGCCTTCGGCCTCACCATGCGAAAGATCGACACGATGTGTTGGGTAGACGTTTGGCGTTTCGGTCGATGTTGGCCCTGTTGGTTGGTCGAGACGCCTTAGGAGTGTCATGATTTCGTTGCGTTGATCCAGCGGAGCGCTGACGGCAATCGAATTACGGGTCGGGTCAACGCGAACGAAACGCTGTAATTGTTGCGGAAGAAGCAGCCGCGCAGCTTCAGCACGAACAAATTCCAACGACACAAACGTTGTGACGCTTTCCTCCTCCCTATCAAGAACCTCGAGATCGAAGAGTATCCGATCAAGAATCTCTTCGGGAGCGGTAATTGCGAGTCGGCCTGACTGTTCATCCACCCGAACGAACCGCTGCAGAGGCTCTGGCAGCAGCCCTCTTGCTGCGCCGGGAGTCAGGTTTTGCAGTTCCACGCGCCGAGTCCGCGATATATCAGTGAAGAAATCGGCAGACGCGTCCGGGTTGAACACCAGGATATAGTCTGGCTGCTGGACGTAACGATATCCCGTTCCAGCCAAAAGCAGCTCCAACGCGCTGTCAACAGAGGCATCTTCCAGGGTGACCGAGACGATACCCTGTACGCTTGGATCGGCGATGATGTTAATTCCGAGTTGCGCAGCCACGTCCTCTATGGCCTGCCGGAGATCGGTCTGGAAGAAAACATTGTCAACAACCTGCTGGGATTGGGAATGCCCAATCGAGAGAGGCGCCGAAATTAGAAATAAAGCTGCTACCGAGGTAGACAATGCCCTAGTCAGATTCACCGCCACTTTCCACCTCAGACTGGCGCTGCGATCTCATGATATATCGCTAAAGCTCTGCAGACACCGAAACCACTATTTCGCCATTGAACTGCCCAGGCGCTGTACCGAAGACCATAGAATCACCTATGACTCGTAGGTTACCACGCTCCGGCGATTGTGCAACGTTGCTGCTGGACAAAACTCCAGCTGTTGCAGTCCGGCCACTGCTCCAGGTGTGTGCTCGCTGCGAAAACACATTTGATGGTCTTTCTCCGAAATCGATCTCCATCGAGTAGGCAAGTAGCGAGACGCCGTCATTTGGCCTGGCAGATCGCGCAACGCCAAACTCCTGGTCATCCGTCCATGTCGTTTCGCTTGGCTGAGCCTCCACCACCGCAGTGGCGTTTCCGCGAACGATGAACGGAAGTTCTGCCATATGCACTGGCGCTGCTGAAGCAGGCTGGAACCCTTGATGCTGCACTTCCTGGAGAGCGCCGGCCTGCGAGGGCTCGGGTACGCGCAGTTCAAAGGCTTGTCCTTCCGGAAAGACGATCTCGGCGATTGGCCCCACCGTGATCACGATGCTCACGACCGCTCCCGCACTTGCCTGGGGCAAGCGACCGGTCTGGCCAAGTGCCGGGTTGGCGAGTTCCACAATGGCCCAGAATCCACCAAGCACAGAAAACAGAATGCATTTCGCGCCGACGCTCATCTTCTTCACCGTTCCGCAGAGGGCTGATGGTGACGATGATACCGAGAGAAAGAGGCGCGAAAATGGTGCAATGTGGCATGATTAAGGTATTTGGATGCAGAGTTAATACTTAATTGCAATGCCCCCGGGCGATCGGATCATTGAGGCTGATTTTCTCAGTAAGTCCAGAATCATTCATGATCCCAGGCACTTGAAGGCTGGACAACAGGTCACCTGCGGCGCGCAGAGGGTTCGTGGCGCGGTGTTCAGGCGTAGCGCACATCATCAGCATGAGAATGTTGCGCGGTTTCTGGCGTCAGTGGCGCCTCGACTCCTATTTCGACCGCGACACCAAAACCCTAAGGGCCTTGGATGCTACACTGGACAGACGAAGCAAGCACCGCGGCTGCGAGCAACGGGGCGCTGGCGGCGTCCGATGTCGTCAAGATGATCCTAAGGCGTTCAATCAACGGAGGCAGGGAGTCTGAATTGGAAGACATCGCTCGCTGTCGGCTCAGGTCTCTCTGAGACATAGCAGTTCCGGCGCACCGATTGGCCGAGAAGCTGCCGGATACTCTTCCCAGGGAATTACTCGGACAGTTCCAACACTCTGGAATCGTCATCTTGCGACATGCCAATCACCACTTCGGATTGACGTGTTACCACCTCAGTTGAAGAAAGCTGTGCTAATACCCGCAGGAAATAATCCCCAGGCTCGACATCATCGATAACGATCTCACCCGAAAAATCATCGCTACCGAGAGGCAGCAAGCGAGTGGATGCCGCATCAAGCCGCCAGGATCTGACAACATTACCCGTGGCCGATATGAG
>RECK01000442.1 GCA_007694055.1 Wenzhouxiangella sp.
GTCTCCAGGCCCAGTAGATGGTGACTTTCGCGACCGAGGGGGCCGGAAGCGTACTCACCTGTACGGTGAGGACCCGCGACCGAGCGAAAGTCAGCAGATGCAGGGCCTGGGGGCGTTGCAGGAGTAGGCGTCATGAATAAGGGAGGTTCAGCCAGCTTCCGCGGTGTCGAGTCGGCTCAGAGTCTGAATGAGGCCGAGCATAATTCACCGTGCAGCTCGGATTCTGCTCGCGACGGCTCCATTCCAGGGCTTCTTGCCCTGCAGGCATTGAACGGGAAATTTCCTGCTACACACGCTTGACGGCATTCCAACAGCGCTTCTTCGCTGCGCGAAGCGGCACGGTTTCCATTGCCTACGCGGCAGATGTGTGCTTTCCGACTCGCTGAATGTCACGGGATTAATGACGGGGTGCTAGTGGCACGGACCACGACCTGCAATGGGCTCTGCGGGCTTGCCGTGCCAATTCCGACGTTACCGCCCATATCCCGCCTTATTCAGTGCGCCCCGGAATAGCGGAGTTCTCCCTGCCTCGAGATTCGGGTTGTCTGTAGGTGCCTGACCGTACAGACTCCATCCGTCGCGGGACGCATGCTGGATGTTATACATTCTCGAGCACTTCCCATGCCCATTTACCACGCAATCGCCCTAACCGTAGCATTGGTAGTTTTTGCCCCTTTCGGATCGGTATCAGCACCAGTCGCCAAGGCTGCACAACAGCAACAAGAGCAAACCCAAAAAGCCGAAGAGCGCAGGCAGGATGCCGAACGCAAGCGGGAAATGGAGCAACGCCAGGATGCCGAACGCAGACAGGATGCCGAGCGCGCCCGTGAAATGGAGCAACGCCAGGATGCCGAACGCAGACTGGAGGCCGAGCGCAGACGTGAAACTGACCAACGCCAGGATGCCGAGCGCAGAATGGACACCGAGCGCAAGCAGGAAAACGGAACTCGGTCAATGGCGCCCGCTCAGATCCGTGCAGATGAACTGGTCGGCCAGAAAGTCATCAACCGCCAAAGCCGCAGAGAATTAGGCAGGGTCGCCGGCATCGTCATGGACGAAGGCGGTCAGATCGAGGCAGCCGTCATCGAATACGGCGGCTTTATGGGATTCTTCACCAGCAAAGTCGCCGTGCCCTGGAATCAACTGGAGCTCTCGGAAGATGGCAAGACTGTCAGCACCCATCTGGACCGCAGACAATTGCGCACCGCGGCCCCGTACGAACGAAACTGAGCCTGCATCGCCGGGCGGTGAATAGGACGGGGCTACTGCTTTTTGTTTGGCTGGCCATGTCAGGTGCCGCACTTGCCAGCCATACCGCCATCTACCGTTGCGCTGGCGAGGATGATGTACCGATTTACTCCGATCGTACCTGCGGTGCACTTGGAATATCTGCTCGCAGGAAAGAAGCGGACAGGCCGGAAATTCTGGTCTTGCCGTCATCGCAGTACGACTGCTCTCGCCGGATCGATACGCTCCAGGATTGGGTCCGCGTCGCGCTGGAGTCCGGCGATGTCAATCAACTGGCTGGGCTCTACCATTGGATGGACACAACTGCCGAGAGCGCCGACATGCTCATGTCCGAACTTCAGGTCATCAGCGGGCAGCGTCTGGCTGGTATCGAAGTGCAGCCCTCCGAATTCGATGGTGGCGAACATCCGGCCAGGCTGTGGCTGGAGCAGTACGATCCGGAACGCCCCGGCCAGACCTTCCGCACCGGCTTCAACCTGGTCATGAACTCCGGTTGCTGGTGGCTCCATTGGCGGTAACAATCAGGCCTTATCCGGATCTTGGCGTCGGGCGCATGCTCAGCCTGCGCAGGCATTTCCCCTTCAACCAGGTCGTTGAACCCGGCGGCGAGCTGATCAATGCCGATCATGTCCATAGTCGCCGCCTGGACTTCGATCCATCGCCTGCCCTGGGTGCGCCCTATGAGCTGGGTGAAGCCTTGCCGGGCGATTGGCTGCTCAGGCCGCCTCTGCGGCCGGTTCCGGCGTCTGCCGGGCTGCCAGCGCCGCGTTGCCCAGAATCATGTCGGCTGCCTTTTCGGCAATCATGATGGTCGGGGCGTTGGTGTTGCCGCCGACCAGGGTGGGCATGACCGAGGCGTCGATCACGCGCAGCCCCTCGATGCCTCGAACCTTCAGCTCGGGATCGACCACGGCGTGCGGGTCCGAGCCCATGCGGCAGGTGCCGACCGGGTGGTAAATGGTTTCGGCCTTGGTGCGAATGAACTCGATCAGGCCGTCGCGACTGGTGATGTCGTTGCCGGGGTAGATCTCGTGGCCACGGAACGGCTTGAAGGCCGGCTGCCCGAGCACCTGGCGCGACAGACGCACGCATTCGAGCATCATTTCCAGGTCTTCGGCCTGGCTTAAGTAGTTGGCATGGATGGCGATGGGCTGGCGCGGGTTATCCGAGCGCAGGGCCAGGTAGCCCCGACTTTCCGGCCGCAGCGGGCAGGCGTGCAAGGTATAGCCGTCGCCGGGCAGGCGGTTGCGGCCGTGATCATCAAGCAGGGCCGGGACGAAGTGCATCTGCACGTCGGGGCGGTCGGCCCGGCCACGGCCGGACACCAGGAAGCCACCGCCCTCGGCGATATTGGACGTGCCTTCCCCTTCGTGATGGAGGAAGTAGCGCAGTCCGACCCGGAGTTCGCTGAGCTGGTCGTAGGTGATGGGCTGGGAGCAGCGCGTCAGCGTGCAGATATCGAGATGGTCCTGCAGGTTGCGTCCGACCTCGCCGAGTTCGTGCCGAACGCTGACGCCGGCGCTTTCCAGCATCGGTGCCGGGCCTATGCCTGACAGCATCAGCAGCTGCGGCGAATTGATCGCACCGGCAGCAAGCAACACTTCGCGTTCGGCCATCGCGGTCTGGGTGAATCCGTGGCGCCGGAAACGCACCCCGCCGACCCGGTCACTGCCAGTAAATACCAGGCCCAGGGTCAGCGCCCCGGTCAGCACGGTCAGGTTCGGTCGCGGCTTGGCCGGGCGCAGGTAGCCGACGGCCGTCGAGCAGCGCCGTCCGTTGCGCTGGGTGACCTGGTAGAGCCCGAAGCCGCGCTGGGTCGGACCGTTGAAATCGCGGTTGCGGGCAAATCCGGCCTGCTCGGCGGCCTGGATGAAAACCTCGCTCAAGGGGTTGGCGTAGTGCAGGTCCTCGACACTCAGGGGGCCACCGACGCCGTGCAGCTCGGACTCCCCGCGCGACTGATCTTCGGAGCGACGGAAGTAAGGCAGTACCTCGTCCCAGCTCCAGCCAGGATTGCCAAGCGCGGCCCAGTCGTCGTAGTCGCTGCGGTGGCCGCGGGAGTAGCACATGGCGTTGATCGAGCTCGACCCGCCCAGCACCCGTCCGCGTGGCCAGTAAAGCTGGCGATTGTTCAGGGCCGGCTCGGGCTCGGTCAGGTAATTCCAGTTCAGCGACTTGAAGTTGACCAGTTTGGCCAGGCCGGCCGGCATGTGAATGAACGGATTCCAGTCACGCGGGCCTGCTTCCAGCAACAAAACCCGAATCGAGGGGTCGGCACTGAGTCGGTTGGCCAGCGCACAGCC
>RECK01000443.1 GCA_007694055.1 Wenzhouxiangella sp.
CGGGTTCTTTTTCGAATATTACGATCTAGATACCGGCGCCAAGCTCAACCGCATCACGATCGACAAGACCGTCGGCTCTCACCGCTACCAGCAGTATCTTACCCGCTTGCCTGAGGATGGCACCCACGTGCGCCTGCACTACCTGTGGCACAACGGCGACCAGCGCTGGGTACACATGAACGGTGCCTTCCTGGGCCCGGACGGCCGCGACTTCAACGTGGAAGTGGCAATCTGGAATCAGAACTGCATTTTTTGCCACAATACCGGCCCTCAGCCGAGGATGAGCAACTACGAGGAACTGCAGGCGCTTGCAAGACGCGGTGAGGCGGTTGATGTCGGACGCGATTCGCGTTTTGACTCTGTCGTGGCCGAGCTGGGGATTTCGTGTGAAACCTGCCATGGTCCGGGTGAACGCCATGCCGCCCTTGCCGACAATCTTTCCGGGCGGCTGGCCATGCGTCTGGCGCCGGGACGGGATACCTCCATCGTCAACCCGGTGCGCCTGGATGCCAGGCTTGGGTCGCATGTCTGCGCGCAATGTCACGCTCAACGCATGGTGCCGGACCCAGCCGAGCTTCGGCAGATGATGGATTCAGGCCCCAGCTATCGGCCCGGCATGGATTTGCATGACCATGTGATACCGGTCATGCGCGATACCAAAGCGCCCCTGCTGGGGCACGAAGATTTGTTCAAGCTCAGGTTCTGGGCCGACGGCACACCGCGCCTGACCGCCTACGAGTACCAGGGCATGACGCAGTCGGCCTGCTACCAGCAAGCAGAGCTGTCGTGCATGGACTGCCACAGCATGCATGGCGGTGACCCGGCCGGCCAGATCACGGACAGGAATCGGGGCAACGCGCCCTGCCTGCGCTGTCACCAGGATTTTCGCCGTGAGTCAGCGCTGGTTGCGCACAGCAAGCATCCGGTCGACAGCCCCGGATCGCAGTGCTACAACTGCCACATGCCGCATTTGAATTACGGCGTTATGGATATTCACCGCAGCCATCGCATCGAGGTGCCCGACGCGCATCGCGATGCCGCCAGCGGACGCCCCAATGCCTGCCTCAACTGCCATGTCGACGAAACTCCGCAATGGGCCGCCAATGCCCTGGCAGGTTGGAACGGCGCATCGGTCGATGACCGGATCATGGAGCGGCTGGACGGTGGCCCGGTCGCGCTCAGTGATATGTCCACGGTGCTGGTCGGTGATCCGGCGCAAAAGGCGGTAGTGGCCTGGCGGGCGGGTCAACCCGACCAGTACCAGCGTGGCCGCGATCGGGCCTGGATGGTGGCCTATCTGTTGGAGGCGATGACTGATGTTTACCCGTCCACCCGTCGCTTTTCTGCAATGAGCCTGGAAGCTATCCTGGCCGACTGGCCCAGGGCTGACGAAGTCAGGGCGGTCCGAGATAGGCTGGCCGCCTTCGATTTCATGGCCAGTGACGAACTGCGTGATCAGCAGCTCGCCAGGCTTCGCCGGGCCTGGATGGCGCTGGACAAGTCGGACTGGCCGCGGCCGCCACCGCAATCCGGAGTGGGTGCGGATTTCTTCCTGCCGGGGCCGCTGCGCGACGAGCTGGTCGAGCTGGGGCGACGCCAGGACAAGCAGATTTCCATTGGTGAATAGCGCCTGAGCCGGCAACTTTTTTTAACCCGCGCTTTACTTTGTCCGGCTGTTGACGTAAGTTTCAGAGCGCTTGTTTCCCTTCATATTGGAAAATTCATGTTTAGACTGCTTCTGGCAGCCATCGTTCTTGCTGCGTCCTTCAGCGTTCTTGCTGATGATCAATCCTGCCTGGTTTCCTTTGACAGTGCCGTACTGAATGCCTGTTCCGGACAGGTTCAGACCATCGATCCGGCCCTGAATGGCCTGGCCGATGTGACCCGGTTCGCCCGCTCCGAATTTCGCGTGGTGAAATTTGCCCAGCCGGTCGGGCGCGACCAGCGCCGGGCCCTGGAGAACCTGGGAGCCACGATTCTTGGCTATGCACCGCACCATGCCTACCTGGTGCGCATGCCGGCCAGCCTGGATTCGGCTGCCGCTGCCATCGATGGTGTGATCTGGACCGGCCCGTTCCTGCCGGTCTGGAAGCTGGATATCAACCTGGCACGTGACCTGGCCGCAGACGCCGGCTCGAGCAGGGGCACGGATATTATTCGGGAGGCCGGCCTTGACCAGCTGGTCATCGGCTTGCATGGCAGCGCCCAGAGCCGTGGCCTGGTGAATCGGCTAGAAGGGCTGAGCGGATTAAACCTGGTCCAAAGCTTTACCGGCTTTGACGGCGAGCGTTTGCTGGTCAGCTTCGACCGTGAGTTGATGTTCGAAGGGGTGATGGCGCTGGCGGCCGAGGATGGCGTGGCTTCCATCAGCCTGCACTGGCCGAACGAGCTCATGAACTCGCAGGCGCCGGGCCTGCACCAGAGTGGCAGCGTTACCAATCGCCCGATCTATGATCAGGGCATTTTCGGCTGTGGCCAGATCATTGGCGCGGCTGACTCCGGGCTGCATGCCACCCATTGCTCATTCAGCGACACCAGTTTTGGCCAGCCGGTGACCTCGGTCTGCCCCAGCGGCTCGTCGTGCGCCGCCGTGACGCCTGACTTCGATCACCGCAAGATCGGTGCCCACTACAAGTGGGATGGCAGCACCAGTGGCGGGCCGGCCGACAACCAGGGCCACGGCACCCATGTCATCGGTAGCATCTTGGGCAACAATCCCGCCCAGGCCGTGGACTGTGAAACCTTCACCACACCGGGTGGCGTGACCGACCTCGATGGCACCGCGCCGGGTGCAAAACTGATTTCCCAGGAAATGGGCGCGAGCCTGCAATACCTCAACAGCCTCGGTGGCACGATTTATCATGCCGCCACCGTGGCCTATCAGAACGGCGCCCGCATTCACAACAATTCCTGGGGTTCCAGCTGCCGAAACGAGTTAGGGGCCTGCATCGCTGGCTGTCAGGTCGAGTACCGGCAGACCACGCGCGATGCCGATGCCGCAGTCTGGGAATTCCCTGAGCTGGCGCTGTTTTTTGCCGCCGGCAACAGCGGTGGCCTGGGAGGCAATGCCGGCTGTGGCCCGGGCGCCGATGTCGGTGCCGCCGGTAACGGCAAGAACGTGTTTTCCATCGGCAGCAACAACCGCGGCACGGCCGGCAACAACATGTCCGGTTTTTCCTCGCGCGGCCCCACCCAGGACAGGCGCTCCAAGCCGGACCTGACCGCGCAGGGTGCATCCATCGTTTCAGCCTCACGCAGCGCCTGTGGCACCGTTGGCAATAGTGGGACCTCCATGGCCACCCCGACCGCTGCCGGTCTCGCCGCCCTGGTGCGCGAATACCTGGCCCGGGGCTTCTATCCGCTGGGTAGCGAGGAAGCCGCTTTCGCCATTGCCGATCCATCGGCTGCCCTGATCAAGGCGATCATGATCAACGGTGCCCAGGAAATTACCGGTACCGGGACCACCGGTGGTGCACCCAGCCAGTCGCAGGGCTGGGGTCGGGTGCATCTGGACAACGCGTTGTATTTCGATGGCGATGATCGCAGGCT
>RECK01000081.1 GCA_007694055.1 Wenzhouxiangella sp.
GCCAGATACCACCCGTTGCGAGAGGTGGGAGGAGGTTGAAAGGCGGGGCCTTGCGGTTGTTTTCCTTTTCTTCCAACCTCGTCCTACCTGACCTGTGACGAGCAGGCCAGGTGCCGCGCGGTCGCGAGCAGGTTTGGGTTTATTCCCATACGTTCGGAGAGAATTTGAACATGGACACCTCAGAGGTCGGAACAGCCCGGGCACTGAGACAAGACGCGAGTCAGGAAATCACTTAAATTGGATTCACACTTTTCCGTGCTTTCCGTGTCTTCCGTGGTTACCTGGTTTTAGATTGCACAATTTCCGGTTTGCATGCAACGGAGCTGGCCAGGAGACAAGTCCTGCCTGGAGTGGAATCAAACCCGGATTCCGACGGATCGATGACGTCAGTCGCCGCGGTAATCGCGGTAAGACTTTTCCTCGACGATGACCGAGCCCAGCTCGACGTTGATTGCTTTCTTGATTGCGGCGCGGCGATCGTTGGTGACATACACCGATCGGGCCAGCTCGATGAAGCGCTCGCCAAAGCGACCATGCCGCTCTTCCTCGCGAATGTCATCCTCGATTTGCCACAGGGATTCGTTGACCTGCCTGAGCTGCGTTCGCAGGGCGGCAATCCGCTCGTTTTCCAGCCTGGCCTGGTCCCAGACGCTGGTCAGCAATTCCAGCTCGCGCTGCACGTTGGCCAACTTGTCAGGCTGTTCAATGCGCTCGGCCTTGATTTCGAGGATGGTCAGCTTGTCGAGGAGCTCACCGGGAGCCACGGGGATGGTGAGTTGCATGGCAGTGGGCCAACTTGACGAATTTGCTTGCTTTAAAAAAACGGGTGACTGGGTCTATCGCGCAACCCAGCCACCCATGACGAACCGAACCTGTGCAACCAGGTATCAGTCGCTGCTTTCGTTCAACGCCTTCATGCTCAGGCGAATCCGCCCTTGCTTGTCGACTTCCAGCACCTTGACCTTGACCTTGTCGCCCTCGGCCAACTCGTCGGTGACGTTCTCGACGCGCTTGTCGGAGATCTGGGAAATATGAACCAGACCGTCCTTGCCGGGCAGAATGGTGACAAAAGCACCAAAGTTCATGATCTTGGTCACCGTACCTTCGTAGATCGTTCCAACCTCGACATCGGCGGTAATCTGCTCGATGCGCTTGCGTGCGGCATCGGCAGCAGCCTGGTTGACCGAGGCAATGGTTACCGTGCCGTCATCCTGGATATCGATGGTGGTGCCGGTCTCCTCGGTAATGGCGCGGATGGTGGAACCGCCCTTGCCGATCACGTCGCGGATCTTGTCCGGGTGCACCTTCATGGTGAACAGGCGCGGAGCGTACTGGCTCATTTCCTCGCGCGGCGTGCTGATGACTTCATTCATCTGCTTGAGGATATGAATACGGGCATCGGTAGCCTGTTGCAGGGCCACACGCATGATCTCGGCGGTGATGCCGTCGATCTTGATGTCCATCTGCAGCGCGGTCACGCCGCCCTCGGTACCGGCGACCTTGAAGTCCATGTCGCCGAGGTGATCTTCGTCGCCCAGGATGTCGGTCAGCACGGCGAAGCGATCGCCGTCCTTGATCAGGCCCATGGCAATACCGGCCACCGGCGCCTTGATCGGTACACCGGCATCCATCAGAGCCAGCGAGCCACCACAGACCGAGGCCATGGAGCTGGAGCCGTTGGACTCGGTGATCTCGGATACCAGGCGCAATACGTAGGGGAAATCTTCATTCTTGGGAATGACGGCCACCAGCGCGCGCTTGGCCAGTCGGCCATGCCCGATTTCGCGACGCTTGGGTCCCAGCATGAAGCTGGTTTCACCGACACAGAACGGCGGGAAGTTGTAGTGGAGCATGAACTGCTCCTTGTACTCGCCCTCGATGGCGTCGATGATCTGGGCGTCGCGCCCGGTGCCCAGGGTGGTCACCACCATGGCCTGGGTTTCGCCGCGGGTGAAGATGGCTGAACCGTGGGTGCGAGGGAAAACGCCAACCTGCATATCCAGCGGACGCACCGTGGTCAGGTCACGACCGTCGATACGCGGCTGACCGGACAGGATGCGATCACGCACCAGGTCCTTCTCCAGCTTGCCAAAGGCTTCCTTGACTTCGTCGAGGTCGGGCGCATTGTCATCGCCTTCGGGGCAGAGCTGTTCGATCAGTTGATCACGAACCTTGCCAATCGCCTCGCGGCGGACAGCTTTCTCGGTATGACTGTAGGCATCAACCAGGCCGGCCTTGGCCAGTTCGGCAACCTTGTCGGCCAGACCTTCCGGCTTGGCCGGTGCCTGCCAGTCCCACTTCGGCTTGCCGGCCTCGGCGACCAGCTCCTCGATGGCCTGGATAGCGACCTGCATTTGCTCGTGACCGAAGGTCACGGCACCCAGCATTTCGTCCTCGCTGAGCAGATCGGCTTCCGACTCGACCATCAGCACGGCCTTGGAGGTGCCGGCGACGACCAGGTCAAGGCGCGATTCTTCGAGCTGTGACTGGGTCGGGTTGAGCACGTAATTGCCGTCGACGAAACCGACCCGGGCACCGCCAATCGGCCCCTGGAAAGGCACGCCGGCCAGCATCAAGGCAGCCGAGGCGCCGATCATGGCCGGGATATCGCCATCCACTTCCGGATTCGACGACATCACCGTTGCAATGACCTGGATCTCGTTGAGAAAGCCATTCGGGAACAGCGGACGAATTGGACGATCGATCAGGCGTGAGGTCAGGGTTTCCTTCTCGGTGGGTCGACCCTCGCGCTTGAAGAATCCGCCGGGGATCTTGCCGGCAGAATAGAATTTTTCCTGATAGTTGACGGTCAGGGGAAAGAAGTTCTGGCCCGGCTTGGCTTCCTTGCGGGCCACGGCGGTCACCAGCACCACGGTATCGGCCATGGTCACCAGTACGGCACCGTCAGCCTGGCGGGCTACATGCCCGGTTTCCATGGTGACGTCATGCTCGCCGAATTTGAAGGTCTTGCTGAACTTGTTCACTTTATATCACTCCACTTTTGCTTGCTGCGTTTTCCGCTTCCATACAAAACACCCCGGAACAGCGCGAGGCCGCCGGGGTGCTTCAATTTCAAAAAATTGTTGCGAACCTGGTCTTAACGACGCAGGCCCAGGCGCTCGATCAGATCGCGATAGCGCTGAACGTCTTTTTTCTTGACGTAATCCAGCAGCGAACGACGCTGGTTGACCAGCTTGAGCAGGCCACGGCGGGAGTGATGGTCTTTCTTGTGCTCCGCGAAGTGGGTCTGCAAATGCTGAATGCGTGCCGTCAGCAAGGCAACCTGCACTTCCGGAGAGCCCGTATCACCCTCGGCCAACTGGTGGTCCTGAACAACCTGCTGCTTCTGTTCTGCCGTCAAAGACATGTTTTTTACAACTCCAATCAATCGGTTGGGCGACCGGGCTTTTTCAGAAAACCCCCTTGGGAACCACCACCGCTCGGACCGTGCCGGGCGAGGTGACAAGTCGGGCTTTGTGCAAAAGCCCCAGTCGCCAGTTAAATTAAGCTCGCAATTATAACTGGTTTTTCAAGGGCATGACAAGCT
>RECK01000267.1 GCA_007694055.1 Wenzhouxiangella sp.
ATGCGTAGCCCGGCCCCACGCGGCCGGGGCCAACGACCAGGTTGCCTACAGAGCCTCACCATATGCGTACCCCTGTCAACCGTCCGCGCGTGCGGCCGGGGCCAAGGTTCAGGTTGCCTCCAGGGCCTTAGAACGCGCCGCAGACCTACCGCCCGCGTCGACCCCGGTTCCCGCCGCCACCACCACGGCGCCCGCCACCCTTCCGATCGCCCTCGGTTTTCTTCACCGGTGGTGGGCGTTCCAGGCGCGGCAGGTCGTCCGGGTCATGTTGCTCCACCGGCAAGGACATCTCGATGTAATCCTCGATTTCCGGCAGATGAAAGGCGTAATCCTCGCAGGCAAAGCTGATCGCATCACCGGTCGCCCCAAGTCGCGCCGTCCGGCCGATGCGGTGCACGTAATCGGCTGCCTCCTGGGGCAGGTCGAAATTGATCACGTGGCTGACATCCGGAATATGCAGGCCGCGCGCGGCCACATCGGTGGCCACCAGGACATCGATGTCGCCGTCATGAAAGCGCTTCAACAGCTTCTGCCGCTTGACCTGCGGCACGTTGCCGGCCAGCATCGCGGCATTGAAGCCGTTGGCCTTGAGCGTGCGCGAGACCCGGTCGGCCATATGCCGGGTGTTGATGAACACCATCACATGACCATCCACCATCTTGCGCAGCAGCTTGACCAGCAGCGGCAGCTTCTCGCGATTGGCCGGGTAATAGACCACCTGGGTAACCCGCTCGGTGGTCATCTGCTCTTCCTCGATGCGCACCGTCTGCACGTCGCGCATGTGCTCGTAGGCCAGCTCGGTGACCTTGAGCGGGAAGGTGGCCGAAAACATCAGGGTCTGGCGTTTTTCCACGCCCGGCATGGCGCGGAACAGGAAGCGAATATCCTTGATGAAGCCCAGGTCGAACATCCGATCGGCCTCGTCCAGGACCACGACCTCGATGTGCCGCAGGTTGTAGATATCCTGCTTCAGGTAGTCGATCAGGCGTCCCGGCGTGCCGATCAACAGATCCACGCCGTCGGCAATGCTGTCCCGCTGCTTGGCGTAGTCCACGCCGCCGTAGGCGAGCAGGGTGCGCAGGCCGGTGTGCTTGCCCAACTGTTCGGCGTCGCGGTGAATCTGGATGGCCAGTTCCCGGGTCGGGGCAATGACAATGGCGCGCGGATTCGGTCCGGGGCCAACGCTTTCCGGGCTGAGCAGGCGCTTGAAAATGGCCAGCAGGAAGGCCGCGGTCTTGCCGGTGCCGGTGCGGGCCTGGCCGGCGACGTCACGACCCTCCAGCGCCAGTGGCAGGGTGCGGGCCTGAATCGGGGTGCAGAACTCGAAGGCGGCCTCTTTCAGGCCGAGCTGAATGCGCTCATCGAGCTCGAAAGTGCTGAACCGTTGCTCGGTCAACACCGTTTCGGCAGGTCTGGTTTCACTCACAGGTTGTTTTCAGTTCCTTGAAAGGTGATGCCTTGAAATTCGGGGCAGGAGCCTAGACTTCGAATAAAAGCGAATGCCAAGCGATGCCGGACGGCAAGCTGCACATTATAGTTGACATCCATGCCGCTTGTCGCATAGACCCCTATAATGCCGGGTGACAAGGCGTGTATCCCGCGCTGGCCCGAATCCACGAATCCCAGGAGATTGCTATTGTGAGTGACAAAATTGTGCATGTTTCAGACGGTGACTTCGAGCAGGTCGTGCTCAAGTCCGACGGCCCGGTGCTGGTTGATTACTGGGCCGAATGGTGCGGGCCGTGCAAGATGATTGACCCCATTCTCCACGAGCTGGCCGACGAATACGATGGCAAGCTGACCGTGGCCAAGGTCAATATCGACGAAAACCAGCAGATTACGGCCCGCTACAAGATCCGCGGCATTCCCACCCTGATGATCTTTGAAAACGGCGAGCCGCAGGGCACCAAGGTCGGTGCGCTGACCAAATCGGCGCTGAAGTCTTTCGTCGACGACACCATCTGATTCCAGGGCCGCGCCTGCCCCTGCCCGGGAGGGGTGAGTGGCAGGCGCTGGACTCCGTTGCCGAATGGTGCTAAGTTAGGCATTATCTGAGGCGGGGGCCCGCCAAAAGTCCTTTTTACTGACCTGAATTTCATTAACCCGACGCCGGGTTGATACTGCAACCTGACTATCAAACAAACCCGTTATCCGGGTGCCAATGCCGGTGAACTCTCCGTTTGCCCAAGGTACTCCTGTGTGCAACCCTCGGACCACACCTTCATGAATCTGACCGAACTAAAAAGAAAATCCGCCAAGGAACTGATCGAGATGGCCGAGGAACTCGGCATCGACAACATGGGGCGTTCGCGAAAGCAGGACGTCATCTTCGCCATCCTCAAGGCCAAGGCCGGCAAGAAAGAGGCGATTTACGGCGACGGCGTGCTGGAGATCCTGCAGGATGGCTTCGGCTTCCTGCGCTCGGCCGAGGCCTCGTACATGGCCGGGCCGGATGACATTTACGTGTCACCTTCCCAGATCCGGCGCTTCAACCTGCGTACCGGCGACTACATTTCCGGAAAAATCCGGCCGCCCAAGCAGTCAGAGCGCTACTTTGCCCTGCTCAAGGTCGAGGAACTCAACTACGACCGCCCGGAAGCGTCCAAGAACAAGATCCTGTTCGAGAACCTGACCCCGGAGTTTCCGCGCGAGCAGTTCCGCCTCGAGCGTGGCAACGGCTCCACCGAAGATATCACCGGCCGCATCATCGACCTGATCGCGCCCATCGGCAAGGGCCAGCGCGGCCTCATCGTCAGCCCGCCCAAGGCCGGCAAGACCATGCTGCTGCAGAATATTGCCACCGCGATCCGGGCCAATAACCCGGAAGCGCACATGATCATCCTGCTCATCGACGAGCGTCCGGAAGAAGTCACTGAAATGCAGCGCGGCGTCGACGCCGAGGTCATTTCCTCGACCTTCGACGAACCGGCCACCCGTCACGTCCAGGTCGCCGACATGGTCATCGAGCGGGCCAAGCGCCTGGTCGAGCACAAGAAAGACGTCATCATCCTGCTCGACTCCATCACCCGCCTGGCCCGTGCCTACAACACCGTCGTGCCGTCATCCGGCAAGGTGCTTACCGGTGGTGTCGATGCCAACGCCCTGCAGCGGCCCAAACGCTTCTTTGGCGCTGCGCGCAACATCGAAGACGGCGCCAGCCTGACCATCATCGCCACCGCCCTGGTCGACACCGGCTCGAAGATGGACGAAGTCATCTACGAAGAGTTCAAGGGCACCGGCAACATGGAAGTGCACTTGAGCCGCCGCATCGCCGAAAAGCGCGTGTACCCGGCCATCGACATCAACCGCTCCGGCACCCGCCGCGAAGAAAAGATGGTCGGCGAAAACCAGCTCCAGAAAGTCTGGATCCTGCGCCGCATCCTCCAGCCCATGGAAGAATCCCAGGCCATCGAGTTCATGCTGGACAAACTCAAGGTCACCAAGACCAACGAGGAGTTCTTCAACTACATGAAACGCTGAGGGGAAAGGTAAAAGGTAAAAGGACAGTTGGCCTGAGTAATGACGCGGCTCATCAAGCCGATCAGG
>RECK01000448.1 GCA_007694055.1 Wenzhouxiangella sp.
TTGAGAATAGGGCGGGGTAGGCTGTTTTTGGGAAGGATGGGGCAGGCAAAATGAGTCAGAAACGCGTCAACCGGTCGAGCGATATCTCCGCGACAGAGCTGAAAACGATTCTGCATTCGAAACGGGCGAACATTTATTACCTGGAGCACTGCCGGGTTCTGGTCAACGGCGGACGAGTGGAATACGTCACGGATGCCGGCAAGCGCTCGCTCTACTGGAATATTCCGATAGCGAATACAACCACAGTGCTTCTGGGTACAGGAACTTCCATTACCCAGGCAGCCATGCGCGAGCTTGCCAAGGCTGGCGTGCTGGTCGGCTTTTGCGGAGGCGGCGGCACGCCCCTGTTTTCGGCCAACGAGGTCGATATCGAAGTCGCCTGGTTCTCTCCTCAAAGCGAATACCGCCCGACCGAATACCTGCAGGCCTGGGTCCGATTCTGGTTTGGTGACGAGCTGAGACTGGCGGCGGCAAAAGCCTTTCAGCATGCTCGATTGCAGAGAATCGCCAACCAATGGACTCATCGCTCACTGAAGGATGAGGGCTTTGCGGTTGATCAGAATCGGCTGTCGGCACTGCTCGAACGCTCTGCCAGCAATATCGAATCCATGCCGGACACCATGGCCGTCCTGACCGAGGAGGCTCGCCTTAGCAAGGCACTTTTCAAACTTGCAGTCGACACTGTTGGCTATGGTGACTTTACCCGGGTCAAGCGCGGAGCGGGAGGCGACCCCGCCAATCGTTTCCTCGACCACGGAAACTACCTTGCTTACGGGCTGGCAGCCACAGCCACCTGGGTACTGGGACTTCCGCACGGCCTTGCTGTCCTGCATGGGAAAACCCGCCGAGGCGGTCTGGTATTCGATGTTGCCGACCTGGTCAAGGACGGCACCATTCTCCCCCAGGCTTTTCTTTCGGCCATGCGCGGCGATGAGGAACAACAGTTCCGACACAACTGCATCGAGGCGCTGACCAGATCGGAAGCGCTGGATTTCATGATCGACACGATCAAGTCCGTGGCCCTCAGAACAGCCGAGCAAGTCAAATGAACGTGCTGCTGATTTCTCAGTGCGACAAGCGCGCGCTCAAGGAGTCGAGGCGCATCCTCGACCAGTTTGCCGAGCGACGAGGCGACCGGACGTGGCAGACGGCCATTACCCAGGCCGGCCTGACCACGTTACGCAAGCTGTTGCGCAAGACTGCTCGCAAGAACACCGCCGTGGCCTGTCACTGGATTCGTGGCCGAGACCACAGTGAGTTGATGTGGATTGTCGGAAACGCCAGCCGTTTCAATGCTCAAGGTGCCGTGCCAACGAACTCCACCCAGCGCAACGTGCTGCGTCATGGCAGTGAAAACGACTGGCACACCGGCGAAGATATTCAACTGCTCGCACGCCTTGCCGCACTGCTTCACGATCTTGGCAAGATTGTGATCGCCTTTCAGGAGAGACTTCGGGGCCAGCGAAACGAACGCAACCTGTACCGCCACGAATGGGTCTCCCTGCGCCTTTTTCAGGCATTCGTCGGCAGTGATGATGACCGCAAGTGGTTGCAACGACTTTCCGACCCGGCCCAACAAACCGAACTGGACTGGATAGCAAAAGGCCGTTACCTGCGGGATGGTCTAGATGACTGCCCGCGCCAGCCCTTTCGCGACCTGCCACCAATTGCTCAGGCGGTAGCCTGGCTCATTGTTACCCACCATCGTCTTCCACAGGCACCTGTCTTCGAAGACGGCCAACAGCAGCGGATTGGCACGCGGTCCAAAGGTCAGTTTGCCTGGGAATGGGTCGAGAAACCGCTTGCTGAAGTCGCCCACGACTGGAACGAGCTCGCTCAGCCGGCAAGTCTTGCGGATATCGAACCCTATTGGAAACCAGCCAGCCCTTTGCCAACAATCAACCCTGCATGGCAAAAGCAAGCCGCGAAGATTGCCCGCCGATTACTTGAGGTGGATCAGAAACGGGCTGACGACTGGCTTGACAACCCCTATGTCATGCACCTGGCCAGGCTCAGCCTGATGCTGTCGGATCACTACTACTCCAGCCTCGGACTCGATGATGAAAGTCAGCCAGTCGCTGAGCGCGCGCGCTTTCTGCAACCAGATGATACAGCCGGCGCCAACACCACCCGCACCCGCTCGGGAAAACCCATCATCAATCAGACTCTCACCGAGCATTTGCTAGGCGTCGCACATGGCGCCGGAGCGATAGCGCACTCCCTGCCCGGCTTCGAGCGATACCTGCCCCGCTTGCAGAACCATAGGGGTTTGCGCAAACGCACCTCCGACCCTCGATTTCGCTGGCAGGACAAGGCCTTCGACGCCGCAACTGCCATTCGAACGGCCTCGCAGCAGCATGGCGGGTTCATTGTCAACATGGCCTCGACAGGATGTGGCAAGACCCTGGCGAATGCCCGCATTCTCTATGCACTGGCCGACCCGCAGATCGGGCTGCGCGCCACCTACGCCCTGGGCCTGCGAACGCTGACCCTGCAGACCGGTCGGAGCTACCGCAAGGATTTGCATCTGGACGACGACGAATTGGCGATTCTGGTCGGCGGCTCATCCAGTCGGGAGCTTTTCGAGTACTACGAGGCAGAAGCAGAAGCCACCGGATCCGGTTCCAGTCAGTCGTTGCTGGAGGAAGACAGCCATGTGCTCTACGAAGGCAACACGGCAGATCACCCGCTGTTGGCCAGAGCACTGGCCAACTCCGATATTCGCCGCCTGCTTTCAGCGCCAATCCTCACCTGCACGGTCGACCATATCGCGCCAGCCACGGAAGGAGTTCGGGCCGGACGCCAGATTGCACCGATGCTGCGGCTGATGAGTTCGGATCTGATTCTGGATGAGCTCGACGACTACGACCTCAATGACATTCCGGCCCTGACCAGACTGGTCCACTGGGCCGGGCTGCTGGGTGCCCGGGTCGTGCTTTCCTCGGCGACCCTTCCGCCAGCGTTGGTCGAAGGCATGTTCATGGCTTACCGGGCCGGCCGCGTTCAATTTCAGAAGAACCGTGGGCTGGGCGGATTTCAGGACGAAGCGAAGGTTGATATCCCCTGCATCTGGACCGACGAGTTTGGCGTTAACTCCGTATGCTGCGCCATAGGGAATGATTTTGCAGAACACCATGCGCAATTTGTTCAGGCCCGCTCTGCCAGGCTGCAGCAGGCTGAGGCCTTGAGGCTGGGCGAGCTCGTCCCGGTCGAGATTACGGCACAAAAGCCCGAACTGATTCACCGAGAGTTCGCCCGACACATCCACGCAGCCTGCCTGCGACTTCATCAGCACCATGCCGAAAAAGATCCTGTGACCGGCAAGCAGGTCAGCTTTGGGATCGTGCGCATGGCTAATATCGACCCGCTGATTGATGTCGCCAACGAACTATGTGCCCTGGGTGCGCCCGACGATAGCCGGATTCATCTGTGCGTCTACCACGCCCGTTTTCCTATCGCTCAGCGCTCAGCCATAGAGTACATGCTCGATCAGACCTTCAATCGCCGGGCAGACGAGGGTTGGGCCGTCTATCAACTACCGGATAT
>RECK01000147.1 GCA_007694055.1 Wenzhouxiangella sp.
CAGTAGCCGTCGCTACGACCGAGCGGCGCAACGATCGAGATGCGACCTCTCCGGCGCTTGTCATGACAATCGCCATACGGGACGGGCCTTTGCGGGGTCTCCGCCTCGTTTGGGCTCCCTCATTTGGAATGACCAAACCACGCTCGCCCAAGCCGAGCCGGAGCCTCCCGCAAAGGCGCCGTCGCGCCCGCGCAGAGTTATTCAGAGGCTCCCTAGTTCGAAAACCCTGCCTGGCCTGCTGCTGCAGCCGGCCGCGCGCCTGGCCAATGCCCTGGCCGGACTGTCGCGACTGTGGGCCTGGAGCCGGTTGCGCGCCGCGCTGCCCGGGCTCAACGCCGACTGCGTCGTACACGCCTGCCCGGAACTGCATGGCAGCCGCCGCATCCGCACCGGCCGGCGGCTATTCCTGTACCGCGATATCTACCTGGAAACCGAAGACCAGGGACTCATTGAGATCGGCGATGACGTGGTGATCTCGCGCGGGGTACACATCGTTGCCTTCAGCCACGTTGCCATTGGCGCCGGCAGCATGATTGGCGAGTATGCGAGCATCCGCGACGCCAACCATGACTTCCGCTACCGCGCTGGCGCGACCCCGCTGCGTGCGGCCGGTCACCGGGCCGCACCGATCCACATCGGTGCCAATGCCTGGATCGGACGCGGTGCAGTCATCCTGGCCGGCGTCAGCATCGGCGAGCGCGCCGTGATCGGCGCCAATGCCGTGGTCACCCGCTCGGTCGGGCCCGGTGAAGTTGTCGGTGGCGTGCCGGCCCGTCCACTCCCCGGGCGGCAAGCCACGTGAGCCGGCCATCGCTGCTGCTGTCGGCCTACCAGTGTGCACCGGGCCAGGGCTCGGTCTCGCAGATAGGCTGGGAGTGGGCCAGCCGGCTGGCCCGGCGCCGCCCGGTCGTGCTGCTCACTCACATCCGCAACCAGGCGGCCATTGCGGCAGCCGGCGGCCTGGGCGAGGGCTCCCGTGTCCACTACATCGATACCGAATGGCTGGCCGGGCCACTGTTTCGACTGGCCCGGCGACTGTTCCCGCGCAGCGAGCACGGCGTGTTTCTGGTCGCTTCGCTGGATTTCTTCCTGTATGACTGGTTGGCCTTGCGCTACCTTCGACGCGCCCGCCGCGCCGGCACGGTCTTCGACCTGGTTCACGTGGTTACACCGGTTACCCTGGCCGCCCCCAGCCGCCTGCACCGCGCTGGCCTGCCGGTGATCCGCGGACCGCTGAACTGCGGGCTGCACAGTCCACCCGGATTCGCCGAACAGCTGCGCGATGAGTCACCCTGGATGATTCGTCTGCGCGAACTGCCGCGCCTGCTCGACGGCTTGTTCGGCTCGACCCGCAACGCCCGGCTGATCCTGGCCGCCACCCGTGCCACCGGTCAGGCCGTGCCGAAACGCCATCGGCACAAGCTCCACCCGATGCTGGAAAACGGTATCGACCTGGCCCATTTCCCGGCCGCGCCCTGGCCACCGGCACCCGGCGACGGCCAAGCCCTGCGCGTTGCTTTCGTTGGCCGCATGATCGGCCTGAAAGGCGTGGACCTGCTGCTCAAGGCCGCGGCCCGCCTGTGCCGGGAACAACGACCGCTGCACCTGACCCTGGTCGGCGATGGACCTGCCCGGGCCGAATGGCAGCGCCTGGCCGCCGAGCTTGGCATTGAACACGCTGTTCACTTCACCGGCGCCCTGGACCAGGCCGGTGTGCGCGAGGCCATGGCCGACTGTCACGTGTTCTGTCTGCCTTCGGTGCGCGAGTCAGGCGGTGCCGTGCTGCTTGAGGCCATGGCCACCGCCCGCCCGGTGATCGCACTCGCCCATGGCGGGCCGGCCGAGCTGGTTGATGAGACCGTGGGGCAGGCAATCGCGGTTAGCAATCCAGACCAGGTAGTCGACAACCTGGCCACCGCGCTGAGATCGATCTTCGACGACCCCGAAGCCTGGCAGGCCCGCGGCCTGGCCGGCCGCAGCCAGGTTGTCGCCCGCTGGAGCTGGGAGGGCAAGATCAGCGCCGCCGAACGTCTTTACCAGGAGCTGGTCTCAACCGTCACAATACCGGCCCAGAGTGCACAAACCCACATCGCCACCAGGGAGCGACCATGAACGACTTGAACCGGGTTCTGTACGTGGAAGACGATCCAGACATCCAGGCCGTTGCCGTCATGGCCCTGGAAGCGGTCGCCGGCCTGACCGTTCAGGCCTGCGACTCCGGTGCCGAGGCACTGGCAGTGGCACTTGAATTCGCGCCTGACCTGATCGTGCTCGATGTCATGATGCCTGGCATGGACGGCCCGACCACGCTTGCCAGGCTGCGCGAACTGCCGACCCTGGCCGACACCCCCGTGGTCTTCGTGACTGCCAAGACCGAGGCAGCCGAAGTAGAGCGCTTCCTCGGCCTGGGCGCGCTCGCGGTCATCACCAAGCCGTTCGACCCGATGCAACTGGGCGCGCAGCTGCGATCGATCTGGCAGCATGACCAGGCCGGCCGGGGTCAGTAGCGCGGTTTGCAGTGCCAGCGCCAGGCCGTCTCGATGATCGCCTCGATATCACCATAGCGGGGACTCCAGCCTAATTCGCGGCGCGCCTTTTCGGCACTGGCCACGAGCACGGCCGGATCACCGGGCCTGCGCTCGGCCACGCTGTAGGAGATCTGCTGCCCGGTTACCTGGCGTGCCGCCGCGATTACCTCGAGCACGCTGAAACCCTGGCCATTGCCCAGGTTGAATGCCGCTGCGCCCTCGTGATCATCCATCCAGGCCAGCGCCGCCAGGTGAGCCGCGGCCAGATCATCCACGTGGATGTAATCGCGCACGCAAGTCCCATCCGGGGTGGGGTAATCGTTGCCAAAGACCTGCAACGACGCACCACCGGCCAGCACGCTCTTGAGCACGTTCGGGATCAGGTGAGTTTCGGGGTCGTGAGATTCGCCAATGGTGCCCGACGGACTGGCACCGGCGGCATTGAAGTAGCGCAGCGATACCGAGCGCAGACCATGCGCGGCAGCGGCATCGGCCAGCATCTGCTCGACCATCCACTTGCTGCGCCCATAGGGATTGATCGGACGTGCCGGGTGTGACTCGTCGATCAAGGCCTGTTCCGGTTCGCCAAAGATGGCCGCGGTGGAAGAAAACACCAGCCGATCCACCGCATGACGCTGCATGGCAGCCAGCAGGTTCAAGGTGCCGGTGACATTGTTGCGGTAGTAGGCCAGCGGCTCGCGAACCGACTCACCAACCAAAGACAGCGCGCAGAAATGCATCACGGCATCGAAGCGCCGTTCGGCGAACACGCGGTCCAGCCCGGGCGCATCGAGCAGGTCGCACTGAACCAGCTCAGCTTCATCCACCGCCTCGGCATGACCGGTTGACAGGTTATCGAGCACGGTAACCGCGAAGCCGCGCTCACCAAGACTGCGCACCATGTGACTGCCGATGTAGCCAGCCCCGCCGCAGACCAGGATTGAAGCACTCATGCCGATTCGTTCGATGCTTGCCAGCCGCCATGGTAGCCGACCGCTTGGCGTGACGG
>RECK01000205.1 GCA_007694055.1 Wenzhouxiangella sp.
GATCCGATCGCTGTCATGCAGCGCATTCACGACCAGGTCTCGGTCATGCCCATGCCGGCCTGGAACCGCTACCTGATGAGCTTTAGCCACCTGTTCGACGGGGGCTATGCGGCCGGCTATTACAGCTATCTCTGGGCCGAGCAACTGGCCCGCGATGCTTTCGAGCTGTTTCGTGAGCAGGGCCTGTTCCAGCGCCAGCTTGGCAAACGACTGGCCGAAGAAATCCTGCAGGTTGGATCCAGTCGACCCATGACCGAATCCTGGCAGGCTTTCCGTGGTCGCGATGCGGCGCTGGAACCGCTGCTGGCGGCCTACGGGATCAGCGCCGAAGCAGCATGAGCTGACGCCCGCAAACGCGATTGATCAGGGGCGCGTCTGGCCACTTCCCAGCACCCGGTACTGAAACGTGGTGAGCTGCTCCACGCCGACCGGCCCGCGGGCATGCAGGCGGCCGGTGGCGATACCGATCTCGGCTCCAAAGCCGAACTCACCGCCATCGGCAAACTGGGTCGACGCGTTGTGGACAGCAATGGCGCTGTCGAGTCGGGCCAGGAATTCGGCCGCCAGGGCATCGTCGCCGGCCAGAATGCCATCGGTATGTCCGGACCCGAAGCGGGCAATATGGTCCAGGGCTTGCTCCGGACCTGCCACAACTTTGAGCGCCAGAATGGCATCCAGGAACTCGGTCTCCCAGTCGCTTTCGGCAGCCGGCCCGATACGCGCATCCAGCTCGCAGAGCTGCTCGTCACCGCGCAGTTCGCAGCCCAGTTCGACCAGCCGATCGACGATGGCTGAAAGCTGGTCGAGCGCGCCGGCATCAATCAACAAGGTCTCCAGTGCCCCGCAGATACCTGGCCGACGCATCTTGGCGTTGGCGACGACTGCCACCGCCATTTCCGGATCAGCCGAGGGGTGAAGATAGAGGTGATTATTGCCGTCGAGGTGAGCCAGCACCGGCACCCGCGCATCGGCCTGGACCCGGGCAACCAGACGCTTGCCGCCGCGTGGCACGACCATGTCAACCTGGCCATGCGCCCGCAGCAGGCTGCCAACCGCGGCATGGTCCTGGGTCGGCAACAGCTGGACGAGGTGAGGGTCCAGGCCGGCACTGGCAAGCCCTTCCTCAACGGCTGAGTGAATGGCGCGATTACTGGCCACCGCTTCCGATCCGCCGCGAAGGATCACCGCGTTACCGGATTTGAGGCATAAGCCGGCCGCATCGGCGGTGACATTGGGCCGGCTTTCATAGATCACGCCGATCACCCCGATCGGAACCGCAATGCGCCGAATGTTCAGCCCGTTCGGTCGCGTCCAGTCGGCCAGTACGCGTTCAACCGGATCGGGCAGCGCGGCAATCGCTTCCAGGCCGGCCGCCATGGCCTCCAGGCGCGCTTCATCCAGACGCAGGCGATCCAGCAGAGCCGGGCCCAGGCCACGGTCTGCTCCGGCTTGCATATCGGAATCGTTGGCTTGAAGAATCGGGTTGGCGGCGGCGCGAATGGCAGCAGCGGCGGCACGCAGGGCCTGGTCACGCCGACCGCGCTCGCCGGAGGCCAGTGCGCGCACAGCTGCGCGGGCGCGGGCAGCAAGCCCGCTGATCAATTGATCGAATTGTTTGCTCATCCGCATTAATCTAACCCAGTTGAAAGGCAATCGGGCCAGAACCCTGCCCCTATACTGGCGTCATGATTCCACTTTGGCTGAAACTTCTGACCACGCTGGGAACGGCCGCAATCGTGGTGATTTATTGGCACCGCTACGGCCCCGGCAACCTGCTGTGGTTCTGCGATCTGTCCCTGATCCTGCTGGTCCCGGCCGTATGGCTGGAAAGCAGCCTGTTGACAAGCCTGGCCGCGCTGCTGGTATTGCTGCCATTGCTGGCCTGGACCCTGTTGCTGGGCATCCGCTTGCTGACCGGATGGCGCGAAGCCGGTCTGCTGGACTACATGTTTGAAAGCGAGCGACCCTGGCTGCTACGGCTTTTGTCCCTGTTCCACATCCCGCTTGCCGCTCTTCTGCTCTACCTGCTTGGGCAGCTCGGCTATGATGAGCGCGCATTGCCGCTGGCCGCACTGAGCGTTGGCCTGGTTCTGCCGCTGACCCGCTGGCTGACCCCGCCAGAACGCAATGTGAATTGGGTCCATGGCATCGGCGGCGAGGGTACGCGGCAACAGAGCCTGCCGGCGTGGGGATACCTGCTTTGCCTGGTGCTGATCGCTATCGCACTGATCCATCTACCCAGCCACTGGCTGCTTTTTCGGCTGTTCTAATCGGCCTATTCAGTGCCGGCACGTTGCAGTGCCCTTCGAGCACTGGCATGGCCGCAGCAACCAGGCTGCATACCCATGGCGACGCCAATTGGCCGCTTGACCCGTATGGCTCCCGATTGCTAGCCCAGGCTGTCCTTGAAGTCCTGGGCTCGACGAACCATCTCGGCCGAGCCACTGGCCATGATTTCGTCAAGCACTTCCTGGGCATATTCGAAATCACCAGACTCGGCAGTCAGCCGGGCCAGATCAAGCATCACCTCGGCTTCCTGATCGGCCAGGGTGGCGTCCGGTCGATCGGTTGAATCAGTGGCTTCTGGCTCTGGCTCTGGCGGCGAGTCGGATGGCGCCTCAGACCCGGATTCCCGTTCAGGCTCCCAGTCCAGATCCAGCAACTGCCCGCCTTCGGACTCAAGCTCCGACTGAAGCTCAGCGACAGACTCGGCATCCTGTTCAGGTTCCAGGTCCAGGTCCAGGTCCGGAAGCTGCTCCGGGGGTTGCTCGATTTCATCCCGGGCCGGCGGCGGGCCATCATCTTTCGACGTTCGAAACTCCGCCAGGTCGAACTCATCCATCGGGTCATCGGTCGCTTCGGATTCGCCTCCGGTCGCCCTTGAGTCATCATCCCCGGAGTCGTCCCGGTCACGGAAAGTCGCAAGATCGACCGCATCCAGGGGGCCCTCATCCTGAAAGACTTCCGATGTGCCGGGTTTCCCCAACCCGGCAGACGCTGTATGGTCCTCTTCGACCGGCGGTTCGGGAGAGAAGGATTCATCCTCGAACCAGCCCAGCTCATCAACCGGAAACTCTACCCCTTGCTCGTTTTCATCCTTGCGGCCTGCGTTCGAAACAGGCTCGCCTGCCGCATCTCCATCTTTGGCCAGCGGCCCGTCATTGCCTTCGTCACCCAGGTCAGCGTCAAGCTCGCCGGTTTCCACCTCAGCCTCGGGATCAGGATCACCAACCGGCACAGGCCCGCCGGCGATCACTGCAGCCTCCAGCCCTGACCAAGCGTTATCAACCGGCCTGGCAGACGCTGACGACGCCTCGGTCGGCTGTTCGTCCAGCTCTTCCGGCCGTTCTTCGCTCACACCAGCCGATGACCCAACCTCGCCAGTCGCGGCGGCTGCCGTGGGAAAGCGCGCTTCGTCCAATTCCACAGCCTCATCGTCGTCCGGCATCGTCGCCGCAACCTGACCGGCCGAGCGTCGTCGCCACAGAACAAACATCACCACGGCAAGCACGGCCAGAGTTAGCGCGACGATGGGCAGCCATGCAAAGCTTGAACGATCCGCTCCCGTCGCCGTGACCGGCATGGTTTGCGGTAGCGGGCTGGCAGCCGGAGGCTGGGCCTCCAGCGACGCGGGCTGCTCGGCTGTCGGTGTCGGTGCCGGTGTCTCAATCACATCGTCACCCAGCTCCTCCGGCATCGTCTCCGGAGGCAGCTCGGCAAACTCGGCATCGAGCTCAGCATCGAACAGGACCGGCTCCGGCCATGCCGCCTCCGGCAGTTCCTGCGCCGGCTCGGTGACTTCGATATCGGTCGGCACTTCAGGTGCCGGCGCTATCAGTGGATCGGCCGGTGGATCGGCCGGCGGATCGGCCGGGGAATCAACCCGCTCAGGCTCGTCGTCCATGGCTGGATCAACAGCTTCGATTTCGACCGGCTGCCAGCTTTCGGGCTCGATTGCAGCGGCTTCTGTATCGACGAATGGCTCAACTGGCTCAACTGGTTCAACTGGTTCTGCGGGCCGCGGCTCGACTTCGGTCACGGCCAGTTCGAGTTCCGGAGGCGCCGGTTCGGGTTCCGAGCGGAGCACGGCAAGCAACTCCTGGCGCGACAGGTTGGCGTACCATTGCATCTGATCTTCCACTCGCCGCTGCGCCTCCTCGGGCGATATCCGCGAGGCAAACTCGGCATCAGGCAGCAATAGCTCCACGCCCTGGCGCATCAGGTTGACATTACCACCGGCAAAGGCATGCGGATTGGCGTCGACCAAGGCGAGCATGTACTGATACATCGTGACCGACGGGTCGGGTCGAGTCTGGCTGGCGATCGACCACAGCGTCTGATCTGCCGATACCGGACCAAAGCGATTGTCCTCAGCCAGGGCGAAATGCGGATGCCAGGCAACTATCGCCAGCAACAGGTATACGGCGGCGACCACTGGCACCGCGGCCAGGCCTTTTCTTGAATCGAAAGCGCAGGATGCGACCTTGTGCAGATTTCCGACCAGTGTCTTGCCTATCATCCGAATCTCCCTTGGACTTTTCGATCCCGGCCATGACTTCTGGCGCGGCATTCCGCAAGCACCCCGACAACCCCTGGCCACATTATGGCCCTGCCGGGCAACAGGGTTCAAATCGAAGCGCAAAATAATCAATCAGGCAGCGGCGACAATGTATCGATCCCGGCCCGCTGCCTTGGCCTGGTAAAGGGCCTGGTCGGCTCGCTCGCGCAGGTCATCAAGTGAATCGCCATGGCGAAATCCGGCGATCCCGAAACTGACAGTGACCACGGGATCCCCTGCCCGGGATGAGTTCGGCGCATTTCGACGAAAATCTTCGACATTGTGGATCACCTTGTTGACATCCTCGCCAGTCACCAGAATGGCGAACTCCTCACCACCGATTCGTCCAACCAGCGCTTCCGGGAAGATCTCTCGCAGGCGGCGGGAAACCTGACCCAGCACCTGGTCACCCACTATATGCCCATAGCGGTCATTGACAGCCTTGAATCGATCAATATCAGCCATGATCAGGAAGGCCGGTTGTCCGGACTTCGCGGACTCAGCCAGCATGGCTTCCGCCCGCTCGAAGAACCAGCCATGGTTGGCCAGACCACTTAGCCGGTCGTGCCGCGACAGGTTCTGAAAATGCCGCCGAGCCCTGAAAACCCGGAACAAGAGCAGGCTCAGAAGCAAAACAAGAAGCAGGCTCAAAACCAGAATGACGGTTCTGGCACGGCGTTGCTGGCCGGCAATTTCGGCCTCGAAACGGGATAGCCTGGCGCTCTCTTCAAGCAGATCGATCTGTTGCTCTTTCAGGTGCAGTCCGAACGCAACCTGCAGATAGGCCAGCCGCATCGCCCGGTCGCGGCCGAGGAAATTCTCGCGTGCCTCAAGGTAGGCCCGCATATGAACCAGGGCCTGTTCGGCGTCGCCCCTGGCCTCGGCATATTGCGACAGCAGCGACTCGAGACGGGCCAGCTGATCCCAGAGACCACGCTCGCTGAAATAGGCCTGCAGGGTCTGTAGCTCGGGTTCGTGATCTACCCCGATCAAGCCCAGGTCAAATTCGCTTTCGACCAGGGCCAGGCGAGCCTCGAACTCACCGAGGACAAAGCCTGTATCGGCGAGTGCAGCAACAGCCTCGGCTGCCAGCTCTCGCGCGTCTGTGGGCCGGCCCTCGCGTCTGAGCAAATCGGCCAGACCATGCTGCAAAACACCAGCGAACAAACGGTTACCAACACCCAGGCAGATGCGGATACCTTCACGATACGCAACCTCGGCACGCTCGTTGAGCTCGGCCCACTTGAACACGGGGGCCAGACGTTGCAGAGCGATGCATTCCTCGTTGGGATCGCCGGTGGCCCTGGCCAGGGCTACGGCGCGCTCTCCATAGGAAATCGCCTGTTCATGCTCGTCGACCCGCCCGAAAAGGTAGCTGGCCATGTTGAAAGTTCCCAGGGCAGCGGCCGGGTCATCCAGATCGCCTTCAAGCAACAAGGCGTTGAGCAGATGATCGAAGGCCAGCTCGTAGTCGCGTAGCAGTACCGCGATATTGGCACTGAACTGACGCAGCTGCAGCAATTGATCGGGCTCCAGCTCCAACGCCAACAACATCGCAGCGCGTTCCAGCGCCTCCTCGGAACGATCCTGCAGGGCCAGGTGCCTGGCCTCGAGCAGGTGGAAATCGGCAAATTCGCGCAAGTCCGCCTCTTCGATCAAGGGCGCGATGTCGTCAAGTAGCGCCTGGGCTGCCTGCCAGTGCCGTGTATAGCTGACCTCGCGAGCATGATCCAGGGCTGCGCGAAGATCGTCAGCGCTGGAGGCCTGCGCACCGACCGCTCCGGCCAGCCCGATCAACAGGGCGCAAGCACCTGCCAGCGCTCCAGCGCATCTGCCTGAAAGAACATCAATCATCGTGGACCAGATAAATCACAACCCTGCAACAACCGCTCGCTACCCAGGCTGATGGTATCCAATTTTGTAGTTGAAGGTGAGAAAGAGACTGAAAGCCTTGGAGCGGCACGGGATGGTATCCGAACAGACCCACTGGCCGTCGCAACTACAACGGATGACGGGCCAGGTAGGCTTCGATGTCGCCCAGTGCCGTGTCGTAGCTCACTGCCGGGCGCCAGCCCAGGGTCGTGCGTGCCCGGGTCGCCGGAAAAAGATTGTCATGCGCGACCAGGTTGAAAGCTTCCCGGGTGATCGGCGGTCTTTGCGCTCGTCCAAGCCATGACCAGGCATGTTCAAGAAGCGGAGCCAGCATCCACGCCAGTCGATAAGGTAGCCGACGCGGTGACGGTGCCTGCACCAGCCTGGCGATATCGGTGAAGTAGCGACACCAGGTCACATCAAGTTCGTCACAGGCATTGAATACCGAGCCGGCAGGCGCCCGCTGCTGTGCAGCCAGCAACAGCGACGCCACGCTGGTGACGTGTACCAGTCCGGCGCGGGCAGCGTGGTCACTGATCAAGGCCGGAACCCCACGGCGCAGCGCCCTGCCCAGATCCAGCAACCAGGGCCCGCAGGCCGGTCCATAAATGTTTCCGGGCCTGACAATAACCGCGTCGAACTCACGATGACGACGGCAGTCTTCAACCAGGCGCTCCTGGGCCTGCTTGGCACGGCTGTAGTGACCCATGGGGCGACCGTGCGGAAGCGATTCGTCGCAGGGACCTGCCCGGATCCGGTCACCGTAAACCGTCACACTGGATGTCAGAATCAGTCGGCAAGCCTGCTCGCAGACCGCGTCGATAAGGTTCCGCGTGCCATCAACGGTGACTGCCTGGTGAATTTCCCAGGGAATCCAGTCCCCAACCGCGGCGGCCAGGTGCTGGACCGCGCTGACACCGGCCACCGCCCGCCGCACATCGGCAGACCGGGTCACATCGCCCCGAACCACCTCGACCTGACCGGCCCAGGCGGCAGGAACCTTGCGCCCTGGCAAGACCAGGGCCCGCACCGGCAAGCCCTTGTCAACGAGGTAGTCAACCAGGACCCGGCCAACAAATCCATCGGCTCCCGTCACCAGCGTCAATTCGGCCATGGCTTTAAACCTGCGACTGAGTCCTCGGCGAGTATAACCAGCCTCAGCCTTCCGCCAGGCTGTCATGAAATCGTAAAAGTCGCAGTGCTAACCTTCAGGCCTTGCGGACACTCGACTCGTTCATCATGCGCTCCCCATGCCACCCCTGCCTGCCGCTCTTGCTCGCGGTGATCTTGACCGCCTGCTCCGGTCCCCAGCAAAGACAATCCGAATTCGATGGCAACCAATATCTCATTCGACTAAGCCCGTCAGGCGCTGCGGGCAGCGGACTCATGCATCCTTTCGGCATGGAAGAAGTCCGCATCGCAGAGCTCTTGGGCTCGCTGCGATTTGAGGAGGCGGGCCTGCTTTCGCGTGCCGGACAGCAGCCGGTTTTCGAGCGTGAGGAAATCGAGCGGCTGGCGCCCGCGCTGACGCAAGCGCTGTCCATCGCCAACCCCGATCAGCGCGTCGATTTCGTCTCCCATGGTCGTACCGGAACCAGTTTTGGCAATGCTCGCAAGACCGAGGGCACGCTTTTCGTTGACCGCGACGCACGACTCAACATCGCTTTCTCCGGCATCCGGCAGATCATGACCGTCGACGACGACTTCACCCAGTTTCAGGATACCTCGCTCGGCGATCCGCTGAACCTGGACCGGGCCATGATCCGCCTGCTTGCAGGCGGCGCGGTCGAAAGAAAAACCAAGCCCGACGGTGCGCCATTTCCGCTGTGGATCATCGTCGCCTTGAACGGCGACCAGCACCAGGAGGCAAAGCCACAGGGCCGAATCGAAGCGAAACCTGACCCGGAACCGATGCCGACTCGACTGGACCCGACAAACCTGACAGTGGATTCCGCTGGAGACGCAACAATCGAGCGTGAAACGCTGATCGAATCCCATGCCGACGAGACCAAAGGGCAAGCCATTCGCGACAGACTCGAGTTCCTCAAATCGCTGCATGACGATGGTTTGATATCCGATGACGAGTATCGACGCGAGCGTGAACGCGCGCTGCGCCTGCTGGACTGAGCCGCACTTTCGCATCCGCCATGTCATGATCTGCGATAATCCAGCGCTCCCCCTAACTGCAGGAAGCGCATGGGCAATCGGCTCTCGAAAATCTACACACGCACCGGCGACGATGGCACGACCGGGCTTGGCGATGGCTCCCGGACGCAGAAGGATTCGATGCGCGTCGAAGCCTACGGCACGGTCGATGAACTCAACAGCGCCATCGGCCTGCTTGTTGCCCACCTCGACGACGCCGACCTGAAAGGCGTACTGCTCGATATCCAGCACGACCTTTTTGATCTCGGCGGTGAACTGTGCGTTCCGAACATGGCATTGATCGCGGACCGTCACATCGACCGATTGGAGCGGGAACTGGACCGACTCAACGCTGAGTTGCCAGCCCTGAAAGACTTCATCCTGCCCGGTGGCAGCGTGGCTGCGGCCGAAGCCCACCTGGCCCGAACCATCTGCCGGCGCAGCGAGCGTCGAGTCATTTCCCTGGCCCGGCACGAGCCGGTCAATGAACCGGTCATTCGTTACCTGAACCGGCTCTCAGACCTGTTGTTCGTGATTGCCCGAACCGTGGCCCGGGCCTCGGGCGCCGGCGAAGTGCTCTGGGATCACGAGCGCGATCGATGAGCCTGCTTGTTCTCACCCACAACGATTGTCTGGGCCACCGTCCACCGGAAGGGCACCCTGAGCGGCCAGAACGGCTTGAGGCCGCCTGGCGCGGATTGAACCAGATCGACGAACTGGCCGTGAAAGACGCCAGGCCGGTAACGCGGGCCGAACTTGATCGCGCGCACGGCCCGAATTACCTGGAAAGGATCGAGAACCTGGAATCGGCCGGGCAGCGCATTGCGCTGGATCCGGACACCCACTTCGGACCCGGCAGTCTGCGCGCTGCCCGCCTGGCCGCCGGTGCTGCCTGCCAGGGCGTTGATAGCGTGCTCGCCGGCACCGCCACCAGGGCATTCGCCGTGGTCCGGCCACCCGGCCACCATGCCGAGGCTGCCCGGGCCATGGGTTTCTGTATTTTCAGCAACCTGGCAGTAGCCGCCCTGCATGCGGTCAGCGGACACGGCCTCAAACGCGTGGCACTGGTCGATTTCGACGTCCATCACGGCAACGGCAGCGAAGCCATCCTGGCCGGCAACGGCCAGGTACTGTTCCTGTCCAGTCACCAGTCACCGCTATACCCGGGCACCGGCCAGATCGACGCACCGCATGCCGCCAATGTCCGCAATGCGATCCTGCCTCCGGGGTCTGGAAGCAACGAATTCCGCGACCTGTGGCTGGAACATCTACTGCCTGAACTGGATCGTTTCCAGCCCGAACTGATCCTGGCATCAGCCGGATTCGACGCCCATTGGCGCGACCCCCTGGCCCAGCTCCAGCTCAAGGACGACGACTACTACTGGATCGGGGAGCGACTTGCAGAGCTTGCAGATAGCCATGCCAATGGCCGCCTGGTCGCCAGCCTGGAAGGCGGCTACGACCTGCAGGCGCTGGAGGCCAGTACACTGGCCTTTGCCGAGGCGTTGAACTGAAGCAGCTGGTGCCCGGCTGGGCTGGTTTGACCGCTAAGCCCTGAACGGCGACACTGACCGGGTCGAAACAACGCCAGGCCGACAAACCCGCAGCATGACCAGAACGCCCGCCCATCTCGGTTCTGTCCTGATGATGGGGCTGGTATCGCAGATCGCCCAGGTGGTGATGCTGCGCGAGCTGTTGATGCTGTTTCACGGCAACGAACTGACCATCGGCATCATCCTCGCGGCCTGGATGGCCTGTGTCGGTGTCGGCAGCGCCATCGGCGCCGTGGTGGCCGAACGCACCGAGCGCATTCTGCCGGTGATGGCGCTGAATGCATCTCTGCTCCTGCCCGTGCTGGTGATCGGATTGCTGGTCACACGCGGCTTGCGTGGCCTGTTCGATGTCGTCCCGGGTGCCTACCTGACCCTCAACGACATCACCCTGGCCAGTTTCCTGATCCTGGCACCGGCCTGCCTGCTGATCGGGATGCAGTTCGTGCTCCTGGCCAAGCTCTGGCGACGACATGACCGCAGCGAAGATACCAGCGGCGCCGGCAAGACCTATATCGGTGAAGCGCTGGGCAACATCATCGGCGGGGCTGCATTCACCCTGGCGCTGGTTCACCTGCTCAACCCCTTCCAGATCGTGCTCGCCGTTGGCGCACTGGTGATGCTGGCCGTCCTCTGGGCCGCACGACATGGGACACACAGTGCTGGCCGCCTGGGTCCCATACCAAAACGAATGATGTGGCTGCTGCTGATTGCCGCCGCCGCGACGATTGCCGGGGCGAGCAAGATCGACGATTTCGGGCATCGCCTGCAGTGGTCGCAGATCGCGCCCGAGCATGCACTGGTAGAGGTTCGTCAGTCCAAGCACGGCAACATTGCCGTGGCCCGCATGGACGATCAGATCACCTTCTTCCGCAGCGGCCACCTGATGTTTTCAGCCGCCGGCCCGGAAACAGCGCAGCCCCAGCTGGAAGAGCAGGATGCCGCCATCTTCGCTCACTTCGCCCTCAGCCAGCATCCGGCCCCTGAGCGCGTGTTGCTGATCGGCGGAGGCTTCCGCGGCACCCTCGGTGAAATCCTCAAACACCCGGTTACGCAGGTTGACTATGTCGAACTCGACCCGGTGCTGACCCAGGCCGCCCGCGACCACCTGGCGCCTGCCATCCTGGCCGCCCTGGACTCTCCGCGGGTCAGGCTGGTCCATGACGACGCACGTCGCTTTCTCCGCCGCAGCGATGCCCGGTGGGACGTCATCCTGATTGATGTCCCTGACCCGAACACCGCCGTACTCAATCGCTACTACACCGACGAGTTTTTCACCTTGGCGAGTCAGCGACTGGCCAGCAGCGGACTGTTGGTGATCGGCGCCGTGTCCACCCCGGGGCTGCGCGGACAGGCGGTCGCCAATCGCAACGCCACCATCCTGCATACGCTGGAAAAAAGCTTTCGCGTCGTTGTACCGGTCGGCGAGCGCTTCCTGATCTATCTGGCAACACAGGGCGAATCGGCAATCAGCACCGACCCTGGCGTATTGCGCCAGCGCCACCTCGACCGCGCCATCCACAGCCCCGCTTTCTCGCCGGCCCATTACTACTTGCTGCTCGAGCCGGGGCAATTGCATCGGGTCAACTGGATACTGCGACAGCATGGCCGCAGCCCCGCAGACCATCTCAAGCGGCCACAGGCCGCGCCGCTGCGCGTGCCCGGCGTCGCCGACCAGCTCCGGCTGCAGGAAAGCTGGGCACCGGTGCATGAGTCCACCTTCATCAACTCGGACTTCCGCCCGCTTGGGTACTTCTATTCGCTGCTGTTCTGGAGCGACCTGACCCGCAGTGAGCAGACCCGACAGTTGGCACGATTGATGGAAATCCGGGCCGAGTGGATTCTGGCGCCGGTGATCGGCTTGCTGAGCCTGATGCTGCTATTGCGGCTGCTTGGCAAGCGCGGTCAATCGGCTCCCGATCGCAGGCTTGCCGTCGGCATCGCTGTTTTTACCACCGGCATGGCGACCATGGCCATGCAGATTGCGCTGCTGTTTGCCTTCCAGAGCCAGTACGGCTTTGTCTACGAGATGATCGGCCTCATCGTTGCCCTGTTCATGGCCGGCCTGGCCTCCGGCACCCTGTTTGCCCAGACCCGCATCAAGCAGCGCTCCAGCCTCAGACTCCTGGCCTGGGTTCAGGCGGGCATCGCCGTGTTTGCGCTTGGCATTGCCTGGGTGCTGCCGCTTGGTAGCCAGCTGCCGGGCGAGGCTGCAACCTTCCTCTTCTTCGCGGGTCTCACGTTTATCAGCGGCCTGCTCAACGGCATCGACTTTCCGCTGGCCACCGAGGCGTTTCGGGCGCACAACCGCCGCGCTGAACGATCAGCCGGGCTGGTGTACGGCATCGAACTCGCCGGTGCCTGCATTGGCGCTGCCTTGGCAAGCGTGATCGTCGCGCCTATCATGGGCGTTGTGGCCTGCTGCCTGCTTGCGGCCATTGCCAACGCGACAGCCTGGGCCGCACTGATGATTGCCCGGAGATGACATGCTGCCTGAAAACGCCGACAAGCCACTATCCAGCAGCCGCCGCCACGCGATGAAGCTTGGCGCCTGCGGGCTCTGCGCCCTGGGCCTGGCCAGGGCCGGCATCTCCATGGCCCAGGTGGCCAGCCCGCCGGACCTGGGCCCGGGCCTTGTCCGGCCCCGCCCGGCGGCCTGGTTCGAGCCCAATCTCGACGGCAGCCTGCGCTGCCAACTGTGCCCCTGGCAGTGTGACCTGAGCGATGGTGAAACCGGACGCTGCCGGGTGCGCCGCAACCATGGCGGACATGGCGAAACCCTTGCCTACGGCAATCCGGTGCTGGTCCAGGAAGAACCGCTGGAGCGTCTGCCCTTCTTCCACGTTCATCCCGGCAGTCGCACGCTCGCGCTGTCAACCGCCGGTTGCAACCTGCACTGCAAGTTCTGCGAGGTCTGGGACATGGCCCTGGTCGATCCGCACGAAGTGCATGCCTACGACATGCCACCCGACCAGGCCATCGAACAGGCTCGCATGGCAGGGCTGGGGTCAATCAGCTATGCATTTGGCGAACCGGTTGTTTTTTACGAATACATGATTTCGGTCGCCGAGCAGGCACGGGAAGCCGGCCTGCTGAATCTGCTGCACACGGCCGCCTTTATCAACAAACGGCCACTTACGACACTGCTCGGCCTGATGGACGCCGTCAACGTCGACCTGAAGTCTTTCGACCCGACCTTCTACCGCGATGTCGCCGGCGGCAGGCTCGAGCCGGTCCTGGACGCACTGCTGCTGTGCCGGCAGGCCGGGCTGCATATCGAAATCACCAACGTCGTCATTCCGGCGATGAATGACGACATGGACATGATTGCTCGGATGTGTCGCTGGATCCACGACGAACTCGGGCCGGACACCCCCCTGCACTTCTCCCGCTTCTATCCGCTCTACAAGTTGACCAACCTGCCGCAGACGCCGGTATCCGTACTCGACAGGGCCCGGCAGTCAGCGCTGGACGCGGGTTTGAAGCATGTCTATATCAGCAACGTGACCGGTCACGAAGCGGAAAACACGTTTTGCCCCAACTGCGGCCATCAGGCAATCAGCAGACTGGGTTTCATCGTCGACCGGGTAGACCTGGACAACGGCAACTGCAACCAGTGTGGCCAGCCGCTGGCAGGGCTCTGGGGCGACAATAACGGTCAGCTCTGACGCCGCAGGTGCACTCTTTCAGCGGCCAGGGCACGTTCATCAAAGTTTCTCAGGCCAGCCTCGCGCGCCCAGCGCATTGCCTCCAGGAACTCTTCAGAATGGATGCCGCGGGCAATTTTCTCGTGCTCGAAAGCCAGGTGTTCGACCCGCCACTGCGGCATGATGTTGACATAGGTATCCCGGGACAGGTGACTGGCCACCCACTCGACAAAGGCCTTGGTGCCGGCCACTCGATTCGGCATCACCAGGTGGCGCACCATCAACCCGCGCAAGGCGATTCCCTGTTCATCCACCACCAGTTCTCCGACCTGGCGATGCATCTCCTTGATCGCCGCCTGCGCCATTGTCGGGTAATTGACTGCGCCCGGCATGGCGTACCGAGAGGCCTGTTCGCCGTCCATGAATTTCAGATCAGGCAAATAGATGTCGATGATGCCGTCAAGCAATTGCACGATTTCCACCCGCTCGTAGCCGCTGCTGTTGTAGACCAGCGGCAGCCGCAGCCCCCGTCTTGCCGCCAGTTGTACCGCCCTGACGATATTTGGCAAAACGTGAGTGGGTGTGACCAGGTTGATGTTGTGACAACCGCGTCGCTGCAAGTCCATCATCATGCCGGCCAGGTCAGAGTCACTGATCGACCTGCCGCGACCCTCATGCGCAATCGGCCAGTTCTGGCAGAAGACACAGCGCAGATTACAGTGCGAAAAAAAGATCGTGCCCGAGCCACGTCGGCCCACCAGCGGCAGTTCCTCGCCGAAATGCGGGGTATGACTATAGACATGAACGCGCTCGCCGGCGCCGCACAGACCGGGCTGACCGGCCGTGCGATTACCGCCGCAACGATGGGGGCATAGTTCGCAGGCCCGGTAATGCTGGTAAAGCTGCTCCGCACGCTCGCCAAGCACGCCCCTGTCGTGCAGTTCGAGGTAAGACGGTGAGAAATCGCTGGCGCCACCAGCCTTCAGCCCAGGCCCAGCCACGGCGGCCATGCCGCCTGCAGCGACTGTCGCCTTGATGAATGTTCTGCGCGTGCTGCTCATTTGGCCACTCCAGAACGACCGCTGATCGCGGCGTCTCCTGCTCTGGATTTAGTATGCGTGGGCCGGAGAAAGTTCGTCAAGGCGGCCTGCGGTGATTCGCAGGCCGCCCGAACGGCCACGATCGTCAGCTGGAAGTCGTCTCCTGCAACTGCGCCAGACGACGCTCGTGATGCAAGCCCTTCCACAGGCTGACACAGATCAGCAACAGCACGATCACGAACGGCAGACCGGTACTGACCGCCCCGGCCTGAAGTGCATTCAGTGCCGCTGCCCCGCCGATACCCAGCAAGACGGCCGCGATCAAGCCTTCAATGATCACCCAGAACACGCGCTGGCTGGTCGGGGCATCGGTCTTGCCACCCGAGGTAATGCTGTCAATCACCAGTGAACCGGAATCCGAAGAGGTGATGAAAAACACCAGCACCAGCACGATGGCCAGAAACGAGGTAATCGCGGTAAACGGCAGGTTCTCCAGCATCTGGAACAAGGCCAGCGAAGAGTCACCGATGCCTCCTGCCAGCGCGCCAACCTCACCGACAACCTGGTTCAGGCCGCTGCCACCAAAAGCACTCATCCAGATCGTTGAAACGATCACCGGCACGATCAGCACGGCCGTCAGGAATTGCCGCACGGTACGGCCACGCGAAACCCGGGCGATGAACATGCCGACAAACGGTGACCAGGAGATCCACCAGGCCCAGAAGAAGATTGTCCAGCCGTGGTAGAAGACATCGTCCTCACGACCGACCGGGTTGCTCAGGGGCAACATGTACTGAGCGTAACCGGCCACGGTAGTACCGAAGTTGGAAAGAAACGCGAGCAGCCCACCGGCGATGATGACGAAAAACAGCAACAGGATGGCAAGAATCATGTTCAGGTTGCTGAGCAAGCGCACACCACCATGGATGCCGCGCAGAACCGAGACCAGCGCAATGGCTGTGACCCCGGCGATGATCACGACCTGGGTGGCCAGTGTGGCCGGAATATCGAACAGGAATTCAATACCGCCAGCAGCCTGCTGAGCTCCCAACCCCAGCGACGTAGCCAAGCCGAACAGCGTGGCCAGCACGGCCAGTGTATCGATCACATGCCCAATGGGGCCCCAGACACGATCGCCCAGCAAGGGGTAGAACGTGGACCGGATGGTCAAGGGCAAGCCCTTGTTGTAGGTGAAAAATGCCAGGGCCAGCGCAACAACGCCGTAGATCGCCCACGGATGCAAACCCCAGTGATACATGGTCGCGCCCAGCGCTGCGTTGGCGTCTCCGCCGCCAACATCAAGAGGCGTGCCGAACCACTCGGTGAAATAACCAACCGGCTCGGCCACTGACCAGAACATCAAACCGATACCCATGCCGGCGGCAAACAGCATGGCAAACCAGGACATGACCGAAAAGTCCGGCTTGGCATCGTCACCGCCGATGCGTATCTTGCCGACTGGCAGAACAATCAGCAGCAGGCAGAACAAGACAAAGATATTTCCGGCGCTGAGAAACAGCCAGTCAAAGCGCTCGCCAATCCAGACCCGGGTTGCGGTCAATGCCTCGTTGGATTGCTCGGGTATGAGCAGCGATATGACAACGAACAAAAGCACCAGCGAAGCGCTGACGATAAACACCGGATTATGCAGGTCGAGCCCCAGCCAGCGCACGTTATCCTGACCAAGCTTGTAATCGGTCTCGTATTCATCGGCGAGTTGCTCGATCTCCTG
>RECK01000298.1 GCA_007694055.1 Wenzhouxiangella sp.
GCTCGATTACCCGTACAGATCAACCCCAGGCGGCAAGGTAGTCTCGATGGCACCCGAACTCCCGTGCGCTTGCAGCCTTGAACCACGCCGCTCACCTCGGGCCCGGCACCGGGCAGGGCCACTCGGCACCTGGCCTCTACCCTTCCAATCTCTTTTCCCAAAGCCGCGACTATGCGCTACGAGCAGTGGAGTCAACATCCGCTCCCGATGGTCCCCTGTCTGTTGCGAGATTCGGATAGACCCAAAATTGCCTGATGAGGCCTCTTCGGTTCTTTCGGTGGTTTCAATATTCTTGACCGACCGGGCAACTGAAAAGGTTCAGTAAAGGGCGATATCTGGTTCTGGCGACTCCGGGGGCTGATAGGCGGGCCACCATTCGCGCATTACCTCGACCAGGTCGGCGGGGCTGGAATCGGTGTGGCAGTCACTGCAGGCATTGGGCGCGTTGTCGAGACCGAAGCGCACGCTGTCGTGCGGGTTGGGCAGGGAGCTCATTTCGTGGGTACGGGTTCGCTCCCAGATGCCGGTGTTGAGCTTGGTGATGTGCTTGGGCATGTGGCAGTCGTAGCAGAAGCTGCCCGGGCTGCCGACAGCATGGTGCGTGTGGGCCTCGGGGTTGTTCCTGATGTCGGTGTGGCAACTGCTGCAATAGGCGTTGGACACCGCGGACGGCTCGAGAATACCGGGCCGGGTTGGCGCCTTGTTCTGGTGCGGATCGTGGCAATCGTAGCAGCGGGGCTCGCCCTTGTCGTAGCACTCCGATTCGACAAATGAGCGAAACAGCATGCCGATGCCGCGTGGCCTGCCGTTGTGCCAGACCTCGACTGTCGGGTCCATCCGTCCGGGCGTCAACGGTGCCTGGCGAAAGAACTCCGACAAGTCGTTGATTCGACCACTGCGACTGTAGCCCGGCTCATAGAGACGATAGAAATCCTGGTTGTGGGTAAAGATATCGGCGCCATGGCAGCGCGCGCAAACCGAAAGCGCCTGCTCCTTGGGCAGCTTGTCGGCATTGGCCACGTAGGCCACCGGATGACCATGCAGATGGTTGCGCACGAACATGGCCAGGCGATTGGCCGCATTGGACTTCATGTATTCCACGTGCAGGCTGCCGGGACCATGGCAGGCCTCGCAGCCAATGCCCTTCTCCTGCCATTCGACCCGGGCCCGGGTGTGCCCGGGATCGCGCTCGAGGATATCCATATTGGTGGTATGGCAGCGCGCGCAGTACAGATTCCAGGCCGAATGCAGCGTGGTCATCTGCGCCCACAGATCATCCAGGGTCTGATCGCTGCCCTCCTGCAGGTTCCAGTAAGGGAAATAGGCCTGCTTGGCCGTCGACCACTGCAGGGGCAAGCGACGCAGAACGCCATCCGGCTCCCTGAACACGTATTCCTGGCGATACTGGTAACCGACCACGTACTCGATGGGAAAGGCCACGAACGATTCTTCATCAGGATGACGCAGCGCCATGTAATAGCGCTCATCCTCAACGAAAGTCCTGGCCACCACTTCGCCAGCCAGCGGGTCGGGACTGTCGGCTGGCAGTCGGAATTCGCCGGCGTTGAAATCCCCGACGACGCTGCCGGTGTCGGGCCGACGCACCATGTTGGCGTGCGGCGATCCCAGCCACTGTCCGTGCACGATGGTGTGACAATCCCCGCAAACCGCGCTGCCCACATAATCGGCATCGAAACGGTCTTCGAACTGCTCGGCCTGCCACCAGGTCCAGCCAGCGCCAAGCAACAGCACGCCGAACAGGACAGCCGCCAACTGGGACCAACGTCTTCGTGACATGGACTGCCGTGTTTCGGGCCTGCGGTCGTCAGGCTTTGGTGACGCCTGGCGCCGCTGTTGTCTTGTTCTGCTCATCGGCCGGAGTATGCCATGGCTTTACGCCCTGTCGAAGCCCGGCGAGCATTTCACAAGCTTGTTTCTGACACAGCGGAAAGCGGCGGGAAGCGGGAGTGCGAGACAGCCACAGGCGTTGACCGGGTTGACCGGCTTGGATAGAGTGCACGGGCCGGCTATTCCGGTTCACCAAGCCCACAACAACAACAGGCCGCAAAGACATGAGCCAAGCCGATCATCGCTCCGTGACCCTGCCCCTGCCGCCACCCGCTTATCGCTGGGTTGTGCTGCTGTTCATCAGCCTGGCGATGTTCGGCAACTACTATGTCTATGACTCGCTTGGCCCGGTCATCGACCTGATGCGCGAGGATCTGGGCTTCAGCTACGGCCAGATCGGGTTTCTGTCCTCGGCCTACAACATTGCCGCCCTGCTGGTACTGCTGATCGGCGGCATCATCATCGATCGTTTCGGCACCAAGAATGCCATCGTGGTATTCGGCGCCATCTGCCTGGGCGCCGCCGCAGTCACCGCCATGGCGCCGCACTACGAAACCATTCTGGCCGGGCGCTTCCTGCTCGGCCTGGGCTCCGAGCCGCTGATCGTGGCCGCAACCACCGCCCTGGCCAAGTGGTTTCGTGGCAAGGAGCTGAGCTTTGCCTTCGGCATCAACCTGTCGATCTCGCGCTTGGGCTCGGCCTCGGCCGACTGGTCAACCTCGTTCGCATCGCCCCTGTACACCAACTGGCAGGACCCGCTGTGGCTGGCCACGGCCATCGGCGGCATTACCGTCACCGCCGCCCTGCTCTACTGGCTGCTGGAAAAACGCGCCGAGACCAGCTACCACCTGGGCACGACCGGCGAACACGAAAAGCTCAAGTTCAGGGACCTGTATTCGTTCACTCCATCCTACTGGTACGTGGTGGCACTGTGCGTGGTGTTCTACTCCACCGTATTCCCCTTCCGCACCTTTGCCATCGACTACTTCCAGCAGGCGCACGGCCTGGACCGCGAGGCTGCCGGCCTGCTGTCCAGCCTGTTGCCGGTCGCCGCGATCATTCTCACACCCCTGTTCGGGCTGTGGGTGGACCGCATCGGCAAACGCTCGTTCTTCATGGCCACAGGCTCCCTGGTCATGCTGCCGCTGTTCTTGCTGGTGACCTATGCCCCGCCCGGCCCCGATGTACCGCTGATCATCCCCTTCATCGGCTCGGCCCAGGTCCCGCTGACCCTGTTCGTGGTGATCTTCCTGCTCGGCGCCGTGTTCTCGCTGATTCCGGCGGTGATGTGGCCATCGGTGGCCTATATCGTCGACGAACGCCGCCTGGGCTCAGCCTACGCCATGATGACCTTGTGCCAGCAGCTCGGCTGGGTTGTGGTGCCTCCGGTGATCGGCCTGCTCAACGACAGCTTCCAGGCATCACCAGAAAACCCGGCCGGTTATGCCGCCGGCATGTGGTTCTACACCCTGCTGGCCTCGCTGGGCCTGGTGTTCTCCTGGCTGCTGTACCGGTCCGAGAAAGGGCCAGGCGGGCATGGCCTGGAGACGATTACAACGAAGACTGGCGCTTAGACGTCGGAGGCCGGAGGTCTGGGGTTCGCATGGCGAAGATGTAAACATAAGGGTCTATCCGAATCTCGCAAATCCTGATTGCCCGAGAAGTACTGAGTATGCAGG
>RECK01000054.1 GCA_007694055.1 Wenzhouxiangella sp.
CCGCCGGCCAAGCGAATCGGCTTGCATCCCTGAATCACAGCAAACTGGATTCAGATCGCGCTTCAGCCGAGCGCGGTCCGGCGGCGCTTGTGCCGGAATAGGCTTATGACGGGAAGTTTTGCGTGCTTCGTCGTTCGATTGGCTACGACAGGGGAGAAGCGGGCGAAATCCGGCCCATTGCGGGCTGCAACCGGGGTCAAGCGCCGGCTGGGCATGGCTCCGGATACTGCTGGAATTCAGTAAATAGGGCGTTTATAGTTCCTATACTCTGTCACCATCATCAAGAACTTGAGCATCGCGGACTCCGAAGACTGTTGTACTGGGGTAGGCCAGCAATCGCCCAAATTCATAGCATAGGATGGGCCTGTCGCCCTGCACTCACTCAACCTGAAAGCGGTCGGTGAAGAGCGTGTCTGCCGAGCGTATGGAATAGGCACCGGCAGTGAAGATGACCGGGTTGGGAATCGGCAGACTGGTCAGTATCCCGCGCTGGGCTCCGACCAGGTCGGCTTCGCCGTTGTAGTAGGTGCCGTCGCACTGGAAGGCCGGACTGGACTGCGTGACCGTCCAGTCGCCGCGCTGCGGTGCGCCAAAGCGAGGATCGTCGCCGACCACGCGAAAGACCGTGGCCGCTTCGTCTGCGACGGCATCCGGATCGTGCGTGACCAGGCAATGGGCCAGATTCAGCTTGCCCATGCCGTCGATCCGGAGCAACTGGCTGAAGACCCCCGTCGGCTGCCAGACGATGCTGGATATAAGGTCCAGGCCCGGTTCAGTGGTATCCGAGCCCTGGAGCCAGAACACGGAGCCAAAGTCGGCCGAGCCGTGGTTGTCGGCGATGGTCGTCCAGGCGATTCGCGCATGCGAGTTGCCGGTACTCCTGAGCAGCCGGGCGGCCTCGTTGTCGACCACCAGGGAAGAAGTGATGCCCAGCTGAGGAGCTTGATCAGCGAATTCAAACAACTGGAACACGGCACTCAATGGTCCCCCCCGGTTGCCCCTGATCACGGTTCGCTCGACTTCGAATACGCTGTTCCCCGACAGAAACACCACGGTGCCGATGATGAAGTTGTTCGGCAGATCGGTCTGAACGTTGTCGATGATCTGCGAACAGCTGTCCGGACCGTCGGCTCGTATGCAGCGTCCATCTTCGGAATGATCCATGATCAGCGCCGAGTTGTTGCGAACATCCAGGGCCGGCGAGGCGGAGGCCGAATTGCCCACGATCCAGACGTCGGTGAAGTGCGCTTCGGCACCGAAACCCTGAAGCAGGGCGGCGCCGGCTCCGCCGCCGATGGAGCGATTGCCGGTCAGGTAGATGGGTTGATCGGCAGGAGAATGATCTCTGTTGCCGCCATCAAGAATCAACGAGCCGTTGAGTTCCACGCGAATGCCGCCGCCATCGGGCGAAGCCTGGTCGCTTTCGGTGACTTCGGCGAGATTGTTCTGGATGCCTTGCTCGGGCCCGCTGGCGAAAACGGCTGCGTCGCAGCTACGCAGCAACAGCCCGCCGCCCCGCCAGGCGCTGTTGCCATGAATCAGCCCGGCGGTCATGGTGATGTCCGGGCGCGCGCCGTCAACATTCGTACAGTAGATGCCGCCGCCACGCTCGCCGGCCTGGTTGCCGTCGATCAGCGGCCGGGTTTCGATGAGAATGGCGGGCTCGAGCAGGACTTCGGATTCGCCGCTCACGTACAGGCCACCGCCGTTGCGCGCGGCGTGGTTGCCGGCAATTCCGGCAACGACCTCTGTGCCATCGCGCGCGCCGGCGCGCAGCACCATGTCGCAGTCTTCCAGGTAGATGCCGCCGCCGTCCTCGGTGGCATGGTTGCCGCTGATCAGTACGGCGTTGAGGTCAACCATTCCACCCCGAATCGTGCCCGACGACTCCTCGCAGTAGATGGCGCCGCCCAGGCGCGCCTGGTTGTTAGTGATCTCGGTGCCGGGAAAATCCACCGAGACGCGTTGGCCGATGGGCCCGTTCATATAGATCGCGCCGCCGCGACCGCTGGTGGTATTGCCATGGATCAGGACGTTATCCAGCGTCAGATGGGTGCGATTGCCGAGCCGGATGGCGGCTCCATCGCCGCTGCCGACAACGCCCGTGATCTCGAGGTTCGACAGATTGACTTCGTAGGTGCTGGTCCCGAATGCGATATTGATCGCTCGGCTGGTGTCGCGGCCAAGAACGGTGCGGTCGGACGGGTTAAGGCTGGAGCAGGACTCGTAGCCGCCGACCAACGTCAGCGATTTCTGCGCGATCTCGAGTGCCACGCCGTCGTAGGACTGGTTGTTGGCGATCAGGACCGTGCCGCCATTGCTGACGTTGCTGACGGCTTGCTGCAGATTGGCCGTGTCACAATTCGGATCAGTGCCAACCAGGATCAGCGAACTGGCCACGGCCGCCGGGCTCATGACCAGCATGATCCACGCGAAAAGGCCAACGGTGAAAACTGCTCGAATCCGGGAGAAGTCGCTCGGTGTCATGGCGGGATCAGCATCCTCGAAAAGGCTCCCCCTTAATACGGCAACGCGTGAAAAAAGCTGCCAACGCATCCGGTCCTGACTTGCTAAGCTTCTGGAAGCGAGGCCTTCCACAGAAGAGAACGCCAGATGCGCGGGAATCGGAAGGAGTGACCTTTCGAGAATCTCAAGGAGTCCAACACCATGCAACACGTATTGATCACCGGCGCCAACCGAGGCATTGGACTGGAACTGGCTCGACAGCTCAAGCAGGTCCGGTACAAGATTATCGCGATCTGCCGGCAGCCCTCTGACGAACTGGAAGCACTGGGCATACGTATCGAGTCCGGCATCGAACTGACCGACCGCGCCGATCTGGAAGCGCTGGCCAGTCGATTGGAAGGCACCCGCCTGGATCTCCTGATCAACAACGCCGGCGTGCTGCGCTCGTCCAGCATGGACGGGATCGAAGACCAGCTCGACGATTTTCGCCTGCAGTTCGAGGTCAACTCACTCGCTCCGCTGCGCCTCACCCGAGCGCTACTCGGCCATCTCAACGAGGGCGCGAAAGTCGTCATCATCACCTCGCGGATGGGCTCGATCGCCGACAACACCTCCGGCGGCCAGTACGCCTACCGGATGTCGAAAGCCGCGGTCAACACCGCCGGCGTATTGCTAGCCCACGAGCTGAAAGACCGCGGCATCGTCGTCGGACTGCTCCACCCCGGCTACGTGCGCACCGGCATGACTACCGCGAAGGGACGACGCATGTGATTTTCGAGCCGCTGGATTTCATCGCCCGGCTGGCGGCTCTCGTACCACCGCCCCGCCTGAATCTCACTCGCTTCCATGGGGTGTTCGCACCCAATAGCCCCCATCGTGCCCGGATCACGCCAGCCCGCCGGGGCCGGGGTGCGACGCCCACAAAGCCAACCCAAACCGAAGATCGCACGACGGCTGAGCAACGCTCGGCGATGCGATGGGCGAAGCGCCTCAAGCGGGTTTTCGAGATTGACGTGGAGACCTGTCCGAATTGTGGGGGCGCGGTCCAGATCATTGCCTG
>RECK01000392.1 GCA_007694055.1 Wenzhouxiangella sp.
AACCTGGCAGGTGTGGCACGCACACACGCTGCGCTGATATCAGGTCGATCCAGCGCCTCGACCAGTGCATCGGGCATCGCCTGGGTGAACAGTTATTGCAACAATGCCGGCGTTGGCGGCAGCTACAGCGCCAACCAATTGTTCTATGGCTCGAACATCGGGCAGGTCTTCAGTGTGCGCGTCTTCGCGCACGAGATCGGCCATAACTTCGGCTCGCGGCACACCCACTGCTACAACCCGCCGGTCGACACCTGCTTCAACGCCGAGCCTGGATGCTACAGCGGGCCGGTCAGTTGCCCGTCCTCAGGCACAGGGACCTTGATGAGTTACTGCCAGTTCGGACCGCCTGCCGGGGCCAATTGCGGCCAGAACGCGCTGGTGCTGGCACCGGCCGTGGCTGACTTGATGAATGCACGTATCGCGGAAAACTTTCCCGACTGCATCGTGCCCGATGACCCTGGGCTGATTTTCCAGGACCGGTTCGAGCCATGAACGGCCGGTCACTCTCGTGTTCTAGAACGTATCCTTCCAGCGGCGGATAGCGCCGAAAACGGCTGCCGGATCCTGGCCCGTGCCGGGTTCACGCCGGTTGGCGGCGTCGATCACGTCCGCTTCGCGGGTTCGCAGAAAGGGATTGGCGGCCCGTTCCTCGCCCAGGGTGGATGGCAGGGTGATGTGGCTCGACTTGCGCAGTTGACCGGCCTGCTCGGCGCGTGCCTGCAGGGCAGGGTTGTCCGGCTCCACAGCCAGTGCAAAGCGGCAGTTGTCCAGGGTGTACTCGTGGGCGCAATAGACCTTGACCTGGTCGGGCAGGGCGGCGAGCTTGTCCAGCGAGGCCTGCATCTGTGCCGGGGTGCCTTCGAACAGGCGGCCACAGCCGATGGAAAACAGGGTGTCGCCGGCCAGCAGCATCTCGTCGTTGTGGAAGACGATGTGGGTGGTGGTATGACCCGGGGTTTCGAGGACGTCGAGCTGGAGCTCGAGTTCGGGTACCAGCGCCTGGTCTCCTTCGCTGACCGGGCGATTGACCTGGGGGATGCGCGGATCGACCGGCCCCCAGACCGGCACCGGGTGGCGGGCCAGGATGTCGTCGGCGCCGCCGATGTGGTCGTGGTGGTGGTGGGTCAGGAGCAGGGCGCAGAGCGTGAGGCCATGGCTTTGCAGGAAGGCCATGGGTTCGGCGCTGGAGCCAGGGTCGACCAGCACGCAGTCGCGACCGTTGTGCAGGGCCCAGATGTAATTCGTTTCAAACGCCGGAATAGCTGTTATGGACAACGGCATGTTGGCTTCCTTTCGGTTATCCTTCCAAGGGTTCATTCCCCATTCTAGCGAGTCCATGAGCATCGCCGGTTTCACCAGCCTGCAGTCAGCCGAAAATGCGTTGGTTCCGGCCGCCCTGGGCGATCCCTTGCCCGAGTGGCTGCTGGAGATTGCACCGGTTACCGCGCCGTCGCCCGCATTGGACGTGGACCGCTCGCGACTGTTGTTCGATCGAGATGCCGCCTGCTGGCCGTTTCGTTGCCGTCTTGACGAGTTACCGCTGGATGATGATGCAGTGCCGGCGGTTCTGCTGCGCCATGTCTGGCAGCCGGGGCTGTCGGTCGACCCGCTTGATGAAGTGCTGCGCGTGCTCAAGCCGGGGGGCTTGCTGGTTTCGGTATCGGCCAATCCCTGGCATCGTCGCGCCTGGCAGGAGTTGGGGCGTTCGGCCTTGCGCCTGCCCAGCTGGCCCCATTTCCAGGTGCTGCATGCCCGCCATTCGCTGAGCCTGAGCGTGCCCTCGGCCGGGCGGTGGCGCGGCCTGGTGCCGGGGTTGACCTCGGTGCTGGTGCTGGTGGCTCACAAGCCCCGGCGCCCGGCCCGGGTCGAGCCGATCAAGTTCCGTCGGCCGCAGTTGGCGACCGGTTCGGCACAGGTCAGTTTGTGTCGCGCAGCATGAGTGAACCGATCAGAGTCTGGACTGATGGCGCCTGCCTGGGTAACCCGGGCCCGGGCGGCTGGGGTGCCCTGTTGCGCTGGAACGGGCATGAGCGCGAGCTTTCCGGCGGCGAGGCCGCAACCACCAATAATCGAATGGAGCTGATGGCGGCGATCCAGGCACTGGAAGCACTGAAACGGCCGTCGGTGGTGGACTTGACCACCGATTCGCAGTACGTGCGCAAGGGCATGCTGGAATGGATGGCCAACTGGAAGCGCAATGGCTGGCGGACGGCTTCGAAAAAGCCGGTCAAGAATGACGATTTGTGGAAGCGCCTGGACGCCGCGGTTGCCCGCCACGAGGTGCGCTGGCACTGGGTCAAGGGCCATAGTGGCCACCCGGAAAACGAACGCGCCGACGAACTGGCCAGTACGGCTGCGAAAGCAGTTTTGTAACGAGAAAAACGAAAGATGATCTCGCGCAGAGACGCAGGGGCGCAGGGGGAAAGAGGGAAAGGTTATCTGATGTCGAAAATATTGTAACCTATTGTTTTATAAATTAAAAATACAAAGGGGAAACCTTGTGGCCACGGAAGACACTGAAGACACTGAAGACACTGAAGACACGGAAACCTTATTCAGCCCATTCCGTGTTTTCCGTGTCTGCCGTGGTTCCCCGGTTTCGCTTTTAGTGCTTGAGCTTTCCCGGTTTGCTGCGCGACAACGCGTCCGGTAACGGGCTCGGCGTCTCTGCGCGAAATAAAGTTTTTGATTTTTGAGCCAAGGGATTCAAATGCGACAGGTTGTGCTGGATACGGAAACAACGGGCCTGGAACACCGCGACGGCCACCGCATCATCGAAATTGGCTGTGTTGAACTGGTCGAGCGACGCTTGACCGGGCGTAACTTCCACGTTTACCTGAACCCCGAGCGCGAGGTCGAGGGCGGGGCGATGGAGGTGCATGGCATTACCGATGATTTCCTGGCCGACAAGCCCAAGTTTGTCGACATTCTGGACGATTTTCTCGGGTTTGTTCGCGATGCCGAGTTGATCATTCACAACGCTTCGTTCGATGTCGGCTTTCTGAACTCGGAGCTCGAGCGCTTGGGCGAAGGCGAGGTCAGGCGCGTTGAGGACGTTGCCAGTGTGCTCGACACCCTGGCGCTGGCGCGCGAAATGCATCCTGGGCAGCGCAACAGCCTGGATGCGCTGTGCAAGCGTTACGATGTCGACAACGCCAACCGCGAGTTGCACGGCGCGTTGCTGGATGCCGAGATCCTGGCCGAGGTTTACCTGGCCATGACCGGCGGCCAGGTTGATTTGTGCCTGGACCTGGCCGGGGAGGGTGATGGCGTGGAGGGTGAGGTGGTGACCGGCCTGGACCTTTCACGTCTCAGGGTCGTCACGGCCAGCGAAGAGGAAATCGCCGCCCACCAGCAGCGCCTGGACGCCATCCAGGAAGCCAGCGACGGTCGATGCGTTTGGCTGCAACAGGCCTGATCGACCCGCCATCCACGTAGCCCGGCCCCACGCGGCCGGGTTCAAGCGTCGGGTGGCACGGCCGGTTTGCGGGCAGATGGGGTGAGGATTGATTGGGTAGGGGCA
>RECK01000359.1 GCA_007694055.1 Wenzhouxiangella sp.
GCCGCTCGACAATCCGGTAGAGCAGCGTCTGCTCAGGACGATGGCGCTGGTACCCGCTCCTGCTTCGACATTTCACGCCCCAGCAACCGGTCGCTTACCGCCTGACCGAACTCCTCTCCCCGGCTGAACGATCCTTCTTCGGTGTGCTGACCCAAGCTGCAGGCGAGGACTGGCGCGTATTCGCCAAGGTTCGCATCGCCGATGTACTCACACCTCAAAAGGGCCTGAGCCGATCGCGCTGGCAAAGTGCGTTCAATGCCATATCGGCCAAGCATTTTGATTTTGTGCTTTGTGATCCAGCGGATTGCGCAGTGAAGCTGGCAGTGGAGTTGGATGACAAGAGCCATGCGAAAGCCAATCGGCGCAAACGAGATCGGCTGGTGGAGGCTGCCTGTGAGTCGGGCGGGCTGCCGCTTTTGCGGGTCAGGGCGGCGAGGGCCTACCAGATCGCTGAAATCAGAAATCAAATTCAGGACCTGATTATGCCCAAGCCTGATCCAGACCACTTGCCAGGTTCGGTATCTGCCCGTGGCGATCGGCGGGAACCGACTTTTGGTCCGATGTAAGGGGAGCGGACGCGATTGATTCACCGGTCAGCGGCTCGGCATCTCCCGCATCCCGATTGGTCGCCCGCTGCAACCCCCGCCTCTGCCAGCTTGCCAACCATGGGCCTGAGCAAATGCTGGCCAAATCAGAACGCTCTGGTTTCGGTAAACTGGATTGTAATCGAGCGGGAAGTCGACTGGACCGAACATGGAGGAGAGTTTGCATGTTGTACGTCGTTGTATTTATCGCGCTGCTGCTGATTCCAATCAGATTCTTTTACCTGAACCGCTATTTTTTTACCCTGAACATTTCCGAAGCCTTCGCAACTTATAAAGAACGGGAAGACAAGGGCAAATTGCTTGATTCATTTCTTGCCCTATTTTTCATTATCGGCATGGGCACCTTGGCAGCCGTGGCCACCTGAGTCGAAAAGGGCGCCGGTACGGCGGTCAGGGAGACTGTATTCCTCCCCCCAATCCTGCTACCCTCGATTCAGCACCAAGGGGACAGGCAGCACCATTCATGAACGACAGCTCCGGACCGGACACAGCGGCCACCGAACAGTTTATCCAACGCTGGCACGACAGCGGCGGCAAGGAGCGCGCCAACTACCAACTCTTCCTGACCGAACTGTGCCAACTGCTGGCCCTGCCCGGCCCCGAGCCGGCCGGCGAGGACGAGGCCGACAACAGCTACGTCTTCGAACGCCGCGTCGACATCCACCATCCCGACGGCTCCACCACCCGCGGCTACATTGACCTGTACAAACGCGGCCACTTCGTTCTTGAAGCCAAGCGCGTTTCCGAACAACACGCCTCCAGCCGCTGGGACAAGGCCATGCTGCGCGCCGCAGCGCAAGCCGACACCTACATCCGCGCGCTGCCGGCAAAAGATAACAGACCACCGTTTCTGCTCACCTGCGATGTCGGCAAGACCATCGAAGTCTATGCCGAGTTCACCCGCTCCGGCGCCACCTACGTCCCGTTCCCGGACCCGCGCTCGCACCGCATTCAATTGGAAGACCTGCGCGAGCCCCACATCCAGGACCGCATCCGGCGCATCTGGACCGATCCCGACAGCCTCGACCCGTCCAAGCGTGCCGCCCGCGTCACCCGCGAACTCTCAAAGACCCTGGCCCAGCTCGCCCGCGCGCTGGAGCGTGACGACTTTGAGGTCGAACGCGTCGCGCATTTCATCAAGCGCTGCCTGTTCACCATGTTCTGCGAAGACGTCGGCCTGCTGCCCGCCGATGCCTACATCAACCTGCTAAAACGCCTGCAGAAATCCCCCGACAACTTCCCGCATGCCATGCGCCAGTTGTGGGAGACCATGAATACCGGCGGCTACAGCGGCGTGCTCAACGAACAGATCCTGCGCTTCAACGGCAACCTGTTCACCGACATCAACCCCATCCCGCTCAACGCCGAACAGATCGGCCTGCTCATCGACGCCGCCCGCCACGACTGGAGCGAAGTCGAACCAGCCATCTTCGGCACCTTGTTAGAGCGCGCCCTGGACCCGGAAGTCCGCCACAAACTCGGCGCCCACTACACACCCCGCGCCTACGTCGAACGCCTGGTTTTGCCCACCGTCATCGACCCGTTAAGAGACGAATGGAAAGACGTCCAGGCCGCCGCCGCGCTTGAAGCGCAGGACACGAGAGAAACGGGACATGCACGATCTGAGACACTCCGCCAGCCGCTCATGGGTGGTTTTTGGGGCCTTCAGCGCCCTGGCTGACTTCGAATTTTGCCGGAGATTCGCCATAACCGTCGGTGGGCACCGCAATAGCCGAAAAAACTGTTGCGCCAGGCACGACAAGCCCCGGAGCGAGCCGGTTTTGTCGTCAAGTGCTTGAGAATTTCAGTCAGGTAGGTCGTTCGCGCAGGATTTTTCTTGCTAATTCGCTGGCCATGCCTTTCATCCAGGCCTGACCGAGTTCTTCGGCCTTGGCCATCAAGGCCTCGGCCGAGCCAATGGCGCGGTAGTAGATGTTCTCAGTGCCCTGAACCTGATGTATCCATGCCTTCGGGTGGTTTGCTACATGCCATATATCGGCGGGTGCTGCACGCTTGCCTTCTGCCAAGGGCTTGAGTTTGCCACCTTTGTCGGAGCGGGCCTGTTCGCCGGTCCACTGTACCAGTTCGATGTAGCTGGATTCGGTCATACCCATCAGGGCGTTGGCATCCAGCCCCGCGACCGGTTTCAGGGGGCGATCCAGTAATGACCGGCCCGGGCTGATCTTGGCCGACAAGCGATCGCGCTCGCGTAGCCGGCGTTGAATAGAGGTAAAATCGGAGTCGGCCAGGGTGTCGCACATGGCCGCTCGGGCCGGATTCAGGTCCACGTAGGCCATGCATGACAGCACGGCATGGGGCTCCAGCAGTGCCTGACATTTGAAGCGACTTTCCCAAAATTTCCCCTTGCAGCCATCCTCACGATTGGCGCGTCGGGCGATGGGCTCGTTGAGCGCCTTCATGAACCAGCTCAGACTTCCAAGGCGTTTTCTCAGTTCTGCCAGTCGTTCCGGATCGCCGGTGATGGCCAGCTTCCGGATCTCTGCGAGTTCTTCGCTGTCGTCATGTTTTAGCGAACCCGGAAAGGCCGTCAACCAGCGCCGGGCGATTTCCTCGTCGCTCCATGACTGCGCGTGGCCGGGATCGACATGTAGGACGACGTGCGCGTGGTTGCTCATCGCCGCCCACGCATACACCGACACGGCAAAGCACTCTGACAGCTCGATAATCCTCGCCTCCATCCATTGCCGTCGATGCTCGAAGCACTGCCCGGTCAACTTGTCTTTGCCACACAGAAACGCCCGTCGGACACAACGGGTTACGACATGGTAGAAACCAGGCTCGTCTTCGGAAACCAGATGGCTGCGTGGATAAGTCATGCCGGTATTCTTGCAAGCCGGCAACCCTCGGAACATCGGAAATCAGCCAGCAGGACGCTAGG